>JBGSMP010000184.1:0-20336 GCA_041740105.1 Sphingomonadaceae bacterium
GCTTCCTCGATGCCGCAGGCGTTCGTGAACGTGCCGCACGCAGCAACCCGAACAAGGGCAAGCCCGGCGAGAAGGCCGTGGAGCGCAAGGAAGAACAGGACAAGCGCGAAGCCGAAGCGGCCGAAGCGGCAGCGGCGGCTGCAGCAGCACCGGCGCCGGAGCCAGAACCCGAAGTGGTCGAGGACGTCGTAGCGGCGGAAGAAGCGCCTGCCGAGCAGGTTGTCGCCGAAGAAGCGGTTGCTGAACAAGCGCCGGCTGACGAACCTGCTGTTGAAGAAGCGGCGGTCGAGGAAATGGTTGCCGAAGGCGCACCGGTGGAGCAGGCCGAAGCTGAAGCAGCATCTGCCGAGCAGGCACAGGCCGAAGAAGAGCCGATTGCCAATGCGGACCCGGCAGATGCCGTAGAAGAGCAGGCTCAGGCTCAGGACGTTGCCGAACAGGCAGCAACAGAAGAAAAGCAGGCCGACGCCTGAACATGAACGCGGCTCGCCCCGTCACGCTCGCCGTCATCGTCGGTGCGCATGGCGTGGGCGGCGAAGTGCGACTGAAGGTCTTTGCCGAGGACGTGGCAAGCCTGAAAGCGCACAAGCGCTTTAACGACGGCGCGCTCACGCTGACGTCCTTGCGCAACGGTAATAATGTCATCGCGCGCTTTGCCGAAATCGGCGACCGCGCGATGGCCGAGCGGATGCGTGGCACCGAATTGACGGTGCCACGCGACGCTTTGCCCCCGCTGGGCGAGGGCGAATATTATCATGCCGATCTGATCGGGCTGTCTGCCGTTTCGACGGATGGTGTCGATCTGGGCCGCGTGGCCGCTATCGAGAATTTCGGGGCGGGCGACGTGCTTGAAATCGAGCAGGCCGATGGCAAGCGATTTATGGTCCCGATGACGGTCGAAGCTGTACCGGAGTGGGGCGAGCGTGTGGTGATTGATTCGGGGTTTATAGAGTGACCTTCGCCGCACAAATCGTCACGCTTTATCCCGAGATGTTTCCCGGGCCGCTTGGCGTGTCGCTGGCGGGGCGGGCATTGGCGGAGGGGATATGGTCGTGCGGCGCCGTTCAAATCCGTGACTTTGCGACCGACAAGCATCGGTCGGTTGATGATACGCCGGCGGGGGGCGGGGCGGGGATGGTTTTGCGGGCGGATGTGCTGGCGGCGGCAGTGGATCATGCCATTTTGGCTCAGTCGGATGTGCCGATCCTAGCGATGACGCCGCGCGGGTCACCGCTGACGCAAGCCCGCATCCGCGAGATCGCGGCGGGCCACGGTGTCACGATACTTTGCGGCCGTTTCGAGGGCTTTGACGAGCGGCTTTTCGAAGCCCGCCCGCAGATCGAACAGGTCTCCATCGGCGACTATATCCTGTCGGGTGGCGAGCTTGGCGCAATGGTCATTCTCGATGCTTGCATCCGGCTGCTTCCCGGCGTAATGGGCGCGGCTTCAAGTGGGGATGAAGAGAGCTTCGAACCGGGGCTGCTCGAATCTCCGCAATATACCCGACCCGCGATTTGGGAAGGGCGCGCGATCCCGCAAGTGTTGCGATCGGGGGATCACGCGGCGGTTGAAGCGTGGCGCAAGTCACAGGCTGAAACCGACACACGGTTACGCAGACCGGACCTTTGGGAGCGTCATATCGGCGCTCGGGCCCGGCCTGCCTCTGACGCGCGACAGAGAATGAAGGACGAATGAGATGAATCTCATCCAGACAATCGAAGCCGAAAATATTGCCAAGCTGCTCGAAAAGCGCGCCATTCCCGATTTTCGCCCCGGCGATACGCTCAAGGTCGGCGTAAAAGTCGTCGAAGGCGAGCGCACTCGCGTCCAGAACTACGAAGGCGTCTGCATCGCCCGCGCCAATCGCGGCATGGGATCGAGCTTTACGGTCCGCAAGATTTCATTCGGCGAAGGCGTGGAACGCGTGTTCCCGCTGTATTCGCCGAACATCGACAGCATCGAAATCGTCCGCAAGGGCGCGGTGCGTCGTGCCAAGCTTTATTATCTGCGCGGTCGTCGCGGCAAATCGGCGCGCATCGCCGAACGTCGCGATACGCGTGGCGATGTCAAAGCAACACCGGCCGAGTAATTTTCGCCGTCATGCCGGCGAAAGCTGGCATCTCGCGCGTCCGGCGTGCAATGGAATGTCAAGCGTGCCCAGCTTTCGCCGGGATGACAGGATTGCATGTGCATGAAAAAATTCGTTTGGGCGGTGCTTATGGCGATGACAGCACCCGCAATGGCTGAAGAAACGCCCGCACCGAAACTGACGCTTGAGCGCGTCTTTGCCAGCCCCAGTTTGCAGGGGCCAGCGCCGCGTGCGCTTAAATTGTCGCCTGACGGCAGTTTGCTGACCAGCCTGCGTGGACGTCCTGATGATCGCGAGCGGTTTGATTTGTGGGCCGTGGATACGGCGAGCGGTGCAGCGCGGATGCTGGTTGACTCGACCAAATTCGGTGGTGGCGAGATCAGCGAAGCCGAAAAGATGCAGCGCGAACGGGCGCGGATCGGCGGCACGCGCGGCATCGTCGCTTATGACTGGGCCCCCGACGGTAAATCGCTGCTCGTCCCGCTCGACGGCGATTTGTACGTGGCAACTCTCGACGGCGCGACGCGACGGCTGACGAACACGCCACAGGGCGAACTTGATGCAACGATCAGCCCGAAGGGTGGCTTTGTTTCATTCGTGCGGGACCAGAATTTGTTTGTTGTCGATACCATCAGCGGCACCGAGCGGCGGCTGACGCGCGACGGCGGCGGGACGCTGAGTTGGGGTGTCGCCGAGTTCGTGGCGCAGGAAGAAATGGAACGCACGCGCGGGCACTGGTGGTCGCCCGACGACAGCCGCATTGCCGTTGCACGCGTCGATGAATCGGGTGTTGCGATCGTCAGCCGCGCAGCGATCGGTGCCGACGGGACAAAGATTTTCGACCAGCGCTATCCCCGCGCCGGTGCGGCCAATGCCGTGGTCGATCTTTATATCGTGAAGAATGACGGCGGCGGGATCATCAAGGTCGACCTCGGCAAGGACACCGACATCTATCTGGCGCGTGTCGACTGGGCCCCCGATGGCAAAACGCTGTATGTGCAGCGCCAGAGCCGCGACCAGAAAACGCTCGATCTGTTGCGCGTCAATCCAGATACGGGGGCGTCGTCAGTCGTCTTTACCGAAACGTCGAAGACGTGGCTGAACCTGCACCACAATTTCCGCGCGCTGAAGGATGGCAGCATATTGTGGTCTTCGGAACGCGATGGCTTTTCGCATTTGTATCACTGGCAAGCTGGCAAGTTTACGCAACTGACGAACGGCCCTTGGAATGTGCGCGCGGTCATTTCGCTCGATGAGGCAAGCGGGCGGATTGTTTTTACCGGCAATCGCGAAACACCGATTGAACAGCAGCTTTATGCTTTTTCGCTGGCGGGCGGCACGATTGAGCAATTGAGCGAAAACGGCTGGTGGACGTGCGCAAAGTCGGGTGCTCGGGCCGAAAGCTGTGCGGCTGGAGGCGACAAGCTGATCATCACGAGGTCGAACCAGACGCAGCCCGACCAGTCGTTTCTAGCCGATATGGATGGCAAGATGCTGGCGTGGATCGAGGAAAATGCGCTGGTCGGCGCACACCCTTATGCGCCGTTCGTCGCAGCGCATAGGAAGGCGGACTATTTTACGATTGACGGGGCAAATGGCGTCAAGCTGTATGCCAAGCTCTTGATACCGGCTCTAACAGCGGGCCAGCGTGCGCCGGTGTTTATCAATGTATATGGCGGACCGGGCGCTGGGCGTCAGGTCACTAACAGCTGGTCCGCGCCGATCGAGCAATATCTGGTGCAGCAGGGCTGGGTGGTCTTCTCTGTGGACGGGCGTGGCACGCCGGACCGCGGCAAGGCATTCGAGGACGCTATATATCGAGCCATGTCGGGCGTCGAAGTCGATGACCAGCTCGCCGGCGTGAACTGGCTGAAAAAGCAGGATTTCGTCGATCCAAAACGCATCGCGGTTTATGGCTGGTCGTACGGTGGCTACATGACACTGCGCCTGCTGCAGCGTGCGCCGGGAATCTTTGCGGCAGGCGTGTCGGGTGCCCCGGTGACCAAATGGGAGCTTTACGACACGCACTATACCGAGCGCTACATGGGCACGCCGCAAGCCGATGGCGCTGCGTATAAGAAATCAAGCGCGCTCGAGACGGCAACGGCGATGAGCGATCCGCTGTTGCTCATCCACGGCATGGCCGATGACAATGTCATCTTCGAAAATACGACCGCGCTAATGGCAAAGCTTCAGCAGAGTGCCAAGCCGTTCGAAACGATGGTGTATCCGGGGCAGACGCACCGTGTCGCGGGGGCGGGCGTCAGCGTCCACTTATGGCGGACCATTATAAGCTTTCTCGACCGAACGGTGAAATCGAAGCCCGCCGAGGGTGGACAGTAAGCGATTGCGCGCTATGCCGCAGCGCAGCAGGAGTTGACATCATGGGTTATCGGATCGTGGTCGCAGGCGCGACCGGCAATGTCGGGCGCGAAATGCTCAACATATTGGCGGAACGCGAATTTCCCGCCGACGAAATTGCGGTGTTGGCGTCGTCGCGCAGCCAGGGGCTGACCGTCGATTATGGCGACAGCGGCAAGACATTGAAGGTTCAGAACATCGACAATTTCGATCCGACGGGTTGGGATATGGCGCTATTTGCTATTGGCTCGACCGCAACGAAAATCCATGCGCCGCGCTTTGCGGCCGCAGGGTGCACGGTCATCGACAATTCGTCGCTCTACCGGATGGATCCCGATGTGCCGCTGATCGTGCCCGAAGTGAATCCGGAAGCCATCAGTGGCTATGCCCGCAAGAACATCATTGCCAATCCGAATTGCTCAACGGCGCAAATGGTCGTCGCGTTGAAACCGTTGCACGATTATGCCACGATCAAGCGCGTGGTCGTGGCGACCTATCAGTCGGTGTCGGGCGCGGGCAAGGAAGGCATGGACGAACTGTTCGAGCAATCGCGAAACATTTTCGTGGGCGACAGTGCGGAGGCAAAGAAATTCACCAAGCAGATCGCGTTTAATGTGATCCCGCACATCGATGACTTCCTCGACGACGGGTCGACCAAGGAAGAATGGAAAATGGTCGTCGAGACCAAGAAGATTCTCGACCCCAAGATCAAGGTGAGCGCGACATGCGTGCGTGTGCCGGTATTCGTCGGTCATTCGGAAGCGATCAATATCGAATTCGAGCGCGAGATTTCGGCCAAGAAAGCGCAGAGTATTCTGCGTGAGGCGCCGGGCGTCATGCTCGTCGATAAGCGTGAGGACGGCGGCTATGTCACGCCGGTCGAATGCGTCGGTGATTATGCGACGTTCATCAGCCGCGTGCGCGAAGACCCGACGGTCGATAGCGGGCTCTCGCTGTGGTGCGTGTCCGACAATCTGCGCAAAGGTGCGGCGCTGAACGCCGTTCAGATCGCAGAATTGCTCGGGCGGCGGCATTTGAAGAAAGCGGCCTGACGCGAACACTGCCCGCTTGACCGCGCTGTTCATCGGGGGTTCGGATGGCTTTGCCATAGTCGCCTTGCAGAGTTTGCAAGGAGTAGCGTCATGGCTTTGAAATTACGCTTAGCGCTCGTTACGCTGGCAGTTGTTGCAGCACCGGCATGGGCGGGCAGCCAGTCATCGAACACGAGTTCCAATAGTTCATCGAATAACGGCGTCGTCCGCGAGCGCATCGTCGACAGCCATTGCGAAGACGGCTATTGCGAGCGCACAATTTCGAGACAGGTATACCGCGATGACAACCGCAGCCGGTATCGGGACAGGCGCTGGCGCGAACGCGCCGAGCGTCGGCGCTACTACCGCGAAAACGACGACGACTAACGTCAGCAGCGGCTCCTTCGCTTCGTTCGACGGCGTCGAACTGGCGTGGCACGAGATTGGCCAAGGGCGGGCGCTTGTCCTGCTCCACGGCTATTTCTCCGATGCTAAGACCAATTGGATAAAATATGGTCACGCGGCGACGCTGGCCGCAGCCGGGTTTCGGGTGATCATGCCCGACCTTCGTGCCCACGGGCAGAGCGCTAGGCCGCATGAGGAGAATGCCTACCCCAAGGACGTGCTGGCTGCCGATGGCTTTGCACTGATCGCGCAACTCGGGCTGACCGATTATGACCTTGGCGGCTATTCGCTTGGCGGACGAACCGTAGCGCGAATGCTCGTGCGTGGGGCGATGCCGGCGCGCGCAATCATATCGGGTATGGGGCTGTTGGGGCTTACCGATACACAGGCGCGCGTTGCACATTTTGCGAAGGTGTTTGCGGGGTTGGGTAGGCATCCTCACGGTTCGGCTGCATGGATGGCGGAGGCGTTTCTGAAGACGACGGGCGGTGACCCGGTCGCGCTGGAACATTTGCTTTACACGTCGGTGGACACGTCGGCCGACGCATTGGCAGCGCTGCAGGTGCCGCTGGGCGTCATTTGCGGGGTCGATGACGATGACAACGGATCGGCGGCAGCGCTGGCGGATCTCGTGCCAGATGCAACGCTAATCGAGGTTCCCGGCAATCATATGAGTGCGGTCGCCAAGCCGCAGCTCGGCGAAGCATTCCGCGACTTTTTAGTTGCAAATTAACGCCTACGTTTTATGTTACTGACATGAATGTCATTAGCCAGATGATCGAGAACCGGTATCGGCCGCTGATCGCGCTCGACGCGATTCGCAAGTTGATCCGCAACAAGGAGGACACCTCACAGGTGTTTCGCTTGCTCGTGGCGCTGCGTGGCATGTCGTTCGTGCGCAATGTGAAGCGGTTCGGCGAAACCGCACTCGGCAAGCGCGTCAATGCCGAAAAGCGCGATCTCGTCGATGTCCTGATCGACCGCGCTTATCTCGAATCGCTGCCCGTCGGCAGCCTCGGTCGCGAATTTATCGCTTTCATGGACCATTGCGGGATTACGCCGCAGGGACTGACCGAAGCCGCACGCGAAGCCGGACTCGACGAATATGAGCTGACCGAAAACGCGCGGCGCTACGAAATGCGCGTCCGCGTCCAGCACGATTTGTGGCACGTCGTCGGTGGCTATGGCTGCGATGGCTTCGGCGAGGTCTGCAACGTCGCGTTCTCCTATCCGCACACCAAGAATATCGGCTTCATGGTGATCGCGATTGCAGGCGGGTGGAATTACCGCAAGGCGTTTCCCGGCGAGCCGATCATGAGTGCGATGTGGCAAGGGCTGCGGCGCGGCTTTGCGGCAAAATGGTTGCCGGGCACCGATTGGGAAGCGATGCTCCCGCTACCGCTCACCGAAGTGCGCAAGGCGCTGAACATCACTGATTTGCCCACCAAATATCTGGCGGCGCCGCGCGCAATCGAACAGTCTTACACGGCATCGCCGGTTCCGGCTTAAATGCCGTTGACCTGACCGGTGCGCGCGTTCAATCTGCGCGCAACATTATTACCGGTCGAGGATGTCGCTTATGAAAATGTACGTTTCCGCAATTGCGCTAGCCATTGCCACGCCCGCACTTGCCCAAAGTGCGGCGCCGACCGTCGCTGAAGCAGACGCGTTCATCGTTCAGGTCGAAAAGGAATATGCCGATTTCGGGCAATATGCCGCGCAAGTCGCATGGGTGAACAACACCTATATCACCGAAGACACCGACGCACTGAGCGCGCGGGTGGGTACGCAAGGCACCGAAATGGGCGTTCGCTTTGCCAAGCAGGCCGCGATTTTTGCCAAGGTGCCCGGGCTGTCCTACGACACAAAACGTAAGCTCGACTTCCTTCGTGCCGGGCTCGTTCTGCCCGCGCCTTCGACCGATGGTGCTGCGGCCGAGCTCAACACGATCGCGACGCGGCTGAACTCGTCATACGGCAAGGGGAAGGGCACGCTGAAGGGCGTCGAGACCAATGGCTCCGACATCGAGGCCGCGATGGGTACGAACCGCAACCCCGCTGAACTCGCCGAAATGTGGTCAAGCTGGCACAATAAT
The DNA here is from genome assembly GCA_041740105.1 of Sphingomonadaceae bacterium. Lineage (GTDB taxonomy): Bacteria > Pseudomonadota > Alphaproteobacteria > Sphingomonadales > Sphingomonadaceae > Sphingomonas_O. The sequence goes on from JBGSMP010000184.1 coordinate 7,982, forward strand.
GTCGGCACGCCGATGAAGGCCGATTATGCGCGCATGGTCGAGATCGCCAACCAAGGCGCGCGCGAGCTCGGCTATGCCGATACGGGCGCGATGTGGCGGTCGGGCTATGACATGGATCCGGACGCCTTTGCGGCGCTGACCGACAAGATGTGGGGCGAAGTAAAACCGCTCTATGACGCGCTGCATTGCTACACGCGCGGCAAGCTCAATGCGAAATATGGTGACGCCGTACAGAAGGCGACCGGGCCAATCCGTGCCGACTTGCTCGGCAACATGTGGGCGCAGGAATGGGGCGACATCTATGACGTCGTAGCCCCAGCGGGCGCGGGTGACATCGGCTACGAAATCGGTGATTTGCTGAAAGCAAAGGGCTTTGTCGAAACCGATCCGAAAGAAACCGATCCGGCCAAGCGCGGCAAATGGGAAAAGGAAGTCTTCAAAATCGGTGAAGGGTTTTTCTCCTCACTCGGCTTCGAGGCGCTGCCCAAAACCTTCTGGGAGCGGACGCAGTTCATCAAGCCACTCGATCGCGAAGTGATCTGCCACGCGAGCGCGTGGGATCTGGACGCCAAGGACGATCTGCGCGTTAAAATGTGCACGAAAATCAATACGGGCGATTTTGTGACCGTCCATCACGAACTGGGGCACAATTATTACCAGCGCGCCTATAAGGCGAAGACGGTCTTGTATCAGAACGGCGCGAACGACGGGTTCCATGAAGCGATCGGCGATACCGTCGCGCTGAGCATCACGCCGCAATATCTGGTGCAGATCGGATTGCTGGGCGCGGACAAAGTGCCGAGTGCCGACAAGGACGTCGGTCTGCTGTTGCGCCAGGCAATGGACAAGGTCGCGTTCCTGCCGTTCGGCCTGCTTGTCGACAAATGGCGCTGGCAGGTGTTTTCGGGCAAGCTGACGCCCGCGACGTATAACAAGGGCTGGACTGACCTTCGCCTGCAATATCAGGGCATCACGCCGCCGGTGGCACGCGACGACGCGACGAATTTCGATCCGGGCGCCAAATATCATATTCCCGGCAACACGCCCTACACGCGCTATTTCCTTGCGCGGTTGCTGCAGTTCCAGTTCTACGAAGCGGCCTGCAGGCAGGCAGGGTGGAAAGGGCCGCTCCACCGTTGCTCGTTTTACGGCAACAAGGAAGTCGGCAAGCGCTTCAATGCGATGCTCGAAATGGGCGCGTCGAAGCCATGGCCCGATGCACTGCAGGCGTTTACCGGCAGCCGTGAAATGAGCGGTAAGGCGATGGTTGCTTACTTCAAGCCGCTGATGACGTGGCTCGGCAAGCAGAACAAGGGGAAGCAGTGCGGCTGGTGAGGCGAAGGCGGCAGCAATTAGCCCCAGCTAATTGCTGACTCGCCGAACGCCCGGCCAGCGTCGCCAAGGCGACGACTGACGACGCGGCTTTGCCGTGGCGCGCTGACCGCTCGCAAAGCATTGCACCGGCCCGACCGCTCTACCATATAACGATTATGAGTATCACATACCCCGTTCTCCCGCTGCGCGACATCGTCGTGTTCCCGCAAATGATCGTTCCCCTGTTTGTGGGTCGCGATAAATCCGTGTCGGCGCTCGAAGCCGCCATGGCCGCCGACAAGGAGATTTTCCTCGTCGCGCAGCTCGATCCGGCAAACGACGATCCGGGCCGCGACGATCTTTACGATCTCGGCGTCATCGCAACGGTGATGCAGTTGCTGAAGCTGCCCGACGGCACCGTGCGCGTGCTTGTCGAAGGACAGCGGCGCGCGACGCTGGCAAGCCTGAGCGGCGACGCCGATCACCTGATGGCGACCGTCGAGGATGTTGTCGATGTCGAACCTGTTGGCGACGAAACCGAAGCGCTGATGCGGTCGGTCGTCGATCAGTTCGAAAATTATGCAAAGCTCAACAAGAAGTTGCCTGCAGAAACATCGATGCAGCTGGCCGATATCGACGATCCGGCACGGCTTGCGGATGCTTTAGCGGCAAACATTTCGGTGAAAGTCGCCGACAAGCAGGCACTGCTGGCCGAAGCCGATCCCGGCAAGCGGCTCGAAATGGTGTTTGCCTTTATGGAAGGCGAACTCGGCGTCCTTCAGGTCGAAAAGAAAATCCGCAGCCGCGTCAAGCGGCAGATGGAGAAAACCCAGCGCGAATATTATCTGAACGAGCAGCTGAAAGCGATCCAGCGCGAACTCGGCAATGAAGGCGAGGACGGCGAGGGCGACGAAGTTGCCGAATATGCGGCAAAAATCGCGACGCTGAAGCTGTCGAAGGAAGCGCGGACCAAGGCGACGGTCGAGCTGAAAAAGCTGAAAACGATGGCACCGATGTCTGCGGAATCGACAGTGGTGCGCAACTATCTCGACATATTGCTCGGGCTGCCGTGGAACAAGAAATCGAAGCTGAAGCGCGATCTTGTTGCCGCGCAGGCAGTGCTCGATGATGACCATTATGCGCTCGACAAGGTCAAGGACCGGATCGTCGAATATCTCGCGGTGCAGTCGCGGACCGGCAAACTGAAAGGCCCGATCCTGTGCCTCGTAGGCCCGCCGGGTGTCGGCAAAACTTCGCTCGGCAAGAGCATCGCCAAGGCGACGGGGCGCGAGTTTATCCGCCAGTCGCTCGGCGGCGTGCGCGACGAAGCCGAAATTCGGGGCCATCGGCGGACGTATATTGGTTCGCTGCCGGGCAAGATCGTGTCCAACCTCAAAAAGGCTGGAACGAGCAACCCGCTGTTCCTGCTCGATGAAATCGACAAGCTCGGCCAGGATTTCCGCGGCGATCCGGCTTCGGCGCTGCTCGAAGTCCTCGATCCCGAACAGAATGGCAAGTTTCAGGATCATTATCTCGAAGTCGACATCGACTTGTCCGACGTGATGTTCGTGACGACGGCGAACACGCTCAACCTGCCGCAGCCGCTGCTCGACCGGATGGAGATCATCCGGCTTGAAGGCTATACCGAAGACGAAAAGGTCGAGATTGCCAAGCGCCATCTGATCGAAAAGCAGATCGAGGCGCATGGCCTGAAGCCGCACGAATTCGTCCTGACCGACGAAGGGCTGCGCACGCTGATCCAGCAATATACGCGCGAAGCTGGCGTGCGGACTCTGGAGCGCGAGATTGCCAAACTTGCGCGCAAGGTCTTGCGTCAGATTCTCGAAAAGAAGGTGGAAGGCGTTACGATCACGCCCGAAAACCTGCCCGAATTTGCCGGCGTCCAGAAATATCGTCACGGCCTCGGCGAGGAAGAAAACCAGATCGGTGCGGTGACCGGCCTTGCGTGGACCGAAGTCGGCGGCGAGCTACTGACGATCGAAGCCGTGACCGTTCAGGGTAAAGGCATGGTGCGATCGACCGGCAAGCTGGGTGATGTCATGGGCGAGTCGATTCAGGCCGCGCTCAGCTACGTCAAGGCACGGGCGCCATCCTATGGCATCAAGCCCAGCCTGTTTGCGCGCAAAGATATCCACATCCATTTGCCCGAAGGAGCGGTGCCCAAGGATGGTCCGTCGGCAGGTGTTGGCATGGTCACGGCCATGGTGTCGACGCTGACCGGGGTTGCCGTCCGCCGCGATATCGCGATGACCGGCGAAGTGACGTTGCGTGGACGGGTTTTGCCGATCGGCGGCCTGAAGGAAAAGCTGCTTGCGGCGCTGCGCGGGGGTATCACGACGGTGCTTATCCCGCAGGAGAACGAGAAAGATCTGGCCGAGATTCCGGCAAACATCCGCGATGGGCTTAAGATCATTCCGGTCCGGCATGTCGACGAGGTGTTGGCGCTGGCGTTGACAGAGGCCTTGACGCCCATTGAATGGACCGAGGCCGATGAGTTGGCAGCACAGCCGCCGATGGTCGCGACGCCTGCCGAAGAGCCGGTAAGGCATTAGCGAAAGACGGTCTCGAAACGGCACGATCGCCAAAGATTGCCGTTTTGCGACGCTTTTGTTTTGACAAGCGCGAACAGCAGCGCATTACTGCGCGACTTGATTATCGAGTGATTCCATAATTCACCATGATTCCGAGGGGGTATCCAGGTATGAACAAACAGGATTTGATCGGCGAAGTGGCCAACGTGGCCGGCATCAGCAAAGGCGACGCTTCGAAAGCGGTCGAGGCCGTGTTCGATACAATCTCGCACGCGTTGAAAAAAGGTGGCGAAGTCCGTTTGGTCGGTTTCGGCAGCTTTTCCGTGACGCGGCGCAAGGCATCGACAGGGCGCAATCCGCGCACCGGCGAGCCAATGGCAATCAAGGCATCGAGTCAGCCGAAATTCCGCCCGGGCAAAGCTTTGAAGGACTCGGTGAACTAAGCCGCTTTACAAACAACCGGATTGGCGGTTAGGCAACACTTAGCGACAGGCGGCGTCATTGCCGCCTTTTGCATTTCTGGCGTGATGGCTCCGGAATGGGGCGCGTAGCTCAGTGGTAGAGCACACCCTTCACACGGGTGGGGTCGCAGGTTCAATCCCTGCCGCGCCCACCACGCCGCCGCGTTGGTTCAGGTTATGCCTTGCGCGCGCAGCATGTCGCGCACACATTCTTCGCGCGCGAGGTCGCCTTCGACCTGACGTTTACAGTCTTTTCGCGCACGCTCTTCGGCTTTGCGGACCACGCGGCCACGGTTGCGGTCGGCTTCGTCCTGACTTGTCGTCGCCCAGTCGGCCGCTTTGCCGACGACTTTGAATGGGGCCGTAACGACGGTGCCGACGGTGCTAACGCAACCGGCAAGCAGCAGGGCGGGTAAAAGGATCAGCGCGCGCATCATGATGCTTTGCGCGTTACACCATTAACGGACCATGATCGAGATGCGGAAGAACGTGGCGCGCGAAAAGATCGGCTTCGGCGGCGTGTGGATATCCTGACAGGATAAATGCTTCGATCCCTTCGGCCTGATAGGCTTTCAGCTTTGCCAGCACCTGGTCCGGATCGCCGACAATCGCAGCGCCGCAGCCCGATCGCGCGCGACCGATGCCGGTCCACAAATTGTCCTCGACAAAGCCTTCTTCGCCAGCCTGCGCGCGCAGTTCGGCTTGGCGATGAACCCCGTAGCTGGCCGAATCGAGCGATTTGGCGCGGATCGCGTCACCGGTTTCGGTATCGAGTTTGGAGAGCAGGCGCGACGCATAGGCGCGGGCTTCGGCTTCGGTTTCGCGAACGATGACGTGGGCGCGATACCCGAATTTCAACGTGCGGCCATGTTTCGCTGCGCGGGCGCGCATGTCGGCTATGATCTCGCGGACAGCGGGCATCGTGTCGGGCCACATCAGATAGACGTCGCAACCTTGGGCGGCGGCTTCGCGCGCGTCGTCGGAGAGGCCTCCGAAATAAAGCGGGGGGCATTTGCCGTTCACCGTCGCCATGCGCGGCGGGGCGACGTCGATCATGTAATGCTCGCCTTGGTGGTTCAGATGTTCGCCGTTCAGCAGTGTCTTCAAAATCTGCATGACTTCGAGGGTGCGGGCGTAGCGCGGGGCGCTCGCAAGTTTCTCGCCGGGAAGATCGGATGAAATGATGTTGATCGTCATCCGGCCGCCTGTAATCTGGTCCAGCGTCGCGATCTGGCGCGCAAGCTGCGGCGGCCAGCTTTCGCCGATGCGCACCGCCATCAGAAGGCGGATCTTGCTGGTCAGGGCGGCAATGGCGGCCGCGAAGGCAGTCGTGTCAAGGCCGAGTTGATAGCCACTGGGGAGCAGGATGTTGTCGAAGCCACCCTTTTCCGCTGTCAGGACGATGTTGCGGCAGTGTTCCCAGCTTGAGGCGAGCATCGGGTCAGGCGCGCCGAGAAATTCATAATCGTCGTCGCACAGAGCGGAGAACCAACTGACTTCGGTCATGGCAATGGCTCCTGACGGGAAGCGATAAGGACTTTGTACCAGCTTTCGCGGGTCCAGCGCACTTTGTAGGCATCTGCGGCTTCGGCTATCCGCTTTGCATCCTGCGATCCGACGATGGGGATCGGGTGCGCGGGGTGCGCCATGATCCACGCATAAGCCGCGGCTGTGCGCGATACGTCGTGCGCGGTGGCGACCTCGTCGAGCGCGGCAGCGACCGACGTTTCGCGGGGACTGATCGGATTGGCAATTCTACCGCCGCCGAGGGGCGACCATGCCAGCACCGCCTGCTTGTTCGTCATCGCGATGTCGAGCGTGCCGTCTTCGATCGTGGTCAGACACAGCGGCGACAGTTCGGGTTGCGTGGTCGACAGCGGGAGCTCGCGCGGCATCATGGCGTTCATCGCCGTAACTTGGGCTGTTGTGACGTTCGATACGCCAAACGCCCCGATCTTGCCCTGAACATACGCCTTTTCCATCGCGCGGATGATCTCGTGCGGATGCGTCAGGATGTCGGGGCGGTGGATCTGGTAAAGGTCGACGCGCGAAACGCCGAGGCGCTTTAGCGAGCTGTTGATGGCGCCTTCGAGATAGGCGGGCGATGAATCATAGGGCAGGGGTGGCATGATACCGCCCTTGGTTGCGAGCACCATGCGGTCGCGGAGCCCTGGGCTTTCCGCGAAGACCTGACCGAGCAGCGCCTCTGCGTCACCGAAGCCACCAGAGCCATTGAAGCCATAGATATCGGCGGTGTCGAAAAGCGTAATGCCGCTGTCGAGCGCTGCTTCGACCAGCGCGCGGGCTTCGGATACCGACCGCCCCGCAAAACGCCACATGCCCCATGCCATCGACGAGACGACAATGCCGCTCTTGCCCAGCAGGCGGGTGGTCGGAACTTGAGGAAGCTCACTCATATCGCACGCGGCTTTCTTGTTTTCTGACAGCGCTGTCTTATTGCCGCGAAGGAGGGGGTGGGGTCAAGTTGCTTGATCAGACCGATGTGTATAGAGCAACCAATGGAGACACATTATGCGCACGAATATCGTTATTAGAGACGAACTTATGGCAAAAGCAATGGTTGCGACAGGCAAGCATACCAAGCGTGAAACGGTTGAGGTAGCTCTCGAAATCGCCGTGCGTTTGAAGGACCAAGAGGGATTGCGCGATCTTTGGGGCATCGGCTGGGACGGAGACCTTGAAGCGATGCGCCTGGATAAATGATTGTCGTCGATTCAAGCGTCTGGATTGATGCATTTAATGCCAAAGAGACAAAGCAATCGCTGGAACTAATGGGTTTGTTCGGCAATAAGGCCATTGCGATTCCTGATCTCGCTCTCACCGAGGTTTTGCAGGGGGCACGCGAAGAGCGGCATTTTCAAACCATCCTGCGCCTTATGAACACGGTCGATGTCATGCCAACGACTGGCCCAAACGTTGCCGTTCAAGCTGCGCGAAACTATCGTATATTGCGTGTAAAGGGGCTTACGGTGCGCAAGACCGTTGACACACTGATCGCGACGCGGTGCATTTTGGACGGGCACGAACTGCTCCACAGCGATCGCGATTTTGATCCGTTTGTCGAGCATTTGGGGTTGCGGGTGTTATAACCTAGCCAACCCGCCCCACACTGCCCCGCACAACCAACTCATGCTGCAACCGCCTGTGCTCCACGCCATCCACCTTTTCGAAGAGCAAACTTGCCGCGGCGTAGGCCAAATCCCTCGTGGGTTGGCGAATCGTGGTCAGTGGGGGCCAAACCAACTGTGCCAAGGGCGTGTCGTCGAAGCCTGCGACTGACAAATCTTCGGGGAGGCGCAACCCCTTGGCGTGGGCGACGGTCAGCACGCCTGCGGCCATATCGTCGTTGCTCGCAAAGATTGCGGTCGGGCGGCGGGGGTAGCTCAACAATGAATGTGCGGCTGTAACACCGCTGGCAAAATCGAATTCGCCGGGATGGACGAGGCCCGGCTCGTACGGGATGCCGGCGCGGTCGAGGGCGCGGCGGTAGCCGAAGAGGCGCTGTTCGCTCGCCATGTGATTGGGGTGGCCGACAACGAAACCGATGATGCGGTGGCCAAGGTTGATGAGGTGCGTCGTCATGTCGTCCGCCGCCTGCGCATCGTCCATGTAGACCGAAGACGTCAGCGCATGGTTGGTACCCGGCGAAATGCGGACGAAGGGAATGCCGCGCCGCTCGAGTTCGGCGAGAACGGCTGCGCAGTCAGTGACAGGCGATGACAGAATGATGCCGTCGACATGCGTTTCGTCGATGAGGCCGCCGACTTCGGCCGCGATGCTTTTGGACGAAACATCGGCGGGTTGCGCGAGCATCCGGACATCTTCGTCGCGGCACCGCGCCCAGACGCCTTCCTGAATGGCGTGGATGTAATAGGGGGAGTGGTTGTCGTAGATCAGCGCGATCTGGTGCGAGCGGTGTCCGGCCAGACTGCGCGCAGCGATACTGGGGCTGAACGCCATCGCGGCCATTGCGGCTTCGACCTTGTCACGGGTAGCGGCGCGGACATAGCGCTCCTTGTTCAGCACGCGGCTGACGGTCTTGATCGACACGCCCGCAGCCTTCGCGACGTCGCTGATCGTGTTGCGTGTGGCCATGTTCGTTCCCCGCTATCGCTGTTGTAGCTGTGCAACAGGTGCGCAGCAATGCACCGATGGCACTTGCAGACGGCACATTCTTCGTGCGAATGGCAATTCAGACAGCGCTGTCATAAACGCTGCGGGGAGATCGACGTGACGCTTCGATACGGCCTGGTCGGCACGGGGATGATGGGCGTCGAGCACATTCGCAATGTGCGCGTGGCTGTCGATGCCGATATCGTCGCGATTGTCGATCCGGCAGCGGGGTCGCTCGAATGGGCAAAGAAAGCGCTGGACGCCGAGCCGAAAGTCTATGAAAACAGCGCCGCACTTGCCAAGGCCGGCCTCGATGCGGTTATTGTCGCCAGCCCGAACCATACGCATCGAGATGTGCTCGAACCGCTTTTCGATGCGGGGCTGAACATTCTTTGCGAAAAGCCGCTGGCAACGACGATCGACGATGCGCGCTGGATTGTCGCGCGTGCCGCGGGCTCGCCGGGGATATTCTGGACGGCGATGGAATATCGCTACATGCCGCCTGCGGACGCATTCATTGAACAGGTGTACGGCGGACGGATCGGCAAGCTCCAGATGCTGAGCATCCGCGAGTATCGTTTTCCCTTCCTGCCCAAGGTCGGCGACTGGAACCGGTTCAGCGCGAATACCGGCGGGACGATGGTCGAGAAATGCTGTCATTTCTTCGATCTGATGCGGCTGATCACGCAGTCCGAAGCCGTGCGTGTCTATTGTTCAGGCGCGATGGATGTGAACCATCTCGATGAGCTCTACGATGGCCGGACGCCCGACATCATCGACAACAGCTATACGACCGTCGATTTCGCGAACGGCACGCGCGCGATGCTCGATCTGAGCATGTTCGCCGACGGGGTAGAGCAACAGGAGGAGATCGCAGCGGTCGGGAGTGCGGCGCGCCTCGAATGCCTGATTCCGGCAGGCGATCTGATATTCAGCCCGCGGACAGGCTTCATGCAGCCCAAAGCGCCTGAGCGGACGCATATTGCCGTCGATGAAATGGCGCTGAAGGCGGGCAGCCACCACGGCTCCACCTTTTACGAGCATCAGAAATTCTTTGCCGCGGTCGCTGGCAACGGGCCGGTAGAAGTGTCGGCGCATGACGGTTTGATGGCCGTGGCGATCGGAACGGCAGCCGAAGTCAGCGCGCGCGAACACCGCGTCGTGACGATGGACGAACTGGGTTTTTAAGACAAGAATGACGCCGCAACGACGGCATATTGCAGGAAGGAATATCAGATGACCAAAACTCTTATGCTTGCGAGTGTGGCCGCTTTCGCTCTGACCGGCGCGCCCGCGTTTGCGCAGGACGCCGCACCCGCCGCCGACGATGCACCGGCTGAAATCGTCGTGACCGCGCAGAAACGGACGGAACGGTTGCAGGACGTGCCGGTTGCTGTGTCGGTGATATCGGGGGTTGCGCTGGCCAATCAGGGCGGCGTGAATATCGAGAATGCGCAATATCTCGTGCCGTCGCTGACGTTCCGCAAAGGCGCGGTCGCGATCAACCAGTCGCTTTTCCTGCGCGGTGTGGGCACGTCGACCTTCTCGCTGGCGGGCGAACCATCGGTATCAGCGGTTGTCGATGGCGTCGTCTATAGCCGCGCCGGTGAAGCGTTCAGCGATCTGGTCGATATCGAGCGGATCGAAGTGCTGCGCGGGCCGCAGGGGACGTTGTTCGGCAAAAACGCCAGCGCGGGCGTGGTCAACATTGTGTCGAAAGCACCGACGAACGAATTCGAGGGGTCGGCCGAAGTCGCCTATTTCGATCGGCAGGAATATCGCGGGCGGGGCGTGATCAACCTGCCGTTCAGCGACAAGGGTGCGTTTCGTCTGACCGGTTTCTACAGCAAATATGACGGCAATATCCGCAATATCGGTCCGGTCGCCGACGATTATGTCAACGGCTACGAACGCTATGGCGTGCGCGGCGCGTTGGCACTCGACTTCTCGGACGATGTGAAACTCACGATCATCGGCGACTGGCGCAAGGCGAAGGACGATTGCTGCACCGAGATCGCGGCAACGACGCCGACCGGGAATGCGTTGCTGGCCTTGTCAGGCGTAACATTTGCCGGCGACAGGACGCGGACGATCAAAACCAACCTGATCGCGCAGGCGTTGCAAACAAGCTGGGGTATTTCCGCACAGCTTGATGCGACGCTCGGCACGCAGACGGTGACGTCGATTACCGCCTTCCGTCGCTTTGACGAAAACGAAATCCGCGAGGGCGATCTGCTGCCCAGCGCCTATGTCGGGCTGCCGCAAACGCACGATCTTGGCCCGCAAACGGGCAACACTTTCAGCCAGGAATTGCGCCTGACGTCGGCCGGCGGCGAGTTCGTCGATTACGTCATCGGCGCTTATTATTCGCATTCGGATACAAAACGGACGTTCACCCGCAACGTGACACAATGCACCGCAATCGTTGGGGCAACAGGGCTTATTCCCTGCGGCTCGGCCAATGCGAATCCGTCGACGTTTCAGACGGGCACCGCAAATTTCGGGTCGGTATTCAAGAACCTCGCCTTTTTCGGGCAGGCAACGATCAATGTTACCGACAGCCTGCGCGTGATTGGCGGGTTACGCTATACGATCGACCAGCTCAACGTGTTCCATAGCAGGGTATCGAACCCGCTTACCGGTGGCCCTGCGATCCAGCCCGCATTCGACCAAGGGGTTTTTGATGCCAACGGCAATGTAGCGGCAGCAAACGGCATCCCGTTCCGCGGCAAAGTGACGAGCACGAACTGGTCGTCAAAAACGGGGCTACAGTTCGACATCAGTCGGAGTACCACGGCTTATGCGACATTCTCGAAAGGCTATAAAGGGCCGGCGTTCAACGTCTTTTTCAACCTCAACCGGACCGGCGCCGACCCGCTCGAACCTGAAACATCCGATGCCTATGAAATTGGCCTGAAGAACACCTTGTTCGACGGTAAGCTGACCGTGAACCTCGCCGGATATTATGCAAAATATTACAATTTCCAGGCGAATAGTCCCGACGTAATTACAATTGGCGGCATCGCAACGCCGGTTTCACGGTTCGCAAACGCGGGCGAAGTATCGACGCGCGGCGGTGAGCTTGATCTTGTTTTCCGGCCTGCTCGCGATTTGAACATCTCCGGTGGACTTGCCTACACAGATGCGAAAGTCGATCGGTTCAAGATCATCGCCGGGTTTCCGTCAATCCCGAATGGTAACGTTCTTGCCTATGCGCCAAAGTTGAAAGCGGCGCTGGGTGCCGATTATCGCTGGCGGACAGGGGGCGGCATCGACGTTGTTATGGGGGCTCAAACGTCTTATCAGTCGAGCTCGCTGTCGGCATTCGATACGAATGCAGCAACTCGGGCAAACGGAGTCATTCACCCCTATGCAATTGTCGATCTTTCGGCGGGCATCGTTGCGCCCAACGACGGCTTCCGGATTGTAGCGCAGGTCAAGAATCTGTTTGACCAGAGCTTTGCCTCGTCGATCGGCGGAGGTGGTCCGGGCGGCTCATTCCGTTACATCATCCCGCGTGAAGCCGATCGCTATTTCGGGATCACGGCCAAAGTAAACTTCGGCGGCAGTAACTGACCATGGCATCGATACCAGACGCGGGCAGGGCGACGATATTGACGCCCGCTCGTGTCTGGGTGCTGTTCGGCCTGCTTTGTGTCGCGGGCATTTTTAACGCGATGGATCGGCCGATCATTGCGATCCTGAAACCCGACATGTCGAAGGAGATGGGCTGGACAGATGCCGATTTCGGCAATCTGGCGGCCGTAACGCAATTTGCGGCGGCGCTTTCTTTTCTGTTCACTGGCTGGCTGGTCGACCGGCTCGGTGTCCGCAAATCGATGATAGCCGGCGTGTCCGCGTGGAGTTTTGCGGCTATGGCGCATGGCTGGGCGG
>JBGSMP010000277.1:0-3222 GCA_041740105.1 Sphingomonadaceae bacterium
GTGAAGCGCGCCGTGATTATCGCGAGGACCGGCGCGAGGACCGGAAGGAAGACCGTCGCCGCGCCAAACAGCGCGCTAAATGGCAGGATTATAACCGGTACGACTATAATCGCGCCGATCCGCGTTACGGCAATTACCGCGCCGAACGCTACTACCGCGACGGCCGCTATTATCAGCCACGTCAACTGAGCTATAACGACCGCATCTATCGCGGTCAGAACGGCCAATATTATTGCCGCCGTTCGGATGGCACGACCGGTCTGCTCATCGGCGGTGCAGCGGGTGGCCTCCTCGGCAATACGGTCGCCCCCGGCGGGTCGAAAGTGCTCGGCACGATCATCGGTGCCGGTGCCGGGGCGCTGCTCGGCCGTGAAGTGGACCGCGGCGGGGTTCGCTGCCGCTAACGCGACAGATCGTTAACGATTTAGACGCATCATGCCGCTAATCTGGCATGATGCGTTTTCGTTTACCAAAGCGCGGGGGCGACCCCACCGGCGCCAAGGCGGAGCATTATGCACGTCTGGGTGAAAATTTCGGCAGCCCGCGTCGCGGCCGTTACATTAACGGCGATGAGGGTGGGAATGGCGGTCGCTTCTGGCTGCAGCCGCTGACGCTGTTCATCCTGTCTTTGTTGGCATTGGCACTTGTCAGCGGCGTGCAACTGTGGCGCCTGGGCTGGTTCGGTGTCTGGTTCGGCGCGAAAAGTGCGCAGATCGATCAATCGCCAAAGCGCTGGCAGCTCGACGGGCGCAGGGCAGCGCCGGTAGACCCGGCTGTGCCCGACGACGACGGTCGCGGCAGCGATAGTGCTCCACCCGATTTTGAGGAAATAGACGCGCCGCCCGTCACCGATTGACGCTGCTCGCTTTGCGCGACAAATCGGCTATCGGACGTCGTAGTGATGGAGAGCGACGATGGCGGGACTATGGTTTGACGAGTTGAAAGTCGGGCAGGTTTTCAACCACGCCATCCGCCGCACAGTGACCGAAACCGACAGCGTCCTGTTCAGCGCCATGACGCACAATCCAGCGCAGCTCCACCTCGACGAAGACTATATGAAGGGCACCGATTACGGCCAGCGCATCGTGAATAGTGTTTTTACACTTGGGCTTATGGTCGGTATTTCGGTCGGAGATACAACATTGGGCACCGCGGTCGCCAATCTCGGCTGGGACGAAGTGCGCTTTCCCAAGCCCGTGTTTCATGGCGATACATTGCATGTCGTGACTGAAGTCCTCGAGCTGCGCGAAAGCAAATCGCGGCCCGATCAGGGCATTGTGACCTTTGCGCATCGTGCCTATAATCAGCATGATGAACTCGTCGCTTCGTGCAAACGCACGGGGCTCCAGCGCAAGAAGCCGACCGCATGACGCCGCTGCGCTCGCTCCTGTTCATCCCGGGCGACAGTGAAAAGAAGCTCGGCAAAGTCGATGCGTCCGGTGCGGATGCCGTGATCCTCGATCTCGAAGACAGCGTTTCGTTGGCAAACAAGCCGCTGGCGCGCTCGCTTGTTGCCGCGTTTCTGGCGGAGCGGCCTCGGGGCAAGCGCAACCCGCAACTTTGGGTACGGATCAATCCGCTCGACAGTGGGCTTGCGGCGGACGATCTCGCTGCCGTCATAGGCGGCGCCCCGGACGGGATCATGCTGCCCAAAGCCGACGGGCCCGACGATGTTCGCATGCTGTCGGATGAACTCGACAAGCTGGAAAGCACTCACAATCTCGCGACAGGGTCGATCCGGATCATTCCGGTGGCAACCGAAACCGCCATCGCGCCCTTTCGTCTCGGCGACTATGCAATGGCAAAGCTGCCCCGGCTGGCTGCCCTGACATGGGGCGCCGAGGATCTGTCGGCGGCACTCGGGGCCAGTACTAATCTCGACGCGAACGGCGAATGGGCATTCACCTACAAGCTTGTCCGCTCGCTGACCCTGATGGCGGCCCGTGCAGCGGGAGTGCAGGCGATCGATACACTTTTCGTCGACTTTCGCGATGACGCGGGGCTGCTTGCGGCATCGCAGGCTGCGCGGGCGGAGGGCTTTACCGGACGGCTCGCGATCCATCCGGCTCAAGTCGCGCCGATAAATGCCGGTTTCATGCCGTCTGAGGCGGAAATCGCCTTTGCCCGGCGCATCGTCGATGCGTTTGCCGCGAGCCCCGATATTGGCACAGTCGGGATCGAGGGCAGGATGATCGACCGCCCACATCTGAAAGCTGCGCAAGCGCTGCTCGCTCAGGCGCGTTCGAAGATCGCCGCAATCCCCTGACCACCGCCGATACACATGGTTTCCAATCCGTAACGACTTTGGCGGCGAACCATTTCATGCGTGAGGGTTGCCAAGATGCGCCCGCCCGTCGCACCGATGGGATGCCCCAGCGAAATGCCTGAGCCATTGACGTTGAGGATGTCGTGGCGGCTGTCGTCGTCGCGCCAGCCCCAGCCTTTGAGCACCGCCAGCACTTGCGGGGCAAAAGCCTCGTTCAGTTCGATTAGATCAATGTCCGACCAACCGAGGCCAGTCCGCGCGAATAATCGCTCAACAGCGGGGACAGGGCCGATGCCCATCCGCGACGGCTCGCAACCGGCCGCCGCCCAGCTATGGAACCAGGCAATGGGTTCAACGCCAAGTTCGTCCAGCTTGTCCTCTGCGACGACAAAGCAAGCGGCAGCGGCATCATTCTGCTGGCTGGCGTTACCTGCCGTTACCACACCGCCTTCAATGGGCTTCAGCGCACCGAGCGACTCGATGGTTGCATCCGCGCGATAGCCTTCGTCGTGGGCGAACGGCACAGGATCGCCGCGCTTCTGCTTGACGGGCACGGGTACGATCTCGTCGTCGAACCGCCCATTGGCCCAAGCCGCCGCTGCGCGCTGATGGCTGCGCACAGCATACGCGTCACACTGTGCACGCGTGATGCCATAGTCTTTGGCAAGGTTTTCGGCGGTTTCGATCATGCCGCTTATGACGCCAAAGCGCTCGATCGGTTGCGACATGACCCGGCCTCGCGTGAGCCGGTCATGCAGCGTCATCCCGCCCATTTTCATACCTGAACGCATGTCGGTCGTATAATGTTCGACATTCGACATGCTTTCGACGCCGCCTGCGATAACGACATCGGCAGCGCCGGTTTGCACCATCATGGCCGCATCGATGATGGCTTGCAGGCCCGAACCGCAGCGCCGGTCGAGCTGATAACCCGGCACCGAAACCGGCAACCCGGC
>JBGSMP010000281.1:0-2361 GCA_041740105.1 Sphingomonadaceae bacterium
TCGTCCTGCGCGTCCCGCAGCTTGGGCCGCTCGTCCAACGGCTCGATACGGCGCGGTTCGCCCGAACGCTTGGCGCGCTTGTCGAGGGGCAGGTCTCGCTGCCCGTCGCCGTTACGCTGGCGCAGCGCACAATCCGCAATAGCCATATCAACGCCGCGATGTCGAAAATCGCCGACGGCATCCGTGAAGGCGACGGGCTTGCAGCGCCGCTTGCCGCTGCCAGGATAATGCCCGATATCGCCATCGGCTTCGTGCGCACCGGCGAGGAATCGTCGCAGCTTGGCATGATGCTAAACCGTCTCGGTGATGTCCTTGATCGTGACGTGAAGGTTCGCCTGACACGCGTTGTTGCGATCCTCACGCCGCTGATCACCGTAATCTTGGGCGCCGCCGTGGCAGGAATTATCGCAGCGATCATGGCAGCGATTTTGGGCTTTAACGATCTAGCGATAGCACAGTGAGGAAACATCGCTCGAACCACGGCTTCACGCTTTTCGAAATGCTCGTCGTTATTGCGATTGCTGCACTGATCGCAGGCGTCGGCTTTCCCGCAATCGACAAGTCGATCAGGGCGCGCGCATTCAATACAGCAGCAACGCAAGTCGAACTGGCGGTTCGCCAGGCACAGGCGACAGCGATCCGCGAAAACCGGACCGTGAGGCTGGCACCATTTGTGAATGCCGATCCGCGCACCGCGTTGGCATTGACGCGCGGTGCTTTGCCGGTGGATGTCGATATCGAACAACCCGCCGCGCTTCGCTTCTTTCGCGACGGGACGTCGAGCGGCGGGACCGTTGCGATGACGTCGCGCGCCCGTCGCTTCAGCGTGACGGTCGATCCGCTGACCGGCGTCGTCACGTCGCGCTGGGCATGAACCGTCATCGTTGCCATCATGAAGCCGGTTTTGGGCTGATCGAAACGCTGATTGCGCTGGCAATCATTGCGACAGCCATGGGCGTGACTTTTCAGGTTTTAGCGTTGAACGCCCGCGCCACTCAGGCGATGATCGACCGCCGGATGGCAGTTCTCGTTGCGAAATCGGCGCTCGACGGCGCAATCGGTGCCAATGCGACGAATAACGATCAGCAGGCAGGCGTTTCCGGGGCACTCCGCTGGCGAGTGGCCGTGCAACCCTATCAGCCGCGCAGCGGAACGGCACCAGCGCTCGACCTTGTTACCGTCACAGTCCAACGTGCTGATACAAACCGCCCCGTGCTGCGCCTGCGCTCGCTAAGACTGGGGCGCTGATTGTGACCACCCCCCCAGTTTCTTGCCGCCGTGATCGCGGCTTCACGCTCATCGAAATGCTGGTCAGCCTCGCATTGCTGGGCATGGTGGCGGCCATGCTGCTCAACGGCCTGCGCACCACGAGCCTGTTCGGTCAGCGCAGTGCCGGGCAATTCGAAGCCGATGAGAGCGTCATCGCCGCGCAGCGCGTGTTGCGCGACCGGATCGAACAGTTGCGACCGGTCGTCGATCCCGACAGCGCGGTCGCGATTGTCGATACCGTCGGCGATCAAAACGCATTCACTTTCCAATCCGTTCCGCTCGCGCGAAACGAGCCCGACAGCCTTTCGCGCTACCGGATAATCCTTACGCCCGCTGGTGATCTTACGCTGCTCGCGGCAAACAGCCTTGACGACCGTCACGATTTCATGATGCCCGGGTCAAAAGGGTGGCAGCCAATTATACTCCTCAGAAACGTCCAGTCGTCCCAGATCAATTATTTCGGCGCGCGCCAGGCCGGATCGGGCGCGTCGTGGCAAATCAACTGGTTCCAACGACCGCAGCCGCCGGCACTCGTGCGCATTCGCATCGCGTTCAGGCCCGGCGACCGACGGGTCTGGCCCGACTTGATCGTCCGGCCACGTGCAACGGACAACACCGCGTGCAGGATCGATGTGCTGACCGGTCGATGCGGGGCACCTTCGTGACGCTTAACGACCTGCTGAACAGTGATCTTACCACGCTGCGACAGGAAGCGCGGCGGGGATTCGACTGGTGGATCGACGAACTGGCCGCACTGGTGCCGCCGTCACTCCAGCGCTTCGGCCGGCGCAACCGGCAAATGCTGACCCTCGACAACGGCGTGTGGCATGATGCCGCGACAGGCAACGCCCTCGATCGCGTACCAAGCAACGGTGCGATCGTCGTCATCAACGAAAATCAGCTTCTTGTCCGCGACGTCACGGTGCCACCAATGTCAGGCAGCGAAGTGAACCGCATGCTTGCGCTCGACGCCGGTCGTTACTTCCCTATGCCGACCGAATCGATACTGCTTTCGGCCACCCCCCGTCGCACACGGACCGCCGAGGGCTTGATGACAGTGGACGTCGCGGCGCTGCCGATCACGCAGGCGAC
>JBGSMP010000302.1:0-1522 GCA_041740105.1 Sphingomonadaceae bacterium
GGGGTCAGGTCGGCTTCGGTGCGCATGCGCCCGCTACCGCCGCCCATCGCCCAGCTCAATCCGTCGGCGAGTGTGAGCGTGATCGCATCGGCAAGGCCGCCGTCGCGAAAACGTTGCAGCGTCACGCCCTGTCCACGCGCCATTTCGGGGAGTTCGGAAAGCGGGAACACGACGAGTTTGCGATTGTCACCCATGGTGGCAACGCTGTCATGTCCCGGGGCGATCGGCCGGATGATCGCAAGCTTTGCGCCGGGCCGCAGATTGACGACCTGCCGCCCTTTGCGCGTCTCGGCAATCACGTCAGCCACTTTGGCAACAAATCCGCGCCCGTCCGACGCTGCCAGCAAGAGCTTGGTTTCGGCACGCGCTGCCAATAATTGAACGATCCCGATGTCGCCGCCCAGATCGATCATCAGGCGGACGGGTTCACCAAAGCCGCGTCCCCCGGGGAGTTTATCCGCAGGCAGCGTGTAAAAGCGCCCGTCGGCTGCCGTGATCAGTATTTTGTCAGTGGTCTGCGCATGGATCGCAAAGGCGGGGCCATCGCCTTCCTTGAACTTCATGGTTTCCGCACTGGCGAGATCGGCATGGCCCTTGAGCGCGCGGATCCACCCCTTGGCAGACAGGATGACGGTGACGGGTTCGCGCTCGATCATGGCATCCAATGGAATGTCGCGCGGCGGGGCTGCTTCCTCGATGACCGTGCGCCGCGCGCCGAGCTTGGTTTCCGGCCCATATTTTTCGCGCAATTTGCCAAGGTCTTTCTTAAGCTTGGTGCGCTGCCGCGCCGGGCTTTCGATCAGCGCGGCGAGGTCGGCACGTTCCTTGTCGAGCTTTGCCCGCTCGGTCTTGATTTCCATTTCCTCGAGGCGGCGCAGGGAACGCAGCCTCATGTTGAGGATTGCTTCGGCCTGCCGGTCGTTCAGGCCGAATTCGGCAATCATGACCGGCTTGGGCTCGTCTTCGGTGCGGATGATCTCGATCACGCGGTCGAGGTTGAGATAGGCAATTAGATAGCCGTCGAGCAGTTCGATCCGGTCGTCGATCTTGCCCAGCCGATGCGTCGCGCGGCGGACGAGCACTTCGATCTGATGTGTCAGCCAGTCGGTCAGCACGCCCTTCAGGCTCATCACCCGCGGCGTCCGGTCAGCGCCGAGGACATTCAGATTGAGCGGGATTTTGACTTCGAGTTCGGACAGCCGGAACAGGCTTTCCATCAGCACATGCGGATCGACCGCCCGGCTGCGCGGCTCGATGACGATGCGGATCGCTTCGTCGCTTTCATCGCGGACATCGGCGAAAACCGGCAGCTTCTTGTCGTTGACCAGCGCTGCAAGCGCTTCGATCAGCTTGCCCTTTTGCACGCCATAGGGAATTTCGGACACGACTGCGACCCACGTCCCGCGGCCCAGATCCTCGACGGCCCATTTGGACCGCACGCGGAAACTGCCGCGACCGGTCGCATAAGCTTGCGCAATCGCAGCCGGCGGATCGACGATCAGGCCGCCGGTCGGCAGGTCCG
>JBGSMP010000310.1:0-4641 GCA_041740105.1 Sphingomonadaceae bacterium
TTTTCCGCGCCCGCCGTCGCCGCCGCGCAGATAGACGCGGCGCTCGCCTTGCTTCGTGAAGTCGGCAAGGACGTGCTCCTTATCCTCGCTTAGGATTTGCGTGCCGACGGGCACACGAATGATCAGGTCATCGCCGCCGGCACCGGTCCGGTTCGATCCTGCCCCGCCCTTGCCGCGTGGCGCGCGGAAATGCTGGGTATAGCGAAAATCGATGAGCGTATTGAGGCCGGGAACCGCTTCGAAAATTATGTCGCCGCCCTTGCCGCCGTTGCCGCCGTCGGGACCGCCATATTCGACGAATTTTTCGCGGCGGAACGCAACGGCACCGGGGCCACCTGCGCCCGAGGAGATATAGATTTTTGCTTGATCGAGGAAATGCATCGCGCGCCTTTAGCGCGTTACACAGGCTTTGTCGCGGTGCCAGCAAAGTTCAGCCCCGGCGAGGCCATGATCTGGCGCAGGGCAATGTCCTTTGCTGCTGTCAGTGGAAGACCCAGGGCGTCCGCCATCGATGGACCAAGGAGCGCATCGCCGAGCGCCATGAAAACCAGCATCAATGTATGCTCTGCAATCAGCGTCGCATCGCTTTCATCCGACAGATCGTCCACGATTCTGTGAAGCGCTGTCAGGATCGGGTCGAGCGCGTCCTTGTTGCCCGAGATGATCATCCAGGTCGCAAGAGCGCCCGCGCCCTGTTTGTCGAACGCTGCAAAAGTCAGGTCAACGATCGTGCGCGGATCGGCCTCGCCGCGGCGTGCCTTGACCACAGCGTCCGCGATCAGCGCGCATACTTTGGCCGCCAGCATGGCCGCCAGTGCCTTTTGCAAATCGAGCGCCGTGCCGAAGTGATGGAGCACATTGGCATGCGTTCGCCCGACCTTTGCCGCGACGGCTTTCAGGGTGACGGCTTGCGGCCCGTCGGCCAGCAGAATATCGTGCGCCGCCTCGAGCGCTGCCGTCCGGCTTTCCGCCGGCGAAAGGCGTTTACGTTCATTTGGCATAGACTATTGATTTCTTTGGCTGCGACATCGCTCTTTAAGCACAGTCCATCGCACCATATCGGCTATCTTGACAAGGCCGCCTTTCGCGGCGCGGAATGATGCGATGGACGCCCCGACCCTGACGACCCACCGCCTGCTCATCGCCCCGATATCGGCGGACCGGTTCGAACAGCATTTCGCCAATATGTCCGATGCCCGCGTTGTCGAATGGCTCGGCAGTGGACAGCCGCAGGATCGCATCGAGGCGTGGCGGCGGTTCTGTCAGGGTGCCGGGATGTGGCCCTTGCTTGGCTATGGCTATTGGGGTGTGATCGATCGGGCCACCGACCGCATGGTCGGGATGGGCGGCTTCGCCCGGTTCGAACGCGGCATCGCCCAATTGGAAGGCTATCCCGAAGCAGGCTGGGCCTTTGCCCACGATGCATGGGGCAAGGGGATTGCCAGCGAATTTCTGGCGGCAGCGACGGCGTGGGCCGACGCATGTATCGACGCCCCCGAAATCCGCTGCATCATTTCGCCGGGCAATGGTGCGTCGATCCGTGTTGCCGAAAAAAACGGCTTTGTCCGGATCGACAAGACAACCGATATTTACGGCGAAATCGGCGTCTATGCGCGGGCCCGGTCAGGCAGCTAGGGCCATCGGATGCAGATCGAGCGCCATTTTTATGCATAGGGTATCGACCCCGCGCGCGTGGCTGGCGCGCATTTCCCTACCCGTGGACGCAAAGCCGAGCTTGTCGAGCACACGCCCCGACGCCGGATTATCGACAAAATGGCCCGAGACCAGCCGGTCGATGCGCAGCGTATCGCGCGCCATCGCAATCACTGCGTGGCCCGCTTCGGTTGCAAAGCCCAAGCCCCAATGTGACGGCACGATCCAGTAGCCCAGTTCGAGATCATTGCCACGCGCGGCAAGGCCGATCCCGCCGATCAGCCGCGGCGCACCCATCGTCCGCTGGAATATCAGCAGATTGGCTTCATCGGCTTTGCGATCGCCGCCAAGAAAAGCGACTGCGTCGTCGATCGCATAGGGCCACGGTGCCGTCGCCAGCTTCATCACGACGTCCTCGCGCGCAAAAGCATCAGTCAGGGCGGGCGCATCCTCGACCCAGCCGGGCCGCAACAGCAATCGTTCGGTGCGTGCAAACACTTTGGTCTCTCCTTGGCCGAGCCTCTATCGCGCGTTCGCGACGGGGCGGTGACACTGTCTCAGGGAGATACAAAAAAAAGGAGCTCGGGGGTGACCCTTACTCCCTGCGACCTGCCGTGGCAGATCTTCGGGTCACCCACGTGGTGACCCGTAAATCGGACCACCGGTTATTCGGCTGCCATCATAATCGGATCGACCGAAACATATTTGCGGCCTTGCTTGCCTTCATGGAACGCGACACGGCCACCGGCGAGCGCGAACAGCGTGTGATCCTTGCCACAGCCGACATTGCGGCCTGGCCAGACGCGGGTGCCGCGCTGGCGCACGAGAATATTACCTGCAAGCGCGGTTTCGCCGCCGAACTTCTTCACGCCAAGGCGACGACCAGCCGAATCGCGACCGTTGCGTGACGAACCACCTGCCTTTTTATGTGCCATTGTCCGTTACTCCTTGGGTGCTTTGGCAGCTTTGGGCGCTGCCGCTTTTTTCGCCGGTGCGTTGGTTGCGGGTGCTTCGGCGGCCACTTCAGCCTTTGGCGCTGCTTCCTTCTTGGGCGCTGCTTTCTTTTCTTCCGCCGCGCCGACGCTGATGATCTTCAGGATCGTGTGCTGCTGGCGATGGCCGTTTTTGCGGCGATAGTTGTGGCGGCGCTTCTTTTTGAAAACGATGACCTTTTCGGCTTTCGCCTGCGCAATGATTTCCGCCGCGACGGTGAGGCCAGCGACCGACCCTTCGCTGGTGAAAAGGATATCGCCCAGCGCAACGCGCGAGCCTGCTTCGCCGTCCATACGGTCAACGACGATTTTGTCTCCGGCGGCAACGCGATACTGCTTGCCGCCCGTGCGCACGATTGCGAACATGGGCTGTAACTCTTCTTCAAAGCAAATGACGCGGGCAGCGACATGCCGCTCGCGGGAACGGGGCCGATAAGCGAGCGCGTTGTCCGTGTCAACGCGATTCCGGCTTTGGCGCGCCACGCAGTCTGTGGCGAAAGGGTCTCGGAGCGCAATTCCATGTTATGCAGGGATTTAACAGGGAAAAGACACGGGTTCTTGCGGTTTACGCATGCTTTGACTGCCTGAGAGCTCCAAAATCTACCATTTTTCGTCGAGATTCCCTATTTTGCCAAACAGGGAGTTAAATCGGCGTAATAGGGAGTCGGAATTGAAGGATCAGGGAAAGCCTCTTGCGGAACCCGTGAGCGATTGCGCTGTGGTAACAGGTTGCGCTCAAAGCTTCCCCCGCCACGGCAAGATCGTCATGATCTGCGACTTGATTGGCGTCGTTGGAGAGATGGACCGCCGATTGGTGGTCCGCGAATGACCGGCCCCCACTGAGTGGTCCGGGTTGATTGTTAGTGTATGATGACCTCCTTGGCGAGTGCTGGCCGCAGGTGGAGCGTAGCGGAACCGGAGGGCGGCACTGGCCAAGGAACGGCTTCTGGCGCGGGAGGCCGATAGCCAAGCGAGCTGTGCGGCCTGACTGTGTTGTAGTGTCTCCGCCATGCCTCAATCAGGATTTGGGCTTCGGCAAGGCTGTAAAAGATTTCACCGTTGAGCAGTTCGTCGCGCAAGCTGCCGTTGAACGATTCACAATAGCCATTCTCCCAAGGGCTGCCAGGTGTGATGTAAAGCGTCTGGACACCGATCTGTCCCAGCCATTCCTTGACGGCGGTAGCGATAAACTCGGGGCCATTGTCGGACCGTATGTGCGCTGGCGGGCCGTGGAGGATGAACAGATCAGCCAAGATCGCGAGCACGTCCGCGCTTCTGATCCGGCGTGCAACCAACAAGGCCATACACTCCCGGCTAGCCTCGTCGATGATCGCAAGGATACGGGACTTGCGACCATCATGGGTTCGGCCCTCGACAAAGTCGTAAGCCCAGACATGCCCCGGATATTCAGGGCGCAGCCGGATGCACGAACCATCGTTCAGCCACAGCCTTCCGCGCTTAGGCTGCTTCTGCGGCACCTTCAGCCCTTCACGCCGCCAGATGCGCTCAACCCGCTTGCGGTTCACACACCAGCCCGCTGATCGCAGCAATGCCGTGACACGTCGATAGCCATAGCGGCCATATTGGCGCGCCAGCTCGATAATGTCTGCGGTCAGGGCTATCGGCTTCGCGTTCAAGGATATTTTCGAGAACTTCCTCGCTGGAATCCTCATAATGCTACGCAAAAAAGGTGAACATAGGCGACGTAATCGAGTGTGAAACCGTTGAAGGGCGCGTCGAACAGATCACGCTGCGCGACACCTATCTGCGCCATCTCAGCAACGAACTGGTGCTGGTCCCCAACGCCTATCTGTTCAAGAATCCGCTCAAGATCCTGACGGGTGAGGCGCTGCGGCGGCACGAGGTCGAGGTCGGGGTCGCGTACGACGTCGATCTGGACAAGGCGGCGGCGATTATCAACGACGCTGTTTCTCGCATCGATATCGTCGACACACAGCGCCCGGTCGAGGTGTTCGCGAAGGAGTTCGGCGACAAT
>JBGSMP010000326.1:0-9783 GCA_041740105.1 Sphingomonadaceae bacterium
GGTCGATGCGCGGCGCGTCGACGATCCCGAACGCAGCCGGTGGGAAATCTTCACGCATGGCGGCAGGCGTGCCACGGGCATCGATGCCGTCAAACACGCCCACAATCTTGCGCGCCTCGGCGCGGGCGAATTGCTCGTCACGTCGATGGACCGCGACGGCACGCGCGATGGCTACGACCTCGAACTGACCCGCGCGATTGCCGATGCCGTGGATATTCCCGTTATTGCAAGTGGCGGTGTCGGCACGCTTGATCACCTTGTCGAGGGCGTGCGCGATGGCCATGCAAGCGCGGTTCTAGCGGCATCGATATTTCATTTCGGGGAAGCAACGATCGGCGACGCGCACAACGCGCTGGGGGCAGCGGGGTACCCGGTCCGCCAGCATAAATAACTGTCCCAGTTCGGTATTTTGCGCGCGATGGCTTGTTTCATTTCGCTAGCGACTCAGTAACCATCGTGCGATAGGCGCTGCATGATACGGGGGTATTCACTGGCGGCTCTGTTTGCGATGAGTGCGCCCGCATGGGCGCAAAGCAGCCTCGAAATCCCCGAGCCGACCGACATCGTGCTGTTTGGCTTGGCCATCGCCGGTCTGGTGATTGGCAGGCGATCCAGCAAGGCGCCGCCACATGATAAAAATAACGACGCTTGACGGCGGGGCCACGTGGCCGCTTAACAAGCCGGGTGACCGACACGCTTCGCCAGCTCGAGATGACGATCGCTTCGCGAAGCGCGGCGGATGCCGACAAATCATATGTGGCCCTGTTGAACGCTGGCGGCATCGGTCTGATTGCCCGAAAATTCGGCGAAGAAGCGGTTGAAGCGGTCGTTGCGGCGTTGTCGCAGGACAATGCAGCGCTGGTCGGTGAAGCGGCGGACGTCTTCTTCCATCTGCTCGTTTTGCTGAACGCGCGCGGCGTCACGCTGGCCGATGTCGAGGCTGAACTCGCCCGGCGCGAGGGCACATCGGGGATCACCGAAAAAGCCGCGAGGGCAAGCTGATGCCGATCGACGCGACCCTGCCCTATGACGACGCCAACATCTTCGCGCGCATCCTGCGCGGCGAAATCCCCAATTCGACCGTGTATGAAGACGATCACGCGCTGGCATTTCATGACATCAATCCGCAAACGCCGGTGCACATTCTCGTCATTCCCAAGGGGCGTTATGTTTCGTGGGACGATTTCACCGCGCGCGCCACCGATGCCGAAATAACCGGGTTCATCCGCGCCATCGGTCATGTCGCGCGCGAGGCCGGACTACCCGCGCACGGCTATCGCTTGCTCAGCAACATCGGCGGGCATGGGCACCAGGAAGTCCCGCATCTCCATGTCCATATCTTCGGCGGGCAACCGCTCGGCGCAATGCTGTCCCGCTAGGGCAGGCGCTGCTCGATCATCGCGATCAGTTTGTCGACCGTCGCCGCCGCAGCAAATTCCTCGGCAGCGACAAGCGTTTCAAGAGCACCCTCGCGGTCGATCAGGATCGCCGGCAAATCGACGAGGAGTTCGGGATAGGCTGCCCGGAAATCGGGGCGATGGTAAAAGACGATTTCGAACGGCTGTGCCTTCAGCCATGCTTTCCAGCGCGGGTCCATGCGCACGATGCCATAAGTGATCGCGCACAAGCTGCACGGATAGGTCGCGGGCGCTACCGTCTTGTGAATACTGTCCATAATCCCGGCGGCGATCCCGGCATTGGCATTATAGACGAACAGCAGCTTCACTTGAGCGCCCGCACGGCTGGCGAATCGAGACATGCCTTGTCGAGCGAAACAGGCGGCGGGAGCGCCAGAACGGGTGCATCGACAGCCGGGATTTCGGTCGACTTGCCGAGCGGCACCGTGCCGAAACCTTGGATACCGCGGCATTTGTTGACGGCATCAAGCAGTTTTGGCGGCGTATCATAGGCTTCGTAGCTCAACCGGAACGTGCCCCAGTGGATGCCGATCCCGGTTCGAGCCCTTGACCGGAGGAAAACTTCGGCAGCATCGATCGGCCCGATATGACTGGCGATGCCCATTTGTCCGGCCTCGAACCGGAACGCACCGATCGGGATCAGCGCGAGGCGGATCGGTCCATATTTTGCGGCTTCGACCGGCCATTGCCCGTTGCCAAAGCCGGTATCGCCGGCAAACATGACGTTGCCCCCCGGCAGCGTGACGACAAAACTCGACCACAGCGCGCGGTTGCGGTCCACGCCCCAGCGGCTGCTCCAGTGATGGTTGCGCGTCACGATGACGTCGATGCCGGGCTTGACCGCAATCCGCGTGTCCCAGTCGCGCGCAACCGCGACAATCCCGGCCTTCTTCATGACCGCATCATTGCCGAGCGACGTCACGATCAGCGGCTTGTCGCGATCCCACAGTTTTTTCAGCGTCGCCAGATCCATATGGTCGTAATGATTGTGGCTGACGACGACGAGGTCGATCTTGGGCAGATCGTCGAACGCGATGCCGGGTTTGGTCACGCGGCCGGGGCCGATGCCGAACGGTCCGGCGCGTTCACTGTAGATCGGATCGGTCAGAATATTGATGCCCCCTGACTGGACCAGCACCGAAGCGTGGCCGATCCATGTCGCAAACATGCGCGTGCGGTCGACTTTGTCGACGCAGCGCTTCCAGTTTTCGGCAACGCGTGGGCGGGTCACGGGGCACGGCGTGGCTTCGGCAGCGCTATAGCCTTGCGTAACGGCGACGCTGTCCGGCCAAGGCGGGCGCCCGTCGCTGCCGGTGGCGAGACGCATCAGGAAACTGCCGCGATTGCGGCCTGCCGGGGGCTTCGCCGTGTCGTCGCCACTCGGATTGAAAAAGCGCGCGCCGTCATAGTGGCTGGTTTGCGGGCCGGTGTAATAGATTCGGTCGAGAAAGGGCGGCACGATAATGATCAGCGCGCATAACGCGACAATCAGGAACAAAAGCCCGATGCCCGCGCCCCGCAATGCTCTGGCAAAAACCGCTTTCATCATTTCCCCGCTGCTGGAAATCCGCGCATAACCGAGTTTCGCTTCAAGAAAAGGCCCGATTCCCATGCGCATCGAAATCGACGTCGTGCTCGACTATGACTTGCCCGAGCCGCACGACGTTTTGCTCCAGATCGAAGTCGCGCAAATGGCCGACCAGCGCATCATCGGCGACAAGCTAACGGTGTCCTCGCCCGAACGGCTCCGCCCCGTCGAGGGCAATGAAGCGGTCGGCCAGCGGACATGGGCAGCCGGTGTCGGCCAGTTTCATGCACATTACAGTGCGATTGTCGAAGTTAACCGGTTTGTCGTCCCGGTCGCAGCGCTTCAGGCCGCCGATCCGCGCGACCTCCCCGCGCTTGTCGTCCCCTATCTATTGCCGAGCCGTTATTGCGAAAGCGACAAGTTCGAAGCTTTTGTGGCGGACGAATTCGGTGGCACGACAGGCGGCGCAAAGATCATTGCCATGCGCAGCTGGATTGCCGGGCATCTTTCATATGTGTCGGGCGCGTCGAACAGTGACACGACAGCATCGGACACCTTCGTCCAGCGCCAGGGCGTGTGCCGCGACTATGCCCATTTACTGGCGGCTTTTGCCAGAGCCGCGGCGATCCCGGCGCGGCTCGTGTCTGCCTACGCGCCGGACGTGACGCCGCCCGATTTTCACGCCGTTGTCGAAGTGTGGCTGGAGGACGCGTGGCATCTTGTCGATGCGACGGACATGGCGCGTGCGGAAGATATCATCCGCATTGCCGTTGGCCGCGATGCGACCGACATTGCCTTTATGACGGTCTTTGGAACGGCAACGTTCCGCAACCAGAGCGTCCGCGTCACACGCATGTGAAGGCTGGACACTGGCGCATCAACCGCATAACAGCGCGCCTCGGCATAGCAATGCTCCAGGCCCGGGTAGCTCAGTTGGTAGAGCATGCGACTGAAAATCGCAGTGTCGGCGGTTCGAAACCGTCCCCGGGCACCACTTTTTCCATAAATTCACGTCGAACGAAGCGAGCTCACCGGATAGCGCGGTAATTGGCGCAGTTCTGCGGGCTTTCTGGTTCAGTATGCATCACCCGCCGTGCGCCGAGACGATTTGCAGACCGCAGCTATGCGGCGAAATGCGCCTTTGTCTCGAGCGGCAAATGATGGCGTCGGCCGATGCGATGCGCAGCAGAGTCGGTATTCGTGCGATACTGCTTGTCTAAAATAGCTCAGGCGAACCCGAGCATCTGGCGCTGGCCCTGCCAGTCGACGGGAAGATTTGTTGCCCGCGCAAGGCGTTGACGGTTGAGCTGCACGGGCTGGCGGCCCTCGAGGATTGCCGCGATAATGTCGGGCGCGAGGTAGCTAATGCGGAGCAGCACGCCAAAATACTCACGCGAATACCCTTGGGCATTAGCAAGTTCGGCAACGGTTCGATCGCCAGCGTTGCGCAGGGCCTGCCGCGCGATATGCGCTTTGACGATCAGCTTGATCAACGCAGGATCACGCATGCGATCGCCGCCCCCAAGCACGCAGACTTTCGCCAAGCATGGATCAACTCTCTTCGTGACGAGATGTCGACGTTTCAGTCGCTGGCGGTCGGATCGGCGCTCGATGACAAGGACAACGAGCAGAAGCTAGCGGCATCAGGCACGAAGATCCTGCTGCTGATGAATCCCAAGGATCCCGAGTACAAGGCGCTGCTGAACGGCTTGCACGCAGTGATGGCCGGCTGGCGAGTGAGCCGAAGCAACTTCCTGATCAAGCATGCCGAGATGAATGCGCTCTGCCAGCGCATCCTGAAGCGGGAGTGGAACGTCACAAACCGCGAGATGCACGCGATCGCGCATTACTTCTGGATGCGCTGGCTGATCGGACTTTGGCGCGGCTTTGCCTGGGTGATGAAGAAGCTTTACCGCTTTGTGATCCTGCCGGTCGCGCTCTGGCTTGAGCCTCGCGTGTGGAATTGGACCAAGTGGGGATTCATGAAGGGTGTCGCAGTCCGTCGCGCGTACCTCGCCCGCAAACTCGAGTTCGTTATCCCTGACGCCATCGACCTCGACGCGATGGATGACCGGAAGGAAGGGCTGGCGAGCCTCGTCGTCGTCGCAGACGATCCTGTGCCCGCCCCTCAAGCCGGCTTCAAGTGGCTCGGCCTGGGTCGCCGGGTGCGTGCAGCCGCCGCACATGTATACCGCGGTCGGGCCGTCCCTTAGCAATCCCATCCGGCGGGCGGCTCAGCCTACTTCGGCCGAAACTGATCACAGTATTCCTTCATGGTCTTTGCGGCGACCTGAGCGGCGCGACACCAGTTATCATGCGCGACCAGCGCTCGCTCTGCCGCGCGTGTAAAAATATCATCGGTGTCACGGGCCTGTACTTGGCCATGCATGCGCATCGCCTCCAACGCTTCGTCGGCATATTTGGTGGCCTCAGCCCAAGCAAAGTCGAACGCCTTCTTCGCGCTCTCCATATCTTTTTTCGTCATTATGATTCGAACCCAATCTTACTTGTTTAAAAGCGCGATGCTCTACCGTGCTTCATGCTGGTCATAGCAGGTCGGTTCGGCATCCGCGATATTCCCGACGGCAAGGTCGGCGACGCATCGTCGGTGGTAGTCTTACGTCCGAGAAAATGTCGATCAACGACCCGTAACAAACGGTAGGTTTTGGCGGAGATCTTTAGGTGAGGAATGACAATAACGTTGGCGGATAACGTTTAGATCGGGTGCGGGGCCATAGCGTCCGCGTGCGACAACACTGCGGTAATTCGCCGCCGCTGAAAGACTCCGCAGAACCGGACGCCGGTTTAGCCGCTGCTTAGCGGCAAAAGGCCTGGGGCGAAACTTCCGCCCAGAAGCACAAAAATTCGGTGTCATTGGAATGAACACTGGAGGTCGAGCATGGTTCCGGCTATGTTCTTTAACGACAATTCATGCTGCAACTTCAACCTCAAAATGCCTCGACGCGTCTAACTGTGAAGAAGACACCTTCGCCCCGTATTTCGGAGCGCGCCGTACGCGAGGCGCTCGGTGGCGCGGAACAGAGGCTGGCGTGGTGCACTCGGGTCGTCGGCGCATTATCCGGCCACAAGTCCGATGAGGCGACGGGTGAGGACGTCTTCGAGTTTCAACAGCGGCTCTACCGGATTATCGCCGATCTCGAAGTGCTGTACCGGCGGATCAAGCGCGAAGAGAAAAGGCTGATCGGGGCCAAAGCACGGTACGATTCCGTTTGGTTCGCCAAGCGCATGGCCCAGCTCTCTGCATACTCTAAGAAGTTGCGCAACGGCTTGACGTTGGCGCGCGCTGTTGGCGACGGTTTCGTTTGGTTCTTCTACGAGCGCGATCCGCAATTGATAGAGCAGCATTTGAAGCTGCAGCCGCAACTTCTGCTACCGCCCGACCTCGGTGCCGCCGGTGAGCGCATTCTTATGGAAAATCTGAGAGGCGTGGACGGCAAAGTCATGCTCTACCACGGCATCACGTCACTGCTGCGGATCGGCGACTTCTCATTTGTTGACATGGCCAGCTTGCGGGTTGCATGTCTGGCCGAGCTGAAGACGAGTTGGATCGACCCGCAACGGATCAACCTGTCGCTGTCCATCATTTCCGGTGACAAGCATCAGCTGCCCAAATTTCCTATGAGCGAAACAAACGAACCTCGCGAGTTGGCGCCGTCACTGTCAGCTCCGATGCAAGCTCGGTTTGAGCGGCAGCAGAAGGTGATGCAGGAGTCGATCATTGCGGCGAAGAAGGTCAGAGACACGCTGACAATCAGCAACGACCTCGGCTTTCACTACCGAGAATTGGAAAATGTCGTTCGACGCAGCCACACGGGCGCCTTCGAGTATGTAAAGGCAGGCGACGGATTGATCATCGGCGCATGGCGCATTCCGCGCTCGACATCCTATGGTGCACATTTGCCGAAGCGGCAGATCGACCGCATGCCCGAACTCGCGAGCGACCTACCGGCATGGGCGACGAAGATTCTCGATGCGGCTAGCACCTGGAATTCCATCGCGTTAGGCGGGCTAGGGGGCGATGACAGTTTGAAAGCACGCTCCACCGGGCTGCCGTTTTTCGCATGGCCGGTAGACCCGCAGGTTCTTGCGGATATCGCGTTCGAACGCGTCATCGTCATCACGCTGTTCAACGCCGGACAGTCGCCCGTCACGTTTCTTTGCATCGATCTCTTCCATCGCCTTCGGGACGATGAGGACGCGAATTAGCCCCCCCCTGCGCAACTTCTGTCAACGGGAGCTCGGCAACAGGTTTTCCTTCGAGAACGATATCCGCATCCAGGAAGGCGATTAGTTCGTTGCTAAGTTTGGGGGTCGCGGTCATTTCTTATAGTATTGACCGGCGCGCCATTTCGACCAAGCACCGGGATATCCCTGTTTGCACAAAGATAATCCGAGCCAGCTCGATTTTCACGAACACACGAACGCGATCAATAGCGCGAAGTCGCCAGCATCGGCCATCTTAAAGGTGGCGATGCAGGATTGGACGATCTCAGACGGATTGACGAGACTAACACGGCCCTAAATGAAACGCCGTAGGCCAAGTTCGATCGCGAGCAAAGCGCCCACTTGGGCCAGGAATCTCGGAACTTTGCTTGCAACAATGCATCAGAGACGAGGCAGATCGCTGTTGCAGGAACGACAACGCTATTCTCCCTGTTAGTGGCCGCGAATCTGCTTGACGAGGATCGCGCGTGGCGCCGCCGGTAGACCAAACGCTTCGGCGATCTTGCCCCAGCCGGTGTCGAGCGCGGCCAGGATCTCCGCCTCCTTGTTGCTGGTCAAAGTCATCCTCGCTTCCGCGTCATATTCGAGCGCGACCGGTTGGCCACCAAAGTCGGTGCCGGTTGTCCAGCGCATACTGATCATGTCGGTGAAGCCCATCCTGACCTCGTACGGGCCGCCCGCGCCCGATACTTGGAGATGTCGGATGTTGGCCTCCATAAATTCGTATGCGTTTGCGATGAAGGTGTCGGCGTAAAAATTGCCGCCGCGCTCGCCATCGGTCACAAACGGTGTCACGCCCCAGATCTCGCCCGTAGCCTTGAACTGCATAACGAAATTCGTAAGCGGCAGCTTCTCGGTGGAGCGTAGGCTGCTGCCCGAGTAGATAATATGTCCGCCCTTTGTCATACCCCAGCTGTAACCCCGCGTGTCTCCAAGGATTCTCGGGTGGTGCTGCCCTTGGCCGAAGTCGGCGGGCGCCTTCCACCGCCGAGGGAGGATGCGCACATAGGCGTAGGGGCCGGGATGGATGGCCTTGGTTCCTGCGACGCCGTCCTCGTTGATCGTGAGCACGTTCCTATCGTCAAACCATAGCGCCACACTGGTTGGACCTACGGGTTGCCATTCCGGGCCTAGATCCGAAGCCGGCGTGGGTGTCGCAACGGCGATCGACAGGCGCAACGCTTCGCCCAGCGCCTTGCGCAGTTTGTCACGCTCGACCCGCAAAGCGTTGGTAGTCGCGCCGACGGGCAGATGGAATGACATGGGGCCACGGCGGCCACGCATGTCGAACGGCAGGCGCTCGACGTGGGCACCTTCGAATGCCGTGTTCCACACCATGATGACGCGGTTAAGCCCGAGCGATTTCTTTGCGTAACCGAGTTCGATCAGCACGTTGGGATTTGCAACTGCCCTGCCGGCGGCAGATATTGCAACCGGTGTCACGTCACCCACGAACACTGCGGCCGCGTCGATCTTTGCGAGGATGGTGGCGACGATGTCGGGCGAACCTGGCACACCCTGGGTGTCGGAGGTCAGCTCGAGACGCTCGTCCAACTCCGCATCTAGGTCCCCAATTGCGGACGCCAGCGCGTCTCGAATGAGGTTCCGCGTTTCGCGGGCAGCGAGGTCGCTTTGCCACGACCAAAATATAGTACTCATGCTGGTCCTCTAGCACTTATCTTTCATTTGTGCTGGCTGAGAAGCAGCCTCATTCGCGCGATCGTAGGGACGGTCGAGATCTCTTTGCCCTACAATACTGCCGTTTCTCAAGCCGTGGCTGTTGGTTTCAGTTTTGGCCGAGGTGCCCATTAGATTTGAGTAACGACGCCAATCAAGCCGCACTAACAATCTTCAGGCCTTGGCAATCGATTGATCACGTTGATGGCGACCTCGAACGCGCTGTTCGAAGTTTTCGACAGTCCGTCGGATGAACGAATGACAGCTGTTACGGGTTTAAAATACCGACGCAAACGGCGGCAACGTTGGCGGTTCTCACCGTTCAGCTCCCTACCTAAAGGCTGTCCGCCCAGTATAGGGTCACTGGATTATCGACGAGTAACTTCATTCGCAAATCCGCCGTCGGCGCGATGCGCGGGATCATGTCGACGAGCGCGCCGTCATCGGGGATTGCGTCCTGCATGTTGGGATGCGGCCAGTCGGTGCCCCAGAGGCAACGGGTCGGATAGGCTGCGACGAGCGGGGAGACTGCCGCTGCAAACGCGTCCCAGGGCGGGCCGAAGGGATCGAGGCGGTCTGGGCAGGTTGCCTTGAAATAGATGTCGGGCCGGCTGTCGAGCAGCGCGCGGAATGCGCGCAGGTCGGGGCCGTCTGGGCCTTGGCTCAAGTTGGGCCGACCCATATGGTCGATCACGATCGGGACCGGCAGCGCATCGAGGAACGGGCGGAGTTCGGCCAAGATATCGGCCTCGAAATAGACCACGACATGCCAGCCTTTGGGCAGCCGCGCCGCCAGGTCGACGAACGCGTCCTTGGGCGCGTCGTCGACGAGGCGCTTGAGAAAGTTGAAGCGGACGCCGCGCATGCCGCCGTCGTGCAGCGCGTCCAGATCATATGCCGCGATCGCGGGATCGA
>JBGSMP010000015.1:0-5074 GCA_041740105.1 Sphingomonadaceae bacterium
GTGCGGCACGGGCGGCGACGGCAGCCACAGTCTCAATGTTTCAACGGCAGTTGCCATCGTCGTCGCGGCGTGTGGCGTGCCCGTCGCCAAACACGGCAATCGCGCGGCATCGTCGAAGGCGGGGGCAGCGGATACGCTCGAGGCGCTCGGGCTCAATCTCGAACGTGCTACGGAAACTGCCCAAGCATGCCTCGCGGATTTGGGCATATGCTTCCTGTTCGCCCCGACTCACCATCCCGCGCTTGGCCGACTTGCACCGATCCGGCGCGCCATCGGCCGACGGACAATTTTCAATCTGCTCGGGCCGATGTGCAATCCGGCGGGTGTCACCCGGCAACTCGTCGGCGTCCCGAACCCGTCGCTCATTCCGCATTACCGCCGAGCCTTGCAGGCATTGGGCAGCGAACGGGCCATCATCGTTTCGGGCCGCGAAGGCCTTGATGAAATTTCCGTTTCGGGGCCAACGGCGGTCGGCGCAATCGCCATTGACGTCGACGACGGCGACATTGCGCCGGAGGATTTCGGGCTCGCCCGCTATCCCCGCGATGCTATCCGAGGTGGCGACGCTGCGTTCAATGCCGACGCAATCAATAGGCTGCTGATGGGTGAAACGGGCGCGTATCGGGATGCGGTGGTGTTGAATGCAGCCGCAGCGCTTGTCGTCGCGCAAGAAGCAGCGACAATCGAAAGCGGTCTCGAAGACGCCGCCGAAGCCATCGATAAAGGACTTGCAAAAGCGCTGCTTGATTGCTGGATTGCCTATAAATGAACAAACTCGACGAGATCTGCGCCGCCAAGCGCAATGAAGTTGCCAAGCGAAAGAATGAAGGGCTCGCTAAATGGCCAGACCCGACGCCGGTGCGCGGGTTCGAACGGGCGATGCGAACGACGGCTCGGTCGGGGTTTGCCTTGATCGCTGAAATCAAGAAAGCGTCGCCATCCAAAGGATTGATCCGCAACGATTTCAATCCCCCTGCGCACGCCCGTGATTATGAAGCAGGCGGCGCTGTTTGCTTGTCTGTGCTAACAGATGCACCCTATTTTCAGGGGCACGAAGATTATCTCGTTGCCGCGCGCGCGGCCTGCGCTCTGCCGGTGTTGCGCAAGGACTTCATGATCGACCCCTGGCAAGTCGAAGAAGCTCGCGCGATGGGCGCGGATGCGATCCTGATTATTGTTGCGGCGCTGGAGGATAACGCGATGGCCGAGATCGAATCGGCGGCGGAAGAGCGGATGCTCGACGTGCTGATCGAAGTCCACGATGAAGCCGAGCTTGACCGCGCGCTAAAGCTTAAGTCGAAGCTTATTGGCGTAAACAACCGCAACCTCAAGACGTTCGAAGTCGATCTTGAAACCACGACGCGCCTTGCGATGCTGGCTCCCGATGATGTTCTACTCGTTTGCGAAAGCGGCATTTCGACTCATGCCGACTGCACACATATGGCAGCACACGGCATTCGCAGCTTCCTCGTCGGCGAAAGCCTGATGCGCCAAGCAGATTTGGAATCCGCTACGCGCAATTTGCTGACTGGCAGATGACCAAGCTCACGCATCTCGACGACACCGGCGCAGCGCGCATGGTCGATATTGCAGGCAAGCCTGTCACGGCGCGTCAGGCAACAGCGGAAGGCAGCATATCGATGTCACCTGAAGCGCTTGCTGCAATCCGCAATGGCACAGCCAAAAAAGGCGATGTCCTCGCAGTGGCGCGAGTCGCGGGCATCTTGGCTGCCAAAAAGACAAGCGATCTTATACCCTTGTGCCATCCAATTGCGCTGTCTTCGGTGACCATCGACTTTACACTGGATGTCGACACAATCTTGGCGACATGTACCGCTCGCACCACAAACGCTACCGGCGTCGAAATGGAAGCACTTACAGCTGTTTCAGTGGCTCTGCTCACAGTTTACGATATGGCCAAAGCGATCGACCGGGGGATGACCATCAGCGGCATTCGACTGCTGGCCAAATCAGGCGGGCGCAGCGGCGACTGGGAAGCGTGATTTCGCCCGCCGACGCGCTCGGTCGGTTGCTCGCGCTTGGCGAACCAGTTGAACTCGAGACAGTGCCGTTGATCGAAGCGACCAATCGCTGGGCTGCCGCACCGGTGCTCGCCAAACGAACGCATCCCGCCCGCGACCTGTCAGCGATGGACGGCTATGCGGTCCGCATCGTCGATAAGGCTGGGCCGTGGCGCGTAACTGGCGAATCCGCTGCAGGAGCGCCGTATGAGCGCAGTGTCGGCTCCCAAGAAGCCATCCGCATCTTTACCGGCGCTGCGATACCCGAAGGCGTTGACTTGATCGTCCTTCAAGAGGACGTAACGCGCAGTGCGGATCATTTAACGCGTAACGCCAATGCCCAGCAAGCCGACGTTTCGCATATTCGGCGGACTGGTTCGGACTTCTTCGACGGGCAAGTTCTCTTGAAGGCAGGTGACCAACTGACGGCAGCGCGTATCGGGCTGGCGGCGATGGGCGGACATGCCAGCATTGCTGTCCGACGCCGTATCCGCGTTGCCGTCATATCGACCGGCAACGAACTTGCGCCGGTCGGTAGCGCGCCCACGCTGGATCGGTTGCCGTCGTCAAATGCCTTGATGCTCGCCGCGATGCTGGGCGCCCTGCCGGCCGAACTCACCGACTTCGGGATTATCCCCGACGACCGGGCCGCGCTTACTGCGGCGTTCAGGCGCGCCGCCGATTTTGACGTGATCGTATCGACCGGCGGTGCCTCCGTCGGCGATCACGATCTGGTCCGACCCGCGTTGATCGATGCGGGGGCGGCTATCGATTTCTGGAAAATTGCCATGCGGCCCGGCAAACCCATGATGGCAGGGCGGCTGGGTCACGCGATCGCGCTCGGCCTGCCGGGCAATCCGGTTTCCGCGTTCGTGACGGCGACATTGTTTTTGAAGCCGCTCATTGCGCACCTTGCAGGTTCAACCCGGCCGGATCCGCAAACGATAGCAGCCCGCCTTGCGTTAGACATGCCCGCTGTCGGCATCCGGACGGATTATGTGCGTGCGTGCTGGGCAAACGGCGCGATGCTGCCGCTTCGGGGTGATAGCGGGATGCTTGTTCCGCTCGCAGCAGCGGATGCGCTGATCGTTCGCCCTGCGGGGTCGCCCCCGGCTGAAAAAGGCCACGACGTCGACGCAATAATGCTGACTTGACGTTCCGTTTTTGTTTGCATAGAAGTTCCGCATTCGTTCCCAATTCCGGAGCCGCGCATGCTGACCCGCAAACAACATGAACTCATCTGTTTCATTCAGGACCGCCTAAACGAAACGGGTATTTCGCCTTCGTTCGAAGAAATGAAGGATGCGCTCGATCTGAAGTCGAAGTCGGGTGTTCACCGGCTTATATCAGCACTTGAGGAGCGAGAATTTATCCGTCGCCTGCCAAATCGGGCGCGTGCGCTCGAGGTGATCCGGATGCCCGAGCGGGAGGGCGGCAAAGTGGTGCCGATCCGTTCGTCCATTCAGGTTCCACCTTTGCCATTGGCAGCCAATTCGAACGATATCATCGAAATACCGATGCATGGCCGCATTGCCGCCGGTCTGCCGATCGAAGCGATGGAAGGGCATTCATCATTGTCAGTGCCGGCAGCGCTGCTAGGCCCTGGTGAGCATTATGCGCTCGAGGTGTCCGGCGATTCCATGGTCGAAGCGGGCATATTGGACGGGGATTATGCGCTGATCCGCAAGACCGAAACGGCGCGCGACGGCGAAATCGTGGTTGCCTTGGTCAACGATCACGAAGCAACCCTGAAATATTTCCGCAATCTGGGTCGCGACGTCCGCCTCGACCCGGCCAACGCAGCGCATCAGCCGCAACTGTATAAGGCGGAGCAGGTTCGGGTGCAGGGACGCCTTGCAGGGTTGCTGCGGCGGTATTGAACAAGGCTTCGCGCGGCTGCTTTTACTCTGACGGCGCTTCGCGCGCCGAGACCCAAGGATGCGCGCCCTCGGTGTCTGTCACAGTTTCAACCCGTGCCGACGATAGCGTAATGGCAAGGCCACCGGTTTTTTCGAGTAATGCACGGTCTGCCTTGAACCAGCGCGGGGCGCACCAGTCGGGCAAACGGCGGTCGCTGACCACGATGTCGGCCGCAGCACATTCAGCGCGAAATTCGGCGTAGGCAACCAGATAGCGGCTGCGCGTCGCGAGAATCCGCCATTGGCGATCGCCGCGGCGCAGCATGACGCGGCACGTGTCAGTGCTGCACGACGCTCCCGGCAGCACGTCCAGATCGCTTAATTCGCCGATCATTCCCGCTCGTTCGCTCAGCACCGAGCGGACATAATCCCCCGCACGCGGCCGCAATGTCGATAGCGTCCCCGTCTCGCTGCGGACGGCCATGTGCTTCCCGTCACCAGTAATCAGCAAATCGGGCGCCGGCGTCGTCAATGCCCAGACAACGCCGACTAGAATAGGAAGAGCGCCAGCGATGCGAACGCGTCCGTGCCACAGCATGAGCCACAATCCGCCGCCGATGATCAGCGCGAACGCCGTGGTCGGAACCGATGCCAAAGCGGCCTGAGCGCCCGGGACGCTTGCGACGTAACGCGCAAGCCCGAGCAGAATGTCCATGCCGACCCCCGTTGCCCACCAGAATGGTGCGCCGAGCCCTACCGTGTCGAAGAGCAGTGCCAGCGCTTCGAGCGGCATGATGACGAATGTCGTCAGCGGGATCGCGATGATGTTCGCGAGTGCCCCGTAGAGCCCCGATTTGTGGAAATGAAACAATGCGATCGGCGCAAGCGCTGCTTCGACCACGATTCCGGTAATTAGCAGGCCGAGGACAGCGCGCCCGAACCGCCCGGCCAACCGCTCGTCGCCTTTGGCGCTTAGTCGCCGCATGAGCGGCATTTCGTGCAAGGCGACAATCGATGTGATTGCGGCAAAGCTCAGCTGGAAGCTCGGCCCGATAAGCGCCTCCGGCCACAGCAACAAGACGATTATAGCGCCGGTTGCGACGAGGCGCAGCGTGAAGGCCTCACGCCCGAGCGCGATCCCGGCTAACACGAGCAGGGCGGCAACGCATGATCGCACGGTCGGCACTTCTGCCC
>JBGSMP010000200.1:0-3502 GCA_041740105.1 Sphingomonadaceae bacterium
AACACTTCGACGCGCGCATCGAGATCCTGCGGTGTGCGCACTTCGACCGACAGCCCGAACCGGTCGAGCAATTGCGGTCTCAACTCACCTTCTTCGGGATTGCCGCTGCCGACAAGCACGAAGCGCGCCGGATGACGAACACTCAAGCCTTCGCGCTCGACGACATTCTCGCCCGAGGCTGCGACATCGAGCAGCAGGTCGACGATGTGATCCTCGAGCAGATTGATCTCGTCGATATAGAGAAAGCCGCGATCGGCTTTTGCCAGCAGGCCCGGTTCGAACGCCTTTTCGCCCGCGCCCAGCGCCCGCTCCAGATCGAGCGCGCCGACGACGCGGTCTTCGGTCGCGCCAAGCGGCAAGTCGACGAATGGCACTGCCATCTTCTTGCCGTCGTCGCCCATGATCGGCGGCAGCAATGCCGCAAGTGCGCGCACGGCGGTGGACTTGCCCGTGCCGCGATCGCCGAAAACCATGACCCCGCCGATCCGCGCATCCACGGCGGCAATCAGCAGCGCACGCTTCATCTCGTCCTGGCCGACGATGGCGGAAAACGGGAAAGCGACGCGCATTACCGGCTATCTGTCACAGCTTAGTGAGAGGCGGCAAGTCAGTTAATGTGGACAGTCTAGACGAAGCCCAGATTTTTCGTCGAATAATTGACGATACTGGGCAGTACGGTCGGCATCTGAGAGTCGGTGACGCCGAACCAGTTCGCCAACGTGGCAGCATATTGATCGACCGAAGTTGTTGGCAACAAGCGCCCCTGCCCCACGTCATCGGGGCCATTATTGGCATAAACGGGGGATTTCCCGTAAATCTGCTTACCTTTGACGGCACCCCCCATGACGAAATGGGTTCCCCCCCAACCATGGTCGGACCCGTCTTCGTTGTTAACGATCGTTCGCCCGAAATCGGAGCCGGTGAATGTCGTTACCTTATCCGAAATCCCGAGTTCGACCATGGCGTCGTAAAACGCCCGCATTGCGGCAGCGACACCGGCGAGCAACAACGGCTGTTTCGAAGGCAATTCGCTGTGCAGATCGAACCCGCCCTGTGACACGAAGAAAACCTGACGTTTCGCGCCAAGCTGCTGGCTGACAGAGATCATCCGGGCGACGACGCCGAGCTGGTTCCCCAACGTGCTTGAAGGGAATGCCGTCGTCAGTCGCGGTGCGCCGGCAAGCGCCGTCGTGACCTCGGAAAAAGCGTCAAGCGAACGCTTCGTCACGCGGGTGTGTTCGCCTTCGAGCAAATGCGTGCGCGGCGCGGCGACCATGGTCCGGAGAACCTGGTTTGCGGTAACCGAGGTGAACAAATCCGGCCGATTGCCGAACAATGCGGTCGGACCGGCCGAACTGACAGTATATTGATTGGCACTTTTGCCGGTCATGAACACGGCATTTCCAGACGCATTGATGCACGTAAGCGTGGCGTTCCCGTTCCCCGACTGGAACAAATCGCCCATGCGACCGCCCCAGCCCGAGTCCGCACCCTCTGGCGACGACGCCTGAAAATAGGACTGCTGGTCGTTGTGCGAAAACAGCTTCGGCGGCAGGGGCACGCTTTTTGCCTGATACTGCGCCTTCGTCGTCGGCTGGATCAACGTACCGATGTTGAGAACAGCCGCCATTTTACCGGCGTTGAACACCGGCAGCAGCGGCGCCAAAGTAGGCGCGAGTGCATATTGCACGGCGCCCGGCAGGGCTGTCGTCGGCGTCAATACCGTCGCTGCCAATGTATCGCGCGGCAGCGCAAGGGAGGGGCGCAACGACTGATACAGGCCGTAGGTTGCCGAATCATAGGGGATCAGCGTGTTGGCAAAGTCATTGCCGCCGTAAAGGAAAATGCAGACAATTGCCTTGTAGTCTGTTGCAACGGACGCTGCAGCTTCGCCGATTGCGGCAAGATTGGTGACGAACGGCGCAGCGGTCCCGGCGAGGCTGAGGGCTGCGGACCGCTTGAGAAACGCGCGGCGCGATTGATCTGAGCTCATCGATGCGATCCTATTTCAAAATCAGATATTCGGGCGACGCCATGATCAACACAGTGGCGACATTGACTCGGTTCTGAAGGTCGGTGGGGGTTGCAAATGCCAAGCTGTCGACAGCGGTCTTGATTTGCGCGATCGTCGCGGCACTCACCTGATTGGCAGCGACACGCAAATTGATCATGTCGAGCAGCGCCTGTGAATCGGCTGCCTTTGCAAGATATTCGGTGTAATTGCCTTTGAAATCACCCCAGCCGTCACGCATCGTGACCTGGATGAAGTTGATATAACTGATGACCGAGATCTCGTTGGTGATCTGAAATTCCGGCGCGACGAGATTTTGCGCCGCGATCAGACTGCTCGGCGGTACATAGCCGGGGCGGAAGAAGTTGAAGACGCTCGGGCTGCGGCCAATGCTCTGACTCAGCCGGTTCGACTGCGCCGACGTGTTGCCGATCGGCCATTTGTCCGAAGGCGACG
Organism: Sphingomonadaceae bacterium; assembly: GCA_041740105.1. Classification (GTDB taxonomy): domain Bacteria; phylum Pseudomonadota; class Alphaproteobacteria; order Sphingomonadales; family Sphingomonadaceae; genus Sphingomonas_O. Next base: position 2,468 of record JBGSMP010000200.1, read on the forward strand.
TCGCACCGAACGCCCGCGCCCAACTTGTAAAGCGGAGCACAGGCTCGCGCAGCTTGCCAAATGTCGTGCTTGCTGACGCTGCCGTTTCGTTGCGCGCGTCGTTATCGAGCAGGATGGCGCGAAACACAGCGCGGAGATCACCGCGAACGCCCGAACCGTTATTCTCGAAAATCGTCGCGACGCGCTGCACATAGGCCGGCGACGGGTTCGACGTCACGAGATGCTGGATCAGTTGCTTCGACACGAAAGGCGCGACATTGGGGTGCGCGAAAATCGCGTCGAGTGCGATCTTCAGGCTGGCCACGCCGTCGGTACCGGCCGGGATCGTGGTGCCCAAAAATGTTTTTACGCCGGTTTCGTGCTTCGAAGGATCCTGCACCATGGCTTGCGAGTAACGCGTCGGCGTCGTGTTCAGCGAACCTGGTGGCATAATCCAACCGGTGAAAACCCGCGCCAGTCCACTGACATCGTCAAGCGTGTAGCTTTCGATCGGCTTACCGCCCGAAAGTTTCAGGGTCCCGTCGAGATTTAGCTGATACAGCCCGATCGTAAACAGCTGCATCAATTCGCGCGAATAATTTTCGTCCGGTTGCGCGCCGCGACCGTCGGCTTTGCGGTTGTTCAGGAAAGTCAGGTAGTAGCCCATGATCGGGTTCAGCGAGATCTTCTCGAGCAGCGTGCGATAATTGCCGAAGGCGTTATCCCAGAGGATGTCGAGATAGCCCGCCATCGCGAAAGGCTTGTATTCGCTCGGCGTCGATTCGATACTCACCACGAGCATCGACAAAAGCGCGACGCTGGCGCGCTGACGCAACTGGTCCTCGCCTGCGATCAGGCTGCTCCAGATCATCGGATCGAAGCCTTCGTCGCGGAAAATCGTATCCGGATTGTTATAACCGCGCGATTGCAGCCAATCCCAGAAGGTCGATGCGCGTGGGCGGCTGAATTGGGCGCCCAACCAGCCATCATAGCCTTGCGAAGTTACAGCCGCGATATCGGCGGCAGTCGAACCCATGGTTGCCTGCGCCAGAAACC
>JBGSMP010000053.1:0-5356 GCA_041740105.1 Sphingomonadaceae bacterium
CGATGCGCGACCATTTCGGCGCTGCGTTCGTGAACCGAACGCCGAGTGCGCCGAGCATCGCCGGGCCGACCAGCGCCGCTGCAATCGTCAGCGCGAAAAGGACGATCAGCGGCCCCGATGCACTGCCGACAGCTTCGATCATCGCCGTGCCCGGTGAGAAACCCTGCACCGAATCCACGCGAAACTGGAGCATGGCACGCAGCATCGACTGGAGCGCGGACAAAACGACCGCGCCCGCCGCGATGGCCCACAACACGCCGACACCGAAAACAAGTGCCGTCGACAGGTCGCGCGATTGCAGCACATTGCCGTCCCGTTTGGCGTCGGCAAGCTTCTTGGGCGTCGGCTCTTCGGTCTTGTCACCTTCACTCATTGCGCGATGATCCGGCCCGTGTCCTCAAGCGTTGCCACCAGCGAACGCGTGATCGCATTACCGATCACCGGCATCGCAAACGCAAACAGGATCAGCCCGCCGAGCAAGGCGGCCGGCAACCCAACGGCGAACAGATTCAGTGCCGGTGCCGAGCGAGCCAGCATCGCCATGACGAGCTGGATCAAGATCACGCCGGTAACGACAGGCAGCGCCAGCACGACGCTGGCCGCAAACATTGCGCCGCCCAGCCGGACGATCGCGCCAACAGCCTCCGCGGAAATCAGGCCGCCGCCCACCGGGAGCGCGCGATAGCTCTCAAGAATGATGGTGATGAACGCAAGATGCCCGTCCATCGACAGGAAGAGTAGCGTTGCCAGAATCGTCAGGACTTGTCCCACGGCAGGCGTGCCGGTGCCGCTCATCGGATCGATTGTCGCGGCAAAGCCAAGACCCATGGCATTGCCGATCGCTTCGCCCGCGATCGACGTTGCTGCAAATCCGGTTTGAAGCGCAAAACCCAACGCAAGTCCGATGATGATTTCACCAATAATGAGCGCAACGCCCGGCACACTGGCGATGCCTTCGGCCGGTAGATAGGCCGTTGCAATCAAACTTCCGGGAACACCGACGGCGACCGCCAGGATGAACCGCAGTAAGATCGGCACTTGCGGTGCGCCAAAGACCGGTGCCGCCAGAAATGCAGCACCGGGCCGGATCGACGCCAGCATCAGCGCAGGCAGCATTGCCTGTGCGGCCCCGATATCGGCCCCGGTCAGCGCGTGAGGTCCGGAATGCGCGAAAACATTTCGCGCGTAAAATCAACCATCACGCCCATGATCGCGCCGCCGAAAAGTGCCAGAACAATGGCCACAACAACCAGTTTCGGGACGAACGACAGCGTCGCTTCGTTGATCGAGGTCGCGGCCTGAATGATCCCGATCACCAGTCCTACGACCAGCACTGGAATCAAGATCGGCATGGATGCCAATGCCGTCGTCCATAGCGCCTGCTGCGCAATGCCCATGAAAAAGTCGGGACTGTCGCTCATCATCCAATCCCGAACGACGCCGCCATCGACCCCATCGTCAGTGCCCAGCCATCGACAAGCACGAAAAGCAGCAGCTTGAACGGCATCGACACGATACTCGGCGACAGCATCATCATGCCTAGCGCCATAAGTGCCGACGCAACGACAAGGTCGATTACCAGGAAAGGCAGGAAGATCAGGAAACCGATCTGGAACGCCGTCTTCAACTCACTGGTTACGAATGCAGGCAGCAGGATTGAAAACGGTACGTCTTCGGGGCGTGCCACTTTCGGCGCTTTGGCAAGTTTGAAAAACAGTTCGAGATCGTTCTTGCGCGTCTGCCCGATCATGAACTTGTGCAGCGCATTACCGCTCCGCGCGACGGCTTCTTCGACCGGGATCTGCTTGGCCTGATAAGGCTGGTATGCCGTGCGGTTCACCTCGTCGATCACGGGCCGCATGACGAACAGCGACAGGAATAGCGCGAGGCCGACCAGCACCTGATTGGGCGGCGTCTGTTGCAGGCCCAGTGCCTGTCGCAGGATTGAAAGCACGATGATGATCCGTGTGAAACTCGTCATCATCAGCAGGATCGACGGTAGGACGGCAAGAACCGTCATCAGCAGGAGCAGCTGCAACGAGAGTGCGAGCGGCTGACCGCCATTCAACGCGCTCAGCGGAGCAGCAATACTGGCGGCGGCAAAAACGATCACCAGCGCGCTCCCGCGCGGCGGAGAATTGTAGAAAAACTTCCAGACCCAGCCGTATCCCCTGGCGTAGCGAGGGCCCCGATCGAGCGACGCGAGACTGCGTGCGACCCAGAAACCTCGCTCCCCTCCGTAGTACCCTTCGCTTCGCCCGCGGATGCGGGGGATTTAGCCTCAAGCACTGTGATCCCGCTGCGCGAAACACCAAGGAGCATCCTCTGCCCGTCGACTTCGAGCAGCATCAGTGTCGATCCTGTGCCGAGCGATTGACGCCCGACCACGCGGATCGGCTGCACCCCCGCCAGCGCGAGGCCACCGCCCTTCACCGCGCGCAACACGACAAGCGTGCCGACCGCAAGCCCGCATACGCCGAACAACGTCAGCAGATAGGAGAAAATCACTGACGACGCTCTTTGCGCGTTGGGGCCAATTCGGCGTCGACCACTTCGGTGATGCGCACGCCATAACGATCGCCCGCGTTGACGACTTCGCCGCGCGCGATCACCGTCCCGTTCGCAAGGATGTCGACAGGCTCGTCGATCGGGCGGTCAAGCTCGATAACAGCGCCCTGCTTCAGATCGAGCAAATCCTGCATCGTCCGTGAAACCGAACCGATCTCCACCGACAATCGCAACGGGATTTGCGCGAGCAAGCCCCAGCCCGCTTCGCTTTGCACCATCAATTCATCGCTCATTATTCAAACTCCGTTCGGTTGATCGTGATGGCGGCACGCCCGTCGCGTGCATCGGCCACGCCTGTTGCGATGCGATAACCGCCCGCAATCAGCGCAACCTCGTTCAGGTTCGGGATCGGAATCACCGATCCCGGCACAAGCCGCGCGACCTCGCCTGCCGACAATGTCGGTCGCGCAAGAACGCAACGGACATTGATGCGTGCATTGCCAAGCGCTTCGCCCAGCTGCCCGGCCCAATGCCGGTCTGCGGCCACGCCTGCGGCGTCATTCTCGAGATCGGCCAGTGTCTGCACGGCAATGCAAACCCCAATGGCGCCGAGCGATGTTTCGCCCGATAGAACCTCGAAGCCACAGGCGAATGCCTGCGCCTTCATCGATACCGCTTCGGCCGGGACATCGGTTGCGCCAAGCACAGCGATTGGGGCGCTCGCCAAGGCCGGCCTGATCGCATCGACCACCATCGTCCCGATCCGGTATCCAAAACGGGTCGCCAATATTGAAGGGGCCACAGCAGAACCGACTTCGCTGCCATCGCCGCCATAAGCATGTTCGATCAAAAGCGGCAGAACCGCGTCGGGAATGCTGACCAGCGCGTGGGTCTGAGCAACCGACAGGACAATATGCTGTGACGTCGGTCCCATCGATGCAATGCAGTCCGCGAACGGCGCTTCGACCAGGCCGCTGAATGCGAGCGAAAATGGTGCATTCGGCAGCTCGGCTGCCCGTAGTGCGCGTTCAAATCGCGTGACGAAGCCAGCCGACGGCCTGTCGGTTGCCGGAAAAACCATCGGTGCCAGCGGCGCGCCGAGCGTCACTGGATTACAAACCCGGTGAAATAGACGGTATCGATACCGGCGACTTCTCCGCGTTCTTTCAACGTCTTGTTCAGCGCGACTTTCAGCTTTTGTGCCAACGCCTGCTTGCCGGCAATGCTTGCAACGGTTTCAAAATCCTCGTCCGCAATCACCATCAGCGTTGCCGACCGCAACGCCATTTCGTGTGTCTTCAGTTTCTCCATGAACTTCTCGTCGTAAAACGTGCCGAGCGAGATCGACATCTGGACGAACTGGCTGCTGTCTTTGAGGTTCGACGTAAATGGTTGACTCAGCGCGAAATAACTTGCCTCATAATGCCCCTCGCCTGCACCTTCGCGCTTCACCTTTTTGGGGGCATTGGGATCCTCCTTGGGCGCAGACCCGGCAGACGAGAAGACCTCGGGCTTCATGGCATAAAGCCCTCCACCGACGCCAACGGCACCAATGGCAAGGCCGATCAGTATCGGCATCATTTTGCCGATGAGCCCCTTTTTTTTCACTGGCGTTTTGGCCGTTGGATTATCACTCACAAGTCAAACTCCTTCACGCATAGCGCCCGGTCGCAGCCGGGTGCAGCAGTTGCATCTGTTCGGAAACATCATCTTGAACCGTCCGTGGAGGTGGCATTGTCCGCGGCGAACGCCCGCGGCTGTCGGGTGCGTTCATGTCGACCGTGACCTGGACAAACTGCGCAGACCCGCGCGCATCGTTCATCGTCGATTCGGCCTGCCGCACGGCTTGCACAGCGGCCTGCGTTTCAACACCCAGTCGCAGCGTCGGTCCGGCGTCAGTCCGTTCGATCGTCACGGCAACGGGCCCCAGAATGTCGGGACGCACATTGAACCGGACGTCCTTGTCCTGCGCGATAGCAATCATGTCGCGCGCGACGTCGGCAATGATCGGCGCAAACGTTGCGATGCGATCGGCGACGGGCATAACGAGTTTGTCGGACGCCGCGATCAGAGTCGTCGGGCGCATATCGCCGACTGGCGCGACGGACAGTTCGGTCCGCTCCGTGATGGCACTGGCTGTGCGCTTCCCAAACTCAACCACAACCGAAGCGGCATTCGCGACCAGCGGGACATCGGGGAGAGACACTTCAGGCGCAGCTATGCGTTTGGGCAAAGGCTGCGTCACCGGCGACCCGTCAACCACCGGCGCAATCTCCGTAGCGGCATTCTGATCGAACGCCTCCGTTACAGGCGGCATGATCGCATCCACGATAATGAGCGGGTCAACCACCAGGCTCAAGCTTTTGGAGACGTCGGTTGGTACATCGGTACCAATCGCTCCAGCCGATGCCTTACTGCGCGCTTCGTCAGTAAGCGGCGCGACAGCACCGGGCTTCTGACTGCCGACTGCTCTGATTGGTGCGGGCACCTTGGCAAGCTGCGCCGGTGCAGACAGCGCCACCGGCACCGCTGACTCAGTTTCGTTCGCCAATAAAGGAACCACCGGTTCAAACTTCACAGGTTCAGCCGTCACTGCCGGCACTGTTCCCTCGCCCGATGGCGCAACGGCAACCGAGGCGAACAGGGCGGCAAAGTCGGGCGTCGCGGCCTGCGGCACTGTAATGCCAGCGCCCGTCGGCAAACCGATCACGTTTGCTATATTGAGTTGAGGTGTCATCACCGGCCCATATCCTTAGGTCTGACGGGCATGACTTTGGCCTCGATGCGAGCGACCTCTGCCCGATCATGGGCGCGGCGGATGTCGACGGCGGCGTCAAGCGCCAGTCGC
>JBGSMP010000061.1:0-2804 GCA_041740105.1 Sphingomonadaceae bacterium
CCGACGAGCCTACCGGCAACGTCGATCCCGAGATGGCGCAGCGGTTGCTGCATTTGTTCGATGGCCTCAACCGGCTGGGTACGACTGTCGTCGTTGCAACGCATGACCTCCATTTGCTCAGCCGCGTCGGCACCGCACAAATGATGCGCCTCGATCGCGGGCGCATGTCCGATCCCACGGGGGCACTGAAATATCCGCCGCTGAGCGAAAGCGTATGACGGCGTCTGCGGCAGACCGGCGCTTGTTGCCCGAAGGCCGTCTGGCAGGGCCGATGCCGTGGGTCATCGCGATCATGACATTCCTGACGGTGCTGGCGGCGGGTGCCGGTTTGGCACTGGGCAATGCGGCAAGCGGACTGGGGAACCAGCTGTCGGGTCGGCTGACGATCCAGCTTTTAGAGCCCAACCCCGAACTTCGCGAGCGCCAGACGCAAATGGTGCTTAGAGAACTGGACCGGCTCGGACTCGTGCGGTCATCAGAGCGTGTCGACACGGCCCGGATGCGCGAACTCCTTGCGCCGTGGCTTGGGGAGGACGGGCTGGACGCTGACCTTCCCGTGCCGTCGCTCATCGATGTGACGCTTCGTTCAAATGACCCGCGCAGCGTCGCTGACGTGGCAAACACCGTAAAAGCAGTTTCGCCATCGGCGCGCGTGGATGCCCACGCCCAATGGCTCGGGCCGCTGCAAAGCCTTTTATCGACGATGCGCTGGCTGTCGGTCGCGCTCGTGGCGCTCATGGCCGCAACAATGGCGGCGGCCGTTGTGCTGGCGGCGCGGACCGCGTTGGTTACGCATCGGCCGACGATCGACATCATGCATTTGATGGGCGCAACCGATGTTCAGGTCGCGCGCCTGTTTCAGCGCCGCGCAGCGCTTGATGCTCTATTCGGGAGCATGCTCGGTTGCCTTTGCGGGGCGCTGGTGGTTTTTGGTATTGGCAGCCGCATCGAGAATGTCGGGGCGGCTTTGCTTGATGAGGGAGCGCTCGGCTGGGTAGGCTGGGCCGTGATCGCGCTGTTGCCGGTTGCCGCTGTTCTGCTGTCGATTGTTACGGCACGGGTGACGGTCGTTCGCGTACTGGCGAAAATGCTGTGATTTTCCGGTTATTTGCGCTGGTCGTCGTCACCTGGACCCTCGGCTTTGCGCTGTTTGCGGTTCTGCTGCCGCGCCCGGTTGATCGCGTCACAACCGACGCCGTCGTCGTGGCTACGGGGGGGCAAGGGCGCATCGCGCGCGGCATCGATATGATCGCAACGGGGCGGGCGCGACGGATGCTGATTACGGGCGTGGACCGACAAGTGAAGCCCGGCGAACTTGCCGAGGCGCAAGGCGTCTCGCGGCGGATTATGGTCTGTTGTGTCGATCTCGGTCGCGAAGCGAGCGATACCCGTTCGAACGGCGTCGAAACAGCCGCCTGGGTTCGCCGCAACAAATATCGAAGCGTCCGTCTCGTCACGACCGACTGGCATATGCGCCGTGCGCAGTTCGAGCTCGAGCGCGCGCTGGGATCGGGCGTTACCGTCGTGCCCGATGCCGTGCGCAGCGATGCCAGCCTTGTCGTTCTGGTGCGCGAATATAATAAGTATCTTTTCCGCCGAACTATGGTGTTGATCGGTCAGTGACGCTTCTTCGTTCCCTGTTATTCACGATCGTCTTTTACCTCGGCAGCATTCCGGTGGTGAGTGCTGCGGGCCTTGGCGCGCTGTTCGGGCAGGAAGCCGTGATCGCGGGGTCACGACGCTGGGCGCAATATCATTATTGGTGCGTGCGCTGGATTCTGGGCATCCGTGTCGTGGTCGAGGGCGAATTTCCAACAGGCGCGTGCATCATCGCGATGAAACATGAATCGATGCTCGAGGCGATCGAGATTTTGCGGCTGATAAATCGTCCGGCGACAGTCTTCAAGGCTGAGCTGATTCGCATCCCGATCTGGGGGTGGGTCGCACGGCGTCACGGCGTCATCCCGATTTCGCGCGAAGCGGGCTCGGCGGCGCTGCGCATGATGCTCAAAGCCGCGCGTGAAGCGGCAGCCGCAGACCGACCAATCGTGATTTTTCCGGAAGGAACGCGCGTTGCGCCCGGCGATCGCCCTGCATTGCGCCCGGGCATCGCAGGGCTGTATAAAACACTCGGGCTGCCCGTCTATCCGGTCGCCCTGAATACCGGTCGCTTATGGCCGAAGGGTAAATTCCGGCGCTATCGGGGCGTGGTCACCGTGCAGGTCGGCGATCCGATTCCGGCCGGGCTACCGCGCGAAGACATCGAGCGGCGCATTCACACCGCGATTAACCGCTTAAATCAGTGATCTGACCGCCCGAAATCGGGGCGCTCGTCGTCCTGCCCCTGTTCGATGATGCTCTGGCGGATCGCGCGGGTGCGGGTGAACAAGTCGAACAGCGCATCGCCGTCACCCCAGCGGATGGCGCGCTGCAGCGCCGTCAGATCTTCGGAAAATCGTTGCAGCATCTCGAGCACGGCATCTTTGTTGGTCAGAAAGACATCGCGCCACATCGTCGGGTCAGACGCGGCAATCCGCGTGAAATCGCGAAAACCGCCGGCCGAATACTTGATGACTTCGGATTGTGTCACGCCTTCAAGGTCGGATGCCGTGCCGACGATCGTATAGGCAATCAAATGCGGCAAATGGCTGGTAACGGCGAGCACCAGATCATGATGCGCGGCATCCATCACTTCGACCTGTGCGCCCAGCCGCTCCCAGAACGCCGTCACTTGTTGGACAGCGCTGTCAGACGCGCCAGCAGGCGGCGTCAGGATGCACCAGCGGTTGTGGAACAGGGCGGCA
>JBGSMP010000074.1:0-3942 GCA_041740105.1 Sphingomonadaceae bacterium
CCGGCGCACGCGACAGCGCCGCGATGATCGTAATGAGCGGGACGATCGCAAGATCCTGGAACAGCAAAACCGAAAAGGCGCGCTCCCCGAACGGCGTGTTGATGCGGCCCGAAGATTTGAGGCTCGGCAAAACCTGCGCCGTCGACGACAGCGCAAGTGGCAAGCCAAGCGCCAGTGCCGCTCCCCAGCTGAACGTCGTCGCAACGCCGATCAGCGCAGTAATCGCCAGACCACAGACAATGACCTGCAACAGGCCAAGGCCAAAAATGTCGCGCTTCAGCCGCCACAATCGCGCAGGGTTCAACTCCAGTCCGACCAGAAAAAGCAGAAGCGCGATACCCAGTTCAGCAGCGCCAAGTTTGGATTCAGCGCCGCCGATCAGCCCCAGGCCATAAGGCCCGATGGCAACCCCTGCGATAAGATAGCCGAGCACCGAACCGAGGCCGAAGCGACGGAATACCATGACGAACAGCAAACCGGCGCCGAGCAGGATCACGCCTTCACGCAGGATCGAGGCGCTCACAGCGAGGCCCGTTGAGCCGCTTCGGCGGCAGCGTCGAATGCCAGCAAAATAGACGCATGGCGCGCGCGATGCGGTCGCGCCGGCGCGAATATATCGAGACCCGGCCATTCTCCCGAATCGTCGGACTCAGTTGCAAGAAACGCGCGCAAGACATTGGCTGCCAGAAGAATTTCAGACGCGGAACGCCCGATTATGTTTCGACCCAGAAGAGTAGCCGACGCCTGACCGAGTGCGCAGGCACGGACTTCCTGACCGAAGTCAGTGACGCGGCCAATGTTATCGACGTTGACGTCGATGATGACCCGGCTGCCGCAAGTCGGCGACCGTCGCTCGACCGTAGCGTCAGGTGAAGCAAGTCGTGGGCGATCCGCGATGGATGCCGCCAATCGAAGGATTTCAATATTATAGAGTGACGCGTTCATTGTGCACGACGCTTTTCGATGAAATCGACGACCGAAGCCGAGCTTGCGCGGAGCAACGGATAGGTCCGTGATTCGGTCATCCACGCCGGACGCGGTCCCGATCCGCCATAAAAGGTGTCGTAGATAAGCGACACGAACAGGAAAACGAGTGTCGCAGCAATCAGACCCTTCACAGCGCCAAACCCAAGCCCGAGCACGCGATCGACTGGCCCAAGCAACGAAGCCTTGGTGGATTTGCCCAATGCCGAGCCAATCGCCTTTACCATCAGAAACGTGAGCCCGAAGATCAGAGTAAAAGCGAGCACTGCCGCGCCCGACGTCGTGCCGACCGGCACAACAAGGAGCGCACTGAAGGGCGCGTGCGCGACCTTCACCGCAAGGATCGCCAGTATCCAGGCACCAAGCGAGATGGTTTCGCTTACGAAACCGCGCGCAAAGCCGAACACGCCGCCAAAACCGACCGCCAGGAGAACAAGAATATCAAGCGCGGTCAGTGCCAAGCTAAAACGCCCGCTCAAGCTTGCTCAATAGCGAGCGCGCCGGACTCGGTGCAGGCTCGACCTCGTCAAGGCCATCATCCAGTCGCTCGACGCGGCGAAACAGATCGATGCTTGATGCCACCAGCGCGCGCGCTTCGTCCGGCAGCTTTGCGACAGCGGAAAGATCGCTGATCACGGGCGGGCCGAGCCGTCGCGAAGGATGCAATACGGCTTCGGCCAGAATTTCGCCAGAGTCGAGCGCCCGCTGCGTCAAAAGCCACGCGATGACATGCATCAAGCGGGTTGTGACTTTCAGCGCCTCGCACGAAAAAACAACCCGATCGAGCGGATCGAGCGCATCGCGCGCCACGCGACCGGACGAGTCGAAGTAGCTGCGCGCTTCGTCGGCGAGCACCATCGTCTCCAGATAGAGTCCGTCTACAAGGCGTCGTGCCAGCATTGATACCCCTTGCCACAGACAAGCTCCGGCGGAAATCGCAAATCTGTGATGCATTCCGAGGCCGTGCAGTTCAGGCAATGATATCAGGTATGAGTTGGTCCTGCACGACGGCGATTTCGTCACGAAGCCGCAGCTTGCGTTTTTTCAGGCGCGCAATCTGCACCTGGTCGCTGCCGGCGGCGAACAGCAGGGCATCGATGGCGGCATCGAGGTCGCGATGTTCGGTTTGCAAATTGTTGAGTCTGGCTTCGAGTTCGCGCGGTTCCATTCCTACCCCCGATAGGCTCCGCTGTATCGCACCCGACTACATTCCTCAATTGCCCCTCCTGAGGAACGGCCTATCGAATTCGATCGCAAAATGGGGGAGACAAGTTAACGAATCGGTGGTTCACTATGCTGGATTGAGTAAAGGAGCAGAGTCGTATGGACAGCGCACACATTGCCGCACTTCAGGCCAAACATTCCGGCATCGACAAGCGGATCGCCGACGAGATCGCCCGTCCCAACCCCGACATGTCGATCCTGTCCACGCTCAAAAAACAAAAGCTGAAATTGAAAGAAGTCATCAGCGATTTAATTCACTGAGATCAGCGCAGTTTCAGCCCCGGGCGCCGCGATCGATGGGCGGGCGGATTAAACAGCATGTGCGGCGTTCGGACAGCGACAGGCGCACGGGCAGCCATCGGATCGATTTCCTTGTCGAACGATATGCCGGCACGATCGTCGATAATCCAGACGATCTGACCCGGAACAGCGCCAATGCCGCGAAGCTCGATCGAGACGACGGAGCCTTCGTGAAACACGGCGTTGCTGTCGACCATCATGCCGCCGACGGACAAATTCCGCACGCGCACGGCAACAGGTTTCAAACTGCCTTCCACCGACACTTTCGCGGACAGAAACAGGCTGTCGCGAGGCCGCTGACGGTTACTGGTTATCATATCGACAGGCATAACAATTTTACGACCACTGTTTCTTCTGCCAGCGCTATAAAGCCGCAACCGCTTCTGAATCGTAAATATCACTCGTCGCGCGAGACTTTTTCCTGTCGCTCGTGCTTTTCCTGCGCCTCAAGCGACATCATCGCGATGGGCCGTGCTTCGAGCCGCCCAAGCGAAATTGGTTCGCCGGTCACTTCGCAATAGCCATATTCGCCATCTTCAATCCGGCGCAGCGCGGCATCGATTTTGCTGATCAACTTGCGCTGACGGTCGCGCGTGCGCAACTCGATCGACCAGTCGGTCTCGCTCGACGCGCGATCGGTGACGTCGGGTTCGCGCAGCGGTGCATTTTGAAGCGTGGCCAGCGTGTCCTGCCCCTCGCGCAACAGCGATTCTTTCCAGGCGACAAGCTTTTCCCGAAAATAAGCAAGCTGCCGCTCACTCATGAAGTCCTCATCCGCCGAAGGACGATAATCATCCTGTGATGCCGTCATTGGTCCTGCCGCATGGTCTTTACGAAGCTCCCTCTGGTCCGTCCGCGTGGCCATTGCATTCTCCACAATCCTCGTCGCATTCTCGGGCCTTGCCTCTTGCGGGCATGGTCTCTGGCGCGCCTATAGCCAGCGATATTAGCCCGCACAAGCGCGGTTGATCGTCGCCAAGCAGTTACAAAATAGCCCCTAAATGAAACATTAACCGCATCTCCCGGCAGATGACGGACACAAAGTTCGGTGTGAAGTCTTTAAACGGGGTTAACCGACTTGCATGGCCGCATTTTGTCTGCTGGGTAATGGTCGGATGCAAACCGTCGGGCCTGGCTTGGCGGTCGGCGCCAAAGAACGGGGTGTGGTGCTATGTCGGTAAAGATGGCTCTTGCAAAACTGTGCGCCTGCGCTTGCGGCGGCGCTGTCATGGGTGGCGGTGCAATGCACGTAGCCCACCAACCGCGCGCACAGGTCGCTAAATCCTACAAGATCAAGGCAAAGGTGCGTAAGCCGGCATCACACGCACATCGCGCCGTGAAAGGCCGACGCCTCGTCAAGCGCGTCCGCAGGACGTCAACCCAATATGCGTGCGCGGCAGGCGGCCCTGGAGGCGGTCGAACGGTTACGACCGT
>JBGSMP010000085.1:0-8632 GCA_041740105.1 Sphingomonadaceae bacterium
TCATCGCGGTGTTGAAGCAGACTTCGCCCACCGCCGCGCCCTCCGCGCCGAAGCCGCGGCCATGGACGACGGTGCCGTCGGCGAGCACCAATATGCCGGTTGCACGCGCAGTGTCGGTCATGCGGAAAGGCACTCCGTTGATGGGATCGGCAGCGATGTCACTAAGTCCCAGCACCTAGCCACCGACTCGCGCGCGGTCAATTCTGGTAACGAAAATGCAATGCCGCTAAGCGTCAGGTTCCCCGAAGAGAGAACCAATGATTCGAAACGATATCCAGGCGGCGCAGATTGCGACGATGAAAGCGCGTGACGCCGACACGCTGGGCACGATCCGCCTGATCCAGTCCGCGATCAAAAACCGCGACATCGAAGCCCGCACCGGAAAGTTCCCCGACGACGATGACGTTCTCGTCGTCGAAGTGCTCCAGAAAATGGTCAAGCAACGTCGCGAATCGATCGAGATGTTCACCACCGGCAACCGCCCCGAACTTGCGGCGAAAGAAGCCGCCGAAGTCGCGGTGATCGAACGCTTCCTGCCGCAGCAGCTGACCGAAGCGCAGACGATGCTCGCGATCGAAGCGATAAAAGCCGAAGTCGGTGCGACGGGGGTCAAGGACATGGGGCGCGTCATGGCCGCGCTGAAAGAGCGCCACGCCAGCGAACTCGACATGAGCAAGGCCAGTGCGCTGGTGAAGGCGTCGCTCGCCGGATAACGTGTCGCCGAGTTGTCATTCCGGGCCGCTAGTGGCGCGCAAGGCACAGGGGCGTTTCGAATGGGAAAGACATTGATTGCTGCAGCAATTGCGGCATCGGCATTGAGCACATCGGCGCATGCCGCGCTTCTTACGTTCACGATCAGCGGCGATTATGATGCTGTTTTTCAGATCGATTCTTCGCCAACACCTGATTTTGTCGCGGATGGTTTTTTGTTTGCGGTTACGAATGTGGCTGGCTTCCCTGGCACCACCAGCGGTTTTGCCGACGTTTCATTCTTTCGGGGTCCTTTTGGAGGTATTCTTGTTTCCGAAGGGTTTGATTATCTTTTCGATGCCGAGGGCCCGCAGCTCTATTCAGGCGCCGAGGCTGCGCCGACATTTTTGACTGGGACCTATGCGCTGTCGGGGCTCAGCACGCGCGGCGACTTCATACTGACGATTGCAGATGCGGCAGCGGCCGTGCCCGAACCAGCCAGCTGGACGCTGATGCTCAGCGGATTTGCAATTGCCGGCTTTGCACTGCGGCGTTCGCGCCCGCGGGTTTCGGTTCGCTTCGCCTGACCGGATGCTGGCCGCCAAACCGCGAGCGCCGATGATTTAATTGGCGGACCGGGGCTGAGGCGCTAGAGCTTCGTAGGTGAGCCTTTCGCCTGCCTTCCTTGACGAACTGCGCAGCCGTACGCTGTTGTCTGCCCTTGTCGGCAAGTCGGTAAAGCTGCAGCGTGCCGGCCGCGAATGGAAAGCGCCCTGCCCTTTCCACAATGAAAAGACGCCGTCCTTCTATGTGAATGACGACAAGGGCTTTTATCATTGTTTCGGCTGTTCGGCCCATGGTGACGCGATCCGCTGGATGACCGAGCAGCAGGGTCTGCCGTTCATCGACGCCGTCAAGGAACTTGCCGCGAGCGCCGGGATGGACATGCCCGCGCCCGATCCCCGCGCAGCCGAACGCGCCGAGCATCAAAGCGGTCTGCATGACGTCATGGCAGCAGCGCAGGAGTTTTTCACCGATCAACTCAATGGGATAGAAGGTGAAAAAGCCCGTGCGTATCTTAAAGGGCGAAATGTATCCGCTAAGCTCGTTTCGGAATTCGGCTTGGGTTTTGCCCCTGACAGCCGTGGCGCGTTGAAGCGCGCGTTGGCAAGATACGACGAAGATTTGTTAGTTGAAGCTGGGCTGTTAATCGCTGTCGAAGACAAAGAGCGATATGACCGTTTCCGTGGCCGTATGATGATCCCAATCCGCGATGCTCGGGGTCGTTGCATCGCGTTCGGTGGGCGCATTCTTGGTAGCGGCGAGCCAAAATATCTTAATTCGCCAGACACGCCGCTATTCGACAAAGGGCGCACTCTGTGGAATCTCGACCGCGCCGGACCGGCCGCTCGCAAAGCCGGACGCCTAATTGTCGTCGAGGGTTATATGGATGCGATTGCGCTAGCAGGCGCTGGGATCGATGAGGTTGTGGCCCCTTTAGGCACCGCATTAACTGAAATGCAGATCGAACGAATGTGGCGGCTGGTCGATGTTCCTGTTCTCTGCTTTGACGGCGATGGCGCAGGCCAGAAAGCTGGAATGAGGGCCGCGCTTCGCGCATTACCGACGCTTGACTACGGCAAGAGCTTGGAACTCGCCCGTCTGCCCAGCGGTCAGGATCCTGACGACCTTGTTCAAAATGCTGGCGTTACAGCCTTTAATGCGTTGATTAGTAAAGCCGAATCTCTCGTCGAATTTATCTGGAATACAGAACTCGAAAACGCTCGCTTTGATACGCCCGAAAACCGATCACTTTTTGGCAGGCAGCTGCGGCAACATGCGAAAACGATAGTCAACGAAGACATCCGGTCATTCTACCTTGCCGATTTCGATCAACGCATCGACGCAATGTATAAGACAGGCGACGCGGACTCTTATCGGCAACGCAGTCATGGGAGCCAACGCCAAGGCAAACGAATACCAGAATTGATGCTATCCATTGCCGAACATGGCATCGTCAAGGTGAGCTTTGCCCCTGCAGTCTTGGCAGGTTTAAGACGTTTCCCAGACCTTATTGGTCCGTACGCTGAGATAATTGCGCAATTTCACGCGCTCTTTCTCCGTCGGGATTTCAGACAAATTTGCCTAGCGATGCTCGAAGCAGTCTTAATCGTTCATCCGCTTGATCCAGAAAAGCTAAACACCATATTACTAGCAGAAGGGTTAGCGCCTCAACTGTCGAACCTCGAAAAGCGGCGGCCATTGGCATTCTCGTTCGTTCGAGAAAATGTCGATGGAATTAAAGCGCGAGCGGACCTATTGGCGGTGTTAGAATCATTGTCAGATGAGCCAGCGATTCAGGCTGGAATTGACGATGCCGTAGCCAAAATGAACCGGCCCGGCGAAGAGGGGTTTGAAGCTTTTGCGGAATTGCAGCGTTTATGGGTGGCGAAACGTGTTTTGAGCGAGAAGCTCGCTCACGCGATGAGCGACGACATCGGCGCATAATTGGGAATAAATACTTAGATGGCAAAACAACTTGAGGCCGATGCGCCCGAAGATCAGAATGATTCAGGCGATGCGCCACTGATCGATTTGAACGATGCCGATATCAAAAAGATGGTCGCCCGCGCCAAGAAGCGCGGGTATATCACGGTCGATGACCTGAACGCGGTGGTCGGCGAGATGTCGACCGACCAAATCGAGGACGTGATGTCGGCGCTCAACGAGATGGGCGTGAACGTCGTCGAGAACGACGAAGCCAGCGATGACGGCGATGATCAAAAGGAAGACGACGAAGAAATCGCTGCCGTCGATGCGACCGACGACGGCTCTGGCCATGTCGCGGAAAAAGTCACGAAGGTTACCGACCGGACTGACGATCCGGTCCGCATGTACCTGCGCGAGATGGGCGCTGTCGAATTGCTCAGCCGCGAAGGCGAAATCGCGATTGCCAAGCGCATCGAAGCCGGTCGCGACACAATGATTCTCGGCCTGTGTGAATCGCCGATCACGTTTCACGCAATCATCAGTTGGTCGAATGCGCTGAACGAAGGGACGATGCAGCTGCGCGAGATCATCGACCTCGATGCGATGCTGAACAAGGATCCCGCGCCCGAAGCGATGAGCGAAGACGGCGAAGACGAAAACGGCGAGATCAGCGCAAAGACCGCTGGCGTATCGTTCAAGGAAGAAGAGGACGTCGAGGAAGTCGCGCCGGTTTCCGAAGACGAGCATGATGAGGAAGCGCTGACCGAGCGCCGCGCACCGCGCCCGTCGGATGACGAGGAAGAAGACAACACGTTGTCGCTGGCGCAGATGGAAGAAACCCTGAAGCCGATGGCGCTCGAAAAGTTCGCTTCGATCACCGCGCTTTACAAGAAATTTTCGAAAGTCCAGCAGGCGCGCATCGACGCGCTCGGGCTTGGCAATGACTTTCCCTCGAATGAGGAGAAGAAATATCACAAGCTACGCGAAGAACTGACCGCCGAAGTCGAAAGCGTCCAGTTTCACGGCGCGAAGATCGAATATCTCGTCGACCAGCTTTATGCGTTCAATCGCCGGCTGACGGCGCTGGGCGGGCAGATGCTGCGCCTTGCCGAGCGTCACAAAGTGCCGCGCAAGGCGTTTCTCGACAGCTATATCAACCGCGAGCTTGACGAGACGTGGCTCGCGAGCATGGCGAAGACCGACAAGAAATGGGCGGCGTTTGTCGAAAACGAAGCCGAGGCCGTCGATCTCATCCGCATCGAAATCTCGGAAATCAGCCAGGCAACCGGCATGTCGCTCAGCGAGTTCCGCCGGATCGTCAATACGGTGCAAAAGGCGGAACGCGAAGCGCGTATCGCCAAAAAGGAAATGGTCGAAGCCAATCTGCGCCTCGTCATTTCCATTGCAAAAAAATATACGAACCGCGGCCTGCAATTCCTTGATCTTATTCAGGAAGGCAACATCGGCCTGATGAAAGCGGTCGACAAGTTCGAATATCGCCGCGGCTATAAATTCAGCACCTATGCAACGTGGTGGATCCGTCAGGCGATCACGCGGAGCATTGCCGATCAGGCGCGCACGATCCGCATTCCGGTGCACATGATCGAAACGATCAACAAGCTCGTCCGCACCAGCCGCCAGTTCCTCCACGAACAGGGTCGCGAGCCAACACCCGAAGAAATGGCCGAGCGTTTGTCGATGCCGCTCGAAAAAGTCCGCAAGGTGATGAAAATCGCCAAGGAACCGATCAGCCTCGAAACGCCGATCGGCGACGAGGAAGATTCGCATCTCGGTGATTTCATCGAGGATAAGAATGCCGTTATTCCGGTCGATGCCGCAATTCAGGCGAACCTCAAGGAAACCGTCACCCGCGTGCTGGCCTCGCTGACGCCGCGTGAAGAACGCGTGCTGCGCATGCGCTTCGGGATCGGCATGAACACCGATCACACGCTCGAGGAAGTGGGCCAGCAGTTCTCGGTGACGCGCGAACGCATTCGCCAGATCGAAGCCAAGGCGTTGCGCAAGCTCAAACACCCGAGCCGGTCGCGCAAGATGCGGAGCTTCCTGGACCAATGAAGCCAACCGCTGCGGGGCAGGCTCTTCTCGGCCTTTTCCCGCGCGTGCGCATCATCAATCTCGAACATCGGCGTGACCGGCGGGCCGAGATGATTGGCGAATTAGAACGCATCGGCATCGCCGTTGATGGCGAGCATGTTGCATTCCACAAGGCATCCAGTTTTACCGAGCCAGGCGGATTTCGCACCAAAGGCGCGCGCGGGTGCTTCCACAGCCACTTGTCGATCCTGCGCGAGGCAGTTGCGGCGAACAGCGCCGTCCTGATCCTGGAAGACGATGCAGATTTCGCCGGGAACATCGAGCAGCTATTGCCTCGTGCGCTCGATCGCTTGCGCAAAGCAAACTGGTCAATTTTCTATGGGTTTGCGGGGCGCGCAACCCAAGGGGATGCGGAAGTCGATCTTAGCCTTGCCGATCCCGCGAGCACCATATCCATGACCCATTGCATCGGCTTTTCAGCGGACACTGTCCGTTTACTCGTGCCCTATCTAGACGCGATGCTGGCGCGACCTCCCGGAAGCCCCGATGGCGGTGCAATGGACGTCGATGGCGCGTACAGCTGGTTCCGCCGCGCGCACCCGGTGGCCGAAACCTGGTGCGCCTATCCCGACCTTGCAACCCAGCGGCCGTCTCGCACGGACATCACACCCGGTTTGCTTGACCAATTGCCAGTCACGCGTCAGGCGCTGGCGCTTTGGCGCAGGTTCAGACGCTGGTTTTCGCCGAGAGGGTAACGCCCGTCACCGGTCGGCGGTGCGCGATGACCGGTATCCGGTTGCGCACGTCAGCGACTTTATCGAGATCGATCTCGCAAAAGCCGATCCCGGCTTCGCTGCCCATATCAAGCAACACGTCGCCCCACGGCCCCACGACCAGCGAATGGCCATAGGTTTCGCGGCCATCGGCATGGTGTCCGGTCTGCGCGGCCGCGACAACGAAACAGGCATTCTCGATGGCGCGGGCGCGCATCAATATGTTCCAGTGCGCTTGACCGGTTGGCACCGTGAACGCTGCCGGAATTGCCAGTACGGTCGCGCCTGCCTCGCTCAGGGCGCTGTAAAGCGCCGGAAAGCGCAGATCGTAACATATCGAAAGGCCGAGTTTACCGACGGCGGTTTCGGCAACGACCGCGCCGTCGCCAGCGGCATAGGCATTTGATTCGCGCCAACTTTCACCTGTCGGCAAATCGACGTCGAACAGATGGATTTTGTCGTAGCGCGCGGCAATGTTGCCATGCGGGTCGATCACGAACGCTCGATTGACGAATTTGCCATCCGCGCGTCCGGCATCGACGGCAAGCGATCCGACATGGACCCAAATCCCGTTATCCGCCGCAGCCGTGCGAACCGATGCCAAGACGACATCGTCACTTTCACCGCACACCGACGCTCTTGCCCGTTCGCGATCGCGATCGATCAAGCCGGACATTTCTGGCGTGAATAACATCGTTGCGCCGCCGCGTGCAGCTTCGTCGACCGCTGCGACCATTGTGCCCGCATTCGCTGCCGGATCGATTCCCGACGTCATTTGCAGCACAGCGATCCGCATCAGCCCGCCAGCATCGCGTCGAGCTTTCCCGCTGCTTCCAGAGCGGCGAGATCGTCGGAACCGCCGACGTGGGCGTCGTCGATGAATATTTGCGGTACGCTGGTACGCCCGTTGGCGCGCTGGAGCATCGCATCGCGCTGCGGCCCACCCATCGTGATATCATATTCCTCGAAAGCTGCGCTTTTGCGTTTCAACAGGGCAATTGCCCGCGCGCAATAAGGACACATGAATTTGGTGTAGATTTCAATCTTTGGCATGACGCAACTGGTGCGGTCCGCCGGTGCGCTTGTCAATCATCACGTAAGACGCGCGCCCAGCAAACGAGCGTGACGCGCGCCGCCCCTGATTTCTTGAGCGCTCTGGCGCAGGCGTTTGCGGTGGCGCCCGTCGTCAGCACGTCATCGACAAGCAAAACATGCTGCCCGTCGAGTCGGCCGACCACGTCAAAAGCACCGCGCACTGCCCGTTCGCGCTGGTTCGGGCCTAACCCGCGCAGCATGGGCGTTGCCCGCTTGCGGCGTAATTTCGTGACTTCACAAGGTATTGCCCGCCGCGCTGCCAAGGCGTTCGCGATGGCGACGGACTGGTTGAACCCGCGTTGCCATATCCGCCAGCGATGGAGCGGGACGGGAACCAGCAGGGCACCGTCAGGCAACCGGTCCGCAAGCAGCGCTGCAATCATGTGCGCAAGCCCGGGACGGCGGGCATGTTTTAAGCGCAAGACGACCCGTTTGGCGATATCGCCATAAGCAACACCCGCGATAACGGCGTCATAGTCGGGTCGCTGATCGAGGCACTTTGCGCAGGCCATATCATCGGCCACGTCAAGCGGCCGCGAACAATGCACGCAGCCCGGCGCGGTCAGGAACGTAAGCTGCATCCAGCATGCGGCGCAAAAACGATGGTCGTCTTCGACGACGTCCGCACAGCCGGGGCACCGTGGCGGCAGCATAAAATCGAGGACGGGGCGGAGGAAACGCACGCGCCGGTTGTTGAGCCGGTCAATCATCGGCACAAGTGCCAAATGGCCAACGCATCCGATCATGTTCCCGAATTATTCGATCGTGGTGCCCGGCTGTTCCGCCGCCAGCGTGCCAACAAGCAAGGTTTTTTCGCCGAAACGATGTCGTCCGATCTTCTCGAGCGCCTCGACAGCGTCAATCGCCGATTTTCAACAGCGCTGCTGATCGGCGATCAGCCTCTGCTCGCCAAAGAATTAAAGGCGCGCGGCATCGCTTATGACGTTTACACTAGCGACGAAGACCGTTTGAGCGGTCGGGACGCCGCGCATGATCTCATTCTCTCCTCGGGAACACTGGACACGATTTCCGATCTGCCCGGCGCCCTGATCCTGATGCGCCGTGCCTTGAAGCCCGATGGCCTGTTGCTGGCGAACTTTGCCAGTGCGCCAAGTCTAACCGTGATGCGAGATGCTGTTACCGTCGCCGACGCCGAAGAGGGGCGTGCCGTCGCTCGCTTTCATCCGCAGATCGACGTTCGTTCGGCAGGCGATCTCCTGATGCGCGCGGGCTTTGCTTTGCCTGTCGCCGATCTGACCACCGTAAATGTTGCCTATTCGAATTTTGCCCGCTTGCTGACCGACCTTCGCGAAGCTGCCGCTACCAACCTGTTGGTGCAGCGATACCCGGTTTCGAAGCGCTGGCTCGCCGCTGCAACGGCCGCTTTCACAGCGCGGGCGAGTGCAGACGGGCGCACCCACGAGACGCTCAGCTATGTGACACTGACGGCTTGGGCACCGGCACCATCGCAGCCGCAACCCGCCAAACGGGGCAGCGGCGTGACGTCATTGGCTGACGCATTGCGCCGC
>JBGSMP010000108.1:0-2415 GCA_041740105.1 Sphingomonadaceae bacterium
GGCGGGACGACCGAAGTGGCCGTGCTTGCGCTAGGCGGCCTCGCTTATAGCAATTCGGTGCGTGTCGGCGGCGACAAGCTGGACGATGCGATTATGTCATCCATCCGGCGCAAATATAATCTCATGATCGGTGAAATTACCGCCGAGCGCGTGAAACATACCATCGGCCTCGCCCGCAAGCCCGACGGGTCGGGAGAACACATGCATGTGCGCGGCCGCGATCTTGTCACGGGCCGTCCCACCGAAATCGAGATAACGCAGGCCGAGATTGCTGAAGCCATCACCGATCAGGTCAACCAGATCGTCGGCGCGGTCAGAGCCGCACTCGAACACACGCCACCCGAACTGGCCGCCGATATCGTCGATCACGGGATCGTGCTGACCGGCGGCGGCGCTCTTTTGGGCGATATCGACCGCGTCCTGGCCGACGCAACCGGACTGTCCGCGGTCGTTGCGCCCGACGCGCTGATTTGCGTTGCCAAAGGCGCCGGTAAGGCCATGGAGGATAGCGGCTATGCCGGCGTCACGACCCAGATCGCTTAGCAATGCCAATTTGAGGTTCGATGATGGTTAACAACCCAATATTTGCAGCGATTCTGGCGGGTGCTGCAATGCTCTCCCTTGGTGCCTGCGATCAGCGCGCGGCTGACTCTTCGGCATCGACAACGCCACCCTCACCGCCGTTGTCGGAGAATAGCGCCGTCGGGTCAGGCAATGTGACGACCACCGAACAAACAGCGCCGACGCCAGAAGCGAAACCCGCCGGGCGACAAGCCGTCAAACTGCAACTTGCTGTCGACGGCGAAGGTTTGCGCCTGTTCAATCCGGCGAACGGGGCAGCAACACCGATCGCATTTGGTTGGCCGCAACGCGACGTACTGGGCATGCTTGAACGTCTGCGCGGCCCTGCTGCAAAGGGAGCGAACAAGGATTGTGGCGCTGGTCCCGTTGACTATGCAACATGGCCCGACGGTTTGAGCGTCGTTTTCCAGCATAACCGCTTCGTCGGCTGGGGAATCGACAGCCTGGGGTCCGGCGCTCTTTCGACGGCAAGCGGTGTCGGGCCAGGCTCGACGCGCGAGAATCTTGAGGCTGCTTATGCTGACGTCTCAGTCCTGCAAAGCTCGCTTGGAACCGAGTTCACTGCCGGCGGGTTCTCGGGGCTGATCGACGGCAGTAAGGCTTCTTCGCGTATCACCCACATGTGGGCCGGAATAAGCTGTGTTGCGCGATAAAGAATATCAAAGGCTATCCACGTGATTCGGTGGTAGCGGTGTACATGATCTAAAATTGCGGTGAAGACGTCGCTAAGGGAAAGCATAAATCTGTCGTCGACCAATCCCGTTGATCGATAGGTACGTTCGGGCGCCGGGAGACTATGTTGAAACGAATTTGGTGCTATTTCAAAGGTCACCGGCCGCGCCGCCCGAAGGACGAAGGGCGTCAGTCCGGCCTTTGGACGGTTTGTGGGCACTGTCGCCAGCTGATGGTACGCGGCTATTACGGCTGGCAGCGTGCAACGCGTTCCGAAGAAGCAGCATTCAAGCGGGCACTTGCGCGGCAAAAGGCGCGCAAGGATATGCCCGACCCGATCAGCCCCGAACAAACGAATGACAGGGCCACATGAGATCGACCATCACGACCGAGGGAACTCGCTTTCGTGATGAGCACGGCCGCCACGTCATCCTGCGCGGCGTCAACCTCGGCGGTGATTGCAAAGTGCCGACGACGCCTGACGGACATACGCATCATCGCACCGACTTTGCCGACCATCGGACCGTGTCGTTCGTCGGGCGCCCCTTCGCGCTTGCCGAAGCCGACGCGCACTTCGGCCGGCTAAAGCGTTGGGGTTTCAATTGCCTGCGGCTGCTGACGACGTGGGAAGCCGTCGAACATGGCGGCCCCGGGCAGTATGACGAGGATTATCTCGACTATTTCGCAGCGATTGCTGAGCGGGCCGGCAATTCCGGATTCCATGTCTTTATCGACTTTCATCAGGATGTCTGGGCCCGGATGTCGGGCGGCGACGGCGCGCCGGCATGGACATTTGAGGTCGCCGGTCTCGATTTCACGAAATTCGACGCCGCCGACGCCGCGCATGTCATGGCGTATCGATACGATGCGGCGCGCGGTGGTCGGCAGGAAAGCTATCCGCAAATGAGCTGGGGCAGCAATTACCGGATGCCGGCCAATGCGATCATGTGGACGCTGTTCTTTGCCGGACCCGCCTTTGCACCCGACCGACTGGTCGAAGGCCGCAATGTCGGCACCTATCTGCAGGATCATTATCTGGGCGCGATGAATGCCGTCGCGACGCGCGTGGCGGACCTGCCGCACGTCATCGGTTTCGATACGCTGAACGAGCCCGGCAGCGGCTGGATCGGGCAAAGGCTCGGCGAACGGCGCGGCCTGTTG
>JBGSMP010000122.1:0-1872 GCA_041740105.1 Sphingomonadaceae bacterium
GTGGCTGGTGCCCGTTGTCGCGCCCGCAAAACCGCCGCTTGTCGCAATCGCAGTGACGCCGCGGCTGACGCTTGCCGATCCACCCTGGCTGTTCGTCACGCCCGAGACCGCGAGCGCTGCATCTTCGGCTTCGAGGGCGCGGGCCTTCAGCGTTTCGGCCGCGACGTCCTGACGATCATCCGTGTCGAATGATGCAAACGGCCCGCTCGCCAGCAATTCGTCAGGCGCCAGCCCTGCGAATTTATCCTCAGGCGCCAGCCGCGCCATTGCCACCGTGCGCGCGATCAATGCGTCAATTGACACGCTCGAAAAATCCGACGTTGACGCTGTGGCAGAGCGCTGACCCAAAAACAACCGCAACCCGATTTCCGCGCTCTCCGAACTGCCAACATCCTCGAGAACGCCAAGCCTTACCGAGACGCTGCGCGACGCACTGCCGCCATAGACGGCGTCGGCGGCGCTGGCACCGGCACGAACAGCGCGGGCGATGAGATCGGAAGTGCGGTCGAGCGCGTCGTCGGTAGAAAGCATCATCCCCGCTTAGGGAAGGCTGGCCGTCCCGACAACAGCACAAGCCAGTGCCATCAGCAAACCGGCGAAACGGTTCGACCGGAACTTGGCGAGCGCATCGCCGCCGTCGGCTGTATTCAGCGTTGCGACCTGCCAGATAAGATGCCCCATAATCGGCACCAGTGCTGCAATGGCGAGCGGATCAGGCCGGACCTGCCAGATTGACGCTGCCCAAAGCGCCAGTGAAATCGCGTAAAAAACGGCGACGCCGCCCTTCACGCGCGATCCCATCCGCAGTGCCGACGACCGGACGCCGATCAACGCATCATCCTCGCGGTCCTGCATCGCATAGATCGTGTCATACCCGATCACCCACGCGATGCTCCCAGCGTAAAGCAGGATCATCGGCAGCGTGACGGCGTTAGCGACGGCGGTCCAGCCGACGAGCAAGCCCCAAGAAAAAACGATACCCAGCCACGCTTGTGGCCACCACGTGATCCGCTTCATGAACGGATAAGCCGCAACGGGCAGCAGGCTGGCCAGCGCGATGATTTGCGCCAGCAGCGGCAATTGCAGCAGCACGACAAAGCCAATCAGCGATAGAAGGACGAGCCAGATCCAAGCCGCCGCCAGCGTCACAGCCCCACTGACCAGTGGGCGGTTCGATGTCCGCGCAACCTGCGCATCGAGATCCCGGTCGACGATATCGTTGTAAACGCATCCCGCTCCGCGCATCGCAATACTGCCCAGCAGCAGCCACAGGATCAGCGGCCAGTGCGTCGAGAGCCCCCCGGCCAGCAGCACCCCCCAAGCGCCGGGCCAGAACAGCAGCCACCAACCGATCGGCCGATCGAACCGCGCCAGCAAGGCATAGGGCCGGGCGCGCGCGGGAAGCCAGCGGATAAGCCCGCGCAGTTCGGTGTCGGGTGTGGTGACGATCGCATCGGACATTGCTAGGCACTCATAATGCCCGCAACCCCGTCATGGCCACCCGAAAGCAGTATCCGTCTGTTCGTGACAACGCCGCTGGCCGATCTGTCCGAAATCCGCATCGATGGTGCGCAGGCGCATTATCTTATTTCGGTCATGCGGGTGAAAATTGGCACGCGGCTGAAACTATTCGACGATGTCGGTGGCGAATGGCTCGCCGAAGTGGTCGTCCTCGCCAAGCGCGATCTGATCGTCAGTTTGCTTGGTCATCTCAGGCCGCGCGAAACCGTTCCCGACCTGTGGCTGGCGGCAGCACCAATTCGCCGTGCGCGGTATGACTGGGTCGCCGAAAAAGCGTGCGAACTCGGCGTCGCGCGGTTCGTGCCGGTGCTCACGCGTCGCGCCGTCGTCGACAAAGTAAAGGACGACCGC
>JBGSMP010000123.1:0-1802 GCA_041740105.1 Sphingomonadaceae bacterium
CACCCTGCGCTGGTCGCCGCGCTGCCCGATGTTTCGAGCGCGGTCAGGAAAGCATGGCTGACGAACGGATTTGCATCACCCGCGCAACGGTCCCAAGCGGAAGCCTCGAAGCTTGCCACACCGTCGCCTACCCGCGCCAGAATCTCTTTCATGCGGGCTTTTCGTAGATCGCTTCGTCGGCATAGGCAAAAGCGCGCCGTTCGGCATCGGCATTGCGCACGGTCCACGTCAGCACCGGAATGCCCCGCGCGCGCGCGGCCGAGGCAAAAGTCGAGGGCAAGTCGCGCACGTCGTAGGCCAAGAAATCGGGCTTGGCCTTGGCCAATGACGCCCAGCGCTCGACCGTCCCTTTGGCCCCGCGCTTCCCTTCCTCACTGATCACCAGACCGCGCACGGTTCTTGGCGCATTTTCGGCAAACCACGCGCCGACCAGCGGATTGAACGACATGATTGCCGCATTACCGCGACATCCTTCAAGCGCCCGGCGGACCGACAGGCACAGCGCCGCGATGCGCGTGCCCGCCGTCTTGATTTCGATCAGCACAGGAACGGCCCCACCAATCAGCGCCAGAATTTCGGGCAATTGCGCGATTGTCTCGCTTGCCCCGCGCAATTCGATGCGGGCCAGTTCGTCCGGCGTCTGGGCGACAATTGCACCCGTCGCTTCGGTCAATCGATCGAGCGAGGCATCATGAAACACCATGGCCTCGCCATCGCGGGCGGCCTGAACATCGAGTTCGATTCCGTGACCGAGTGCAATGGCAGCACGAAATGCAGCGCGACTGTTTTCAACGATCTTGCCCCCATGCAAACCGCGGTGCGCAAAGGGCTGGGCTTTCAGAAACGCCACACGGTCGGGCGATGGCGCAGGCGCAATCAGCCGCTCAAGCGGGGCGAACAGCGACAATCGCATCGACCTCCACCATCGCGCCGCGCGGTAACACCGGCACACCGACAGCAGCGCGTGCATGCTTGCCCGCATCGCCGAACAAGGCGACCATCAGCGACGAGGCACCGTCAGCGACTCTGGGTTGGTCGGTAAAGCGCGGATCGCTGGCAACAAACACACCAAGGCGCACGATACGCTCGACACGGGAAAGATCGCCGAGTGCGGCTTTCAGTTGCGCAACGATCATCAGCGCACAGGCCTGCGCAGCTTCCTGCCCCGCTGCAATATCACGATCTTCACCCAGACGTCCGACCATCACTTCGCCGCCCTTGAACGGCAGCTGGCCCGAGACGAACATCATGCCATTAACCTCGACTGTCGGCACATAGTCGGCAACGGGCGCTGCAGCGGTTGGCAGAGTCAGGTTCAGCGCCGCGAGGGCGTCGGTGATTGCTTCGGTCATGCAAGTCACAAAGCGCAAGCCGATGACAGGGTCAAGACGCATCTTTGAATGTCGGCCAAAGCGTTCTATCTATTTGCGATGGCTATCCTCCCCCGCCCTTCGTCGCCGCTTGCAGCCTGGCGCGATTTCCGCGACTTTGCGCGCACACCGCGCCAGCACAAGATCGTATTCGCAGCGCTTGCCTGCGTGTTTCCGGCGTTTCTGCTGTGGGCCATGGTCCACGATGCCAAAGTGGATGAGGAGTGGATTCCGCCGACAATCATCTACGTCAAGCAATGGCCCGCAAACCGCACCGCCGCCGAAGCGCGCGCGCAGCAGGCAAAAGATTTACCTGCCGAACTCGCCGCAAAAAAGGCGCGCGACGATGCTGCCGAAGCGCGACGGCAAGCCTATCGCCGCCTTGCCGATAAAATGGGTATCGACGTCGACACGCCGCGCAAATGACCGACG
>JBGSMP010000173.1:0-4724 GCA_041740105.1 Sphingomonadaceae bacterium
CTTTCCAGCCGAGCAACCTCGTCCGCGCGCGGCGTCACGGATTCCGCCACCGGATGTCGACTGTGGGCGGTCGCGCCGTGATCCACGCCCGTCGCGCGCGCGGTCGCAAGAAGCTGTCGGCCTAACCACGATCAAAGCCCGCCGGGATTTTCTGGCGGCCAATTCAGGCAAACGGGCACCGATGCCCGGCTTCGTGCTGCTCGTGCGCGACCGCGCCGATGGCGATCCTGCCAAGCGCGTTGGCTACACGGTGACCAAAAAAATCGGCAACGCCGTCGTCCGGAACCGCATGAAACGTCGATTTCGCGAACTCGCGCGGGATGTCATCGTGGCAAATGGCGCAATTGGCAGCGACCATATCCTCATCGGCCGCACCGGTGGCATCGACCGCGATTTCGCAACCCTGCGCGCCGACCTTGCCAAAGCGGTTGCGAAACTTGAGCGATGATCGCGCGCCTTATGATCTGGGTTGCAAGGGGCTGGCAAGTCGGCCCGTCGCGCGTCTTGCCACCGTCGTGCCGCTATCTGCCGAGTTGTTCGGCCTATGCCATCGAAGCAATCGGCAAGCATGGCGCGGGTCGCGGCGGCTGGCTCGCCGCAAAACGGATCGCGCGCTGCCACCCCTGGGGTGGGCATGGCTATGATCCGGTACCGTGATTTTGGGGAATTGAAGAACCGTGGATAATCAGCGTAACATGATCCTGGCCGTCGTGCTGTCGGCGCTCGTCCTGTTCGGCTGGAGCGCGGTTTCCGAACGCTTCTTCCCGTCGCCACCGCCCGCTTCGACGACGCAACCCGCCAACAGCAGCGCGCCGATTGCCCAGAACAATGCCGTCATCCCGACGCCGGCCGTCAGGGTTCAGGACCGCGCGCAAGTGATCGCGGCGACCCCGCGGATCGCGATCAAGACACCCAAGCTGACCGGCTCGATCAACCTCACCGGCGCACGTATCGATGATCTCGTCCTCACCGGATACCGCCAGACGATCGACGAGAATTCGCTGCCGATCCGCCTGCTTTCACCCGGCGGTAGCGTCGATGCATATTATGCCGGCTTCGGTTGGTCGGGCGATGGCATCGCGGTTCCCGGCCCCGCAACGGTTTGGCAAGCCGATGGCACGGCACTCACGCCAACGACACCCGTTACGCTGCGCTGGGCAAACCCGAACGGCCAGACGTTCACAATTAAACTCTCGGTCGACGCCAATTACATGTTCACCGCCGAGCAGACCGTCAGCAACACGAGTGCCGCGCCGATCATCGCGCGCACCTATGCCTATATCAGCCGCGACGGCATCTCGAAGGATCCCGACACGTGGACGGCGCACGTCGGCCCGATCGGCGCGTTCAACGGCAAGGTCGATTACGGCATCGATCATGAAGACCTCGATGCGGCCGGCGCCAACGGAACCCGTTTCCAATCGAAGGGCGGCTGGATCGGCTTTGGCGACCATTTCTGGCTTGCCGCCCTCGTCCCGCCGCAGGACGCTGGCGTCGACACCGGCTTCCGCGCGGCGGGCAAAACCTATCAGGCCGATTATGCTCTCGCGCCTGCGATGATCGCACCGGGCCAGCAAAAGACGGTCAGCTCGCGGTTCTTCGCCGGGGCTAAGGAAATGAATTCGCTCGACGATTATGAAGACAAGCTCGGCATCACCCATTTCGGCAAGGCGATCGACTGGGGCTGGTTCGAGGTCATCGAGAAGCCGATCTTCAAATATCTCAACTGGCTGTTCGACCTCACGAAAAACTTCGGTGTCGCGATCATCCTGCTCACGGTCACGGTCCGCCTCGTGATGTTCCCGATTGCGCAAAAGCAGTTCGCTTCGATGGCCGCGATGCGCGTCGTCCAGCCCAAGATGAAAGCAATCCAGGAACGTTACAAGGACGACAAGCCGCGCCAGCAGCAGGAAGTCATGGCGCTCTACAAGTCCGAAAAGATCAATCCGCTGGCGGGCTGTGCGCCGATTCTGCTCCAGATACCGATTTTCTACGCGCTCTATAAAGTGCTGCTGCTTGCCATCGAAATGCGGCATCAGCCTTTCGTCGGCTGGATAAAGGACTTGTCCGCGCCCGATCCATTCTTCTTCGGCCTGTTCCCCGATCTTGGGCTGCCCGCGTTCTTGGCAATCGGAATCCTGCCGATTATCGTCGGCTTCACGCAATATATCCAGTTCAAGCTGAACCCCGCGCCGATGGACCCGACGCAGGAGACGGTTTTCAAGATCATGCCGTTCGCGCTGATCTTCGTCATGGCGCCGTTTGCTGCGGGCTTGCAGGTTTACTGGATGACGACCAATCTGCTGACCATCCTCCAGCAAAAACTGCTTTACGCGCGCTATCCGGGCCTTGCCGCGCCGATCGTGAAGTAAGTGGACGACGAAACGATCGAAGCTGCGCGCAAACTGTTTTCAGGACCGGTCACGTTCCTGAAATCAGCGCCGACGCTCGAGTTTCTCCCCGACCCCGACTTCCCCGAAGTCGCCTTTGCCGGTCGCTCGAACGTCGGCAAATCGTCGCTGCTCAACGCGCTGACCAATCGCAATTCGCTTGCCCGCACCTCGAACACCCCGGGGCGGACGCAGGAGCTGAATTTTTTCGACGTCGGCGCGCCCCCTGCCCTGCGGCTTGTCGACATGCCCGGCTACGGCTTTGCCGAAGCGCCCAAGGACATGGTCAAGCGCTGGCGTTTCCTCATCAATGATTATCTGCGCGGGCGGCAGGTGCTCGGCCGCGCCTTCGTCCTGATCGACAGCCGCCACGGCATTAAAACCGTCGACGACGACATCATGGACATGCTCGACAAGGCGGCGGTCAGCTATCACCTCGTCCTGACCAAAGCCGACAAGATCAAGGCGACCGAGCTCGAATCGGTAACCCAGCGCACGACCGAGCAAGCCCGCAAACGCCCCGCCGCGCATCCGACCATCTTCGTAACATCGAGCGAGAAAATGATGGGCATTGCCGAACTTCGCGCGGCGGTTTTAGACGCGGTTCGCTGAATAATCCGTCCCATCCTTGCGCGTATACCGCCCGTCGTCCGTGAACAGCATGTCGATATCTGAATAGCCACCGCCCGTCCCCGTGCCGCCACCGATAGCCACGAAGACGCAATCGGCATCGCTGCGGTTGACCAGATGATGGCCGTTTGTGCTGCCCTTGGCCCATGCCGCGACATCGCCCGCTTTCAGCAGAGTTTCGCCGTCATCTTCGATCAGCACAGCCTCACCCGACAGCATGATCACCATCTCATCCTCGCCATCATGCCAGTGCCGCTGCGACGACCATGCGCCGGACTTGAGCACGACATGGCTTGCGCCGAAATCGGTCAGGCCGCTCGCCGGGGCAAGGCGACGATACCAACGACCCTGCACCTCGGTGTCAAACGGCGGCGGGTAACCGGTGGCGTTGGTCTGCGGGATGGTATCGAGCGATATTTTTGGCATAGGGAGAATATGTCGCACGCCATTGCTCTCGCCAAGTCGCTAATTGCCGCACCGAGCATCACCCCTGCCACCGGTGCCGTTTTCGATGTGCTCGAAACCGCGCTGACGGTGGAAGGGTTCGACGTCGAAAGGTTCATCGCGGGTGAAGCGCCCGATGGCCCCGTTGAAAACCTGCTGGCGACGCGCGGCCCCGCAACCGGCCCGCACTTCGCCTTTGCAGGACATCTTGACGTCGTGCCGCCCGGCAACGGCTGGGCAACCGATCCTTTCGAGCCTGTCGTTCAGGGTGATCTGCTTCACGGGCGCGGCGCCGTCGACATGAAAAGCGCGATTGCAGCGTTCGTTGCTGCAGCCGCGCGCACCGACAAAAGCGCGGGCCGGATCACGATGATCATTACCGGCGACGAGGAAGGTCCAGCAACCTACGGCACGGTCTCACTGATCGAACGGATGCGCGCGCGCGATCTGGTCCCCGACGTCTGCCTCGTCGGCGAACCGACCTCCACGCATCGCCTCGGCGATACCATCAAGATCGGGCGGCGCGGCTCGGTCAATATCTGGATCGAGGTTGCGGGCACGCAAGGCCATGTCGCCTATCCACATCTTGCCGACAATCCCATCACGCCGCTCGTCCGCATCCTCGC
Organism: Sphingomonadaceae bacterium; assembly: GCA_041740105.1. Lineage (GTDB taxonomy): Bacteria > Pseudomonadota > Alphaproteobacteria > Sphingomonadales > Sphingomonadaceae > Sphingomonas_O. Next base: position 4,091 of record JBGSMP010000173.1, read on the forward strand.
GGCAATCCGGGCGATCCACTTGGACGATGGCACCGACTGGTTTCAGCCCTCGAACATCGAGGTGACGACCGTCGACGTCGGCAATCCGGCCACGAACGTCATTCCGGCAAAAGCCAGCGCCCGGCTCAGCATCCGCTTCAACGATCTTCAAAATGGCGACGCGCTGGTCGAACGCATCCGCACCCTAGCTCTTGCCGAAAGCCCGCGCGCGGTCGTGACGGCCAAAGTCTCGGGCGAAGCATTCCTGACGCCGCCGGGGCCGCTCAGCAGTCTGATTGCCGATGCTGTCACGGATGTCACCGGATTGAAGCCAGATCTTTCGACCACCGGCGGCACGTCGGACGCGCGCTACCTCGTCAAGCTGTGCCCCGTCGCCGAATTCGGCCTGTGCAATGCAACCATGCACAAGCTCGATGAAGCCGTGGCGCTTGCCGACATCGATGCCTTGACGGAGATCTACAGCGGCGTCCTCAAACGGTTCTTTGCGTCCGCAAACTAACGCGTTCGACGCAGCACGATGTAAAGCGCGCCCGCACCGCCATGACGGGGATGCGCAATCCGCACGGCCGCAATCGCTGCCGCATGGCGCGACGCGGCCAGCCAGTCGCCCACCGATTCGCGGATGATCCCGCGC
>JBGSMP010000183.1:0-16038 GCA_041740105.1 Sphingomonadaceae bacterium
GCGGCGATAAAGCACATGTGCGCGCCTTCGAGCGCGCGCTCGACCTGATCGATGGTTTCCTCGGCAGCCGCTTTGCCGATTTCGGGGCGCGATCCGGCACCGAGGCCTTGCGTGATCTTGAGCCCAAGCTGGATGCGCCGCTCGGCCGAACTGGTGTTCAGCGCCTGCGCATCGGTGTTCGCGACGATGAAGTCGACCCCTTGCACGTTTGATGCAATCATGTTGGCGATGGCATTGCCGCCCGCGCCGCCGACGCCGATCACGCTGATCCGCGGCCGTAGTTCGTCCACCTCAGGTGCAAGAAATTCGATGCTCATCTTCATGTCCCCTTCGACATTGCAAGCGGGTAATGGCCGCCCCCCAGAAACCGGTACGCCACTAGTGCACTATTCGATTCGCCGATTCACTATAAAAATTAACGTCGGCGCGTTTTTGTTAACTTTTTCAATATCCGCTGCGGAATGCAGCCATCATCCGTGACATAAACCCGCCGACCGGCATCCGCGTCACCAATTGCCCGTGCGCCACGATGGCGCGCAGGTCGACCGGATCCGACGCTGCATAATGAACCAGACCCGCAAGCGTTGCAAAGCCCGGCCCGCTGTGCGCTTCGGGGAGACCGACGATATTGCGCGGTCGCCCGATGCGCACCGCACGGCCGAGCGTCCCTTGCGCATAATCGGCCAATCCTTTCAATTCAGCCCCGCCGCCGGTCAGGACGACCTGGCGCCCGACGGGTCCGGTAAAGCCGAGTTCCTTTAGCGCTTTCCCAACTTCACCCATAAGATGCTCCAGCCGCTGGCGGATCACGGTGATCAGGGCCGCCCGCGTGATCCGTGCCGTCTCACCGGGTTCTTCATCGGTCGAAAGCGGCGCGACTTCGAGCATATCGTGATTGTCGCGCGGCGACGCGGTTGCCGATCCGAAGAAGCACTTCATCCGCTCTGCCTGCGTCCGCCGCGTGCCGAACGCACTGGCAATATCGTCGGTGATGTCATTGCTGCCGAACGGGATCGACGTCAGCCCGACAAGTAACCCGCCCGCGAACAGCGAGACATTGGTGACGCCCGCACCGATTTCGACCAGCGCGACGCCCAGCTCACGCTCTTCCTCCGACAGGCACGCCATACCGGTTGCGACCGGCGACGCGACGATCGACTTCACTTCGAGATGGGCTGAGCGCACGCACAAGTCGAGATTGCGCACCGGCGACCCGTCGGCCGCGACCACATGGATATCGACGCCCAATGTATCGGCATGCAGCCCGAGCGGCTTCTTGACACCCTTCAATCCGTCGAGCGTGTAAAGCGTCGGCTGCGCATGCAGGACCATACGTCCTTCGGGGTCGATCGAGCGACGGCCGGCGGCCAGCAATTCGTCGATATCGTCCTGTTCGACGCGGTGCCCGCCCAACTCGACTTCGACCGACGCAATGTCGCTGATCAGGCCGCCCGCCGAAAAACTCACCCAGACATCTTCGATATTAATGCCGGCGATCCGTTCCGCCTGCTCGACGGCTTCGCGCACGGCCTTTTCCGTGAGGTCCATGTCCGCGATGTAGCCGCGCCGGACGCCCTTGCTTTCGCGTTGGCCGGTGCCGAGCACAGTCAGTTCACCCTGTTCGCCGCGCTCGGCAATCAGGGCCGACACTTTCCATGAACCGATGTCGAGCGCAGTAATCAGATTTTCGCGGCGCGGTGCGGCCATTACGCATTCCCTCCATCATTGCTCTCGGCATTCTCGGTCGGCTTGTCGATCGCCGGTTTGTTTTTACCAACCCTGACAAACATTTTCGACGGGTCGCGCATGTCGAAGCGCACGAAGCCACGGCCGAGGAATCCGTCTTTCCCGTCCAGCGCCGAAAACTTGTTGATGGCGATCGCCGATGCTTTCTCGCCTTCGGGCAGCGCCAGGACCTCGCCCGATTGAAACTTCAAATCCCATCGCCGCCCGCCGACCCAGGTTGCGCCCGCCAGCATCGGCTTCAACCGCGGCGCATGCGTCATCAATTCGGTCAGCTCGGTCGCCTGAACATTAGCATCAGGACCGATGACCAGCGGCAGATCGGGCATCGCGTCGAGTGCGACAGGCTCCAGAACAATGCCGCCCTGATCGATCAGCGACAGCTGCCCGCCATGTTGCCACACCGCTGCCGGTTTGCGCTCGACAATGTCGACAACGAGCGTATCGGGCAGCCGACGCGAGACGCGCGCATCCTTGATCCAGCCATATTGCAGCAATTGTTCGCGGACTTTGTTGAGGTCTACCAGCGGCATCGCGCGCGAATTCTGGTCGAGCGCAACGGCGTAAACCGTCAGGCGCTCCATGCGGTCGATCCCTGTTACTTCGACACGTTTTACGGCAAAGCCTGCGCGACCGACGCCTTCGGCAATCTGCCCGCCGATATAACCGGGAATGCCGAGTAAGAGCGCGATCGCAAGGATCGCACCGCCCGCTGTCGCAAGGATTGTCCATGTCGCCATCCGTTGCCACGTCGCAGCACTGATCGGGATCGCACCGATCGCGCGCGTCAGCATCGACGGCGGCTTCTTCCCGCCTGCGCGACGCGTTGCGGTGGGACGCTTGCCTCGCTTGATTGTTGCCCCCGTCGTCATCTTGCGTCGTCCAATATCGTCTGCACCAACTGCTCGTAGGAAATGCCCAGATATTTCGCCTGTTCGGGAACGAGGCTGAGCGGCGTCATACCTGGCTGCGTGTTGACTTCGAGCAGGAAAAGACCCTCGACACCCTTTTCATCGTCCCAGCGAAAATCGGACCGGGAGGTTCCCTTGCAGCGGAGGACACGGTGCGCCTTCAGTGCCATGTCGAGACAGGCTTGGGCAATATCCTGAGGGATGTTGGCGGGGCAGATATGCTCGGTCAGGCCATCGGTATATTTGGATTCATAATCGTAAAAGCCGCTTTTGGGCTTCAGTTCGGTTACAGCCAGCGCACGATCGCCGATGACGGCGGTGGTCAGTTCGCGGCCACGGATGAACGGTTCGGCAAGCAGCTCATCGAATTGCCGCCACGGCCCTGCGGCATCACGGCTGATCGGTGTTCCACAATTGCTTTCCGCGGTAACAATGGCCACGCCGACCGATGATCCCTCGTTGACCGGTTTCAAAACATAGGGCCGCGGCAACGGATCGCCGAGATACAGGCTTTCCGATTTGACGACATGCCCGCCCGGCATGCGGATCCCGTGCGGCGTCAACGTCTGCTTGGTCAGCTGCTTGTCGATGGCAATTACCGACGTGGCCAAACCCGAATGGGTATAGGGGATCTGCATCAGATCGAGCATCCCCTGCACCGTGCCATCCTCCCCCGGCGTGCCGTGCAGCGCATTAAAGACGACATCGGGGCGGAGCGCGGCCAGCACTTGCGCGACATTGCGGTCCATGTCGACGCGCACCGTCTCATGCCCCAGCCGCTCACACGCATCGGCAATGCCGTTGCCGCTGGTCAGCGACACCTCGCGTTCGGCGGACCAGCCACCCAAGAGAACCGCGACTTTCATGACCGCCGTCCAAAGGTTAGTCTAAAGTTAGTCCAAGGAATCATTGTTTTCCACCATTGTTTCGGAATCGAAACGTGTTCCGACCCGCTGAACCTCCCATTCGAGATGCACGCCGGTGGCCGCCAATACGCGACTCCGCACGTCCTCGCCCAGTGCCTCAATGTCAGTACTTGTTGCCGCGCCAAGGTTGAGCAGGAAATTGCAATGTTTTTCAGATACTTGCGCATCACCGCGCCGCAGCCCGCGACAGCCTGCGGCATCGACAAGCGCCCACGCCTTGTGCCCTTCCGGATTTTTGAACGTCGATCCGCCAGTCCGCGAACGAAGCGGCTGCGAGGCTTCGCGCTCGGCGGCGATCCGGTCCATCTCGGCCCCGATGATGGCGGGCGCGCCGGGAACACCGGCAAAAGTGGCGGCGACAACAATGGCCCCTTCGGGCAATGCCGAATGGCGATAGGTATATTGCAGATCATCGGGCCCCAGCGTCTGCATCTCGCCCGAGCGCAGCACGACGTCGGCAGTGACAAGAATATCGGCTACCTCGCGCCCGTAAGCGCCGGCATTCATCCGCACGGCCCCGCCGACGGTGCCCGGGATACCGCGCAAAAACTCAAGACCGGCAACACCGGCGTCGCGCGCCGCACTCGCCACCGAAATCCCTGGCGCACCGGCACCACATGTCAGGCGATTGCCATCCACCTTGATCGCAGCGAAAGCCTTGCCCAATCGAACCGTCACGCCGCGCACACCGCCATCGCGAACGATAAGATTCGAACCGAGCCCCAGCGGCCAAACGGGGAGATCAGGATTGCTCCGCAGAAAATCCTGAAGATCAGCAACATCGGCAGGCTCGAGCAGCTGGTCGGCAAGCCCCCCCGATTTGAACCACACAAGCGGGGCGAGTGGCGCATTGGGTGTGAGTTTTCCGCGGATCGCTACACCGTCATCCCAGCGAAAGCCGGGATCTCCTGACGAAGATGTGCCTTCCTTCTGCAAGGGATCCAGGCCTGCGCTTGGATGACGTGTATCGGGAACGGGCGCACTCACCCCCGCGCCTCCTCGATCGCATCGGTCAGCCCCGCTGCCCATTTCGTGATGTCACCGGCACCGAGGCAGACGACCATATCGCCCGCAACTGCCTCACCCGCCAACGCAGTGGCCAGTGCATCCGCATCGGCAATTTCTGCCGCCGCCCGGTGCCCGCGCGCTTTGAGGCGCTCCACCAAAGCTGCCGCACTGACACCCTCCACCGGGACTTCGCCCGCTGCATAAACCGGCGCGACATAAACGACATCGGCATCGTTGAACGCTTGCGCAAATTCATCCATCAGCCCGCCAAGCCGCGAATAGCGGTGCGGCTGCACGACCGCGATCACGCGGCCCTGCACGCCTTCACGCGCTGCCGACAGCACGGCTTTGATCTCGACCGGATGATGCCCATAATCGTCGATGATCGTCACCCCGCCAGTCTCGCCGACTTTGGTAAAGCGCCGCTTGACCCCGCCGAACGCCCCGAAGCCCTTTTGGATCGTCGCATCGTCGAGCCCCAGCTCGATGGCCACCGCGATCGCCGCCAGTGCGTTCTGGACATTGTGCCGCCCCGCCATCGGCAAAACGATATCCTCGATGCTCCTCGTCGAACCATCACGATGCCGGATGATCACTTCGAAACGGTTTGCGCCTGCGCCCGGCGCGACATTGACGCCGCGCACGTCGGCCTGAGCGCTGAAGCCATAGGTTACGATCCGCCGGTCGCGGACGCGCGGCAGCAATGCTTGGACCTCCGGATGGTCGAGGCACAGCACGGCAGCCCCATAAAAGGGCACATTTTCGATGAATTCGACGAAGGCGTCCTTGACCGCCTCGAACGATCCGTAATGATCGAGATGTTCAGGATCGATATTCGTGACGACCGCGATCGTCCCGTCGAGCCGCAGGAAACTGCCATCGCTTTCATCGGCCTCGACGACCATCCAGTCGCTCGCACCCAGCCGCGCGTTCGATCCATAGCTGTTGATGATCCCGCCGTTTATCACAGTGGGGTCCACGCCGCCCGCATCGAGCATCGCAGCGATCATGCTCGTTGTCGTCGTCTTCCCGTGCGTGCCCGCAACCGCAACGGTCGATTTCAGCCGCATCAGTTCGGCGAGCATCTCGGCGCGGCGCACGACCGGTATGCGGCGCTCATAGGCGCTCGCGACTTCGGGGTTCGCGCGCTTGATCGCCGTCGACGTGACCACCACTGCGGCATCGCCCAGATTGTCGGCATCATGCCCGATGGCAACCGCGATCCCGCGCTTGCGCAAACCCTCGATCACATAGCCGTCGGCAACGTCGGAGCCCTGCACCTTGTAGCCCAGATTGTGCATCACTTCGGCAATCCCCGACATGCCGATCCCGCCGATGCCGACGAAATGGATCGTACCGATGTCGGTCGCGACACCCCTCATGATGCGTAGGCCGGTTTGAAGCTGGCGGGTTGCATCCCGATTGGTGCTGGCCCCATGCTTTCGACCAGATCGGCCAGATGGCGCGTCGCATCGGGGCGCCCGCAATTCCACGCGCGCTTGGCGGCATTGGCGAGCCCGAGCGCGTCGAGCCCCAGTTTCTGCATCTGCTTGGCCAGTTCGACCGGCGTGAAGTCTTGCTCGTCGATGGCGCGCGCGCCCCCGGCATCGACCATCTCGCGCACATTCGCTGTCTGGTGATCATCGGTCGCGCTGGGCAGCGGGATCAGGATTGCCGGACGTCCTGCCGCCGTCAGTTCGGCAATGGTCGAGGCACCGGCACGCGCGATGACGAGATGCGACCAACTCAGCCGATCCGGAAGATCAGGCATGTAGGTCGCCAAATCAGCGGGGATACTGAGCTGCGCATAGCGTTCTTTAACGCCCGCCAGATCCTCGGTACGGCATTGTTGCGTGACCTGCAACCGCCGCCGGAAATTCAGCGGGAGCATGCCGAGCCCGTCGGGCACGACGCGCGACAGGACGCTTGCCCCCTGCGATCCGCCGGTCACGAGAATGCGGAAAATGCCATCGTCATCAAGCGGCGGGAAATCCTGGTCGCGGATCTTGATCACTTCGGCGCGGACGGGATTGCCGACAAGATGCGTCTTGTGTGCCCAATTGTCCTTCATCCTTTCCACGTCGGGGTAGGAGGTCGCAATCGCATTGACCCATCCGCCGACCATCCGGTTAACGCGCCCGAGCACGGCATTCTGTTCGTGCACCACCGTCGGCACGCCACCGCGCTTTGCCCCGAGCAGTGCTGGAAACGCCGGATAGCCGCCGAAGCCCACGACCGCCGACGGACCGAATTCCTTAAAGAGGTTGTAGCTCATCATCCGTCCGCGCTGAATCGCGCGCCAGCCGGAAAACCACGACAGCGGATTTTTGGTGATCCGCCCGGCGGGAAGCATGTGCACTTCAACGCCGTCGAACAGTCCGGGGATCTTCGCGCCGCGTTCGTCGGTAATCAGCATGACGTGATGTCCGCGCCGGATCAGTTCGGCGGCCAGCGCATGGGCAGGCACCATGTGGCCCCCCGTGCCGCCTGCGGCCAGAACGAAATGCTTCGAAATGCTCACCGCTTGCTCCACCGCACCACATAGGGCGAGCGCTTGAGATACGGATTTCGCCGCGTAAAGGCCAGCAGCAGGCCAAAGCCCATCGACAACGCCAGCATCGACGATCCGCCGTAGCTGATGAACGGCAATGTCATACCTTTCGACGGCGCGAGGTTTACATTGACCGCCATGTTGATCAGCGCCTGCACTGCGAACTGCGTCGTCAGGCCAGCGGCAGCAAGCACGATGAACGGGTCTTCCTCGTCCAGAAGCTTCACGAATACGCGCACGACGATGGCAAGGAAAAGGCAGGCAATGGCGATGCACGCCAGCAGCCCGAATTCTTCGCCGATCACCGAAAAAATATAGTCGGTATGCGCTTCGGGGAGGCGAAATTTGGCTTCGCCACCACCCGGCCCGGTCCCGAAAAATCCGCCCGCCGTCAGCGTCGCATAGGCGCTGTCGACCTGATAGGTGTCGCCGGCCTGAAACAGGAAATTATTGATCCGCTGCGTCGCGACCGGATAGAATAGATAAGCCGCAACGATCCCGACCGCACCGCAGCCCGCGAGGACGCCCATGATCCGGTAGGACAGGCCGGTCAGCATCAGCATCGCCAGCCACACCGTGCAGAAAATGATCGTCTGGCCGAAGTCGGGCTGTTTCATCAGGAAGAAAGCGATAAGCGCGACAAGCACGCCGCTGACAGGGATCACTGGCAGTGTTTCGTCATGTGCGCGCAGACTGAGCAGCCAGGCCAAGCTGACGACGAACAGCGGCTTCAGGAATTCGGACGGCTCGATCCCGGCAATGCCGAAATTGATCCAGCGTTGCGCGCCGTTCACTTCATAGCCGATCAAAGGGACCATCGCGAGGAGGACGCTGAACACGCCTGCACCGAATAGCGCGAGCCGACGCGCTTGCTGGACGCGCAGCATCGACACGCCGAGCATCACGGGAATGCCAAGCGACACCCAGACAAGCTGCCGCCAGAAATAATTGAGCGGCGCGACCGTCACATTCCCGCCCGAATAGCGTGCCGCCGCCGATGGCGAGGCGGCCGCGACGGCGATCAGGCCGACGGAAATCAGCACGAAAACGAGCAGCAGCAGGACGCGGTCGATTTCCCAAAACCACAGGCCGAATGCCGAGCGGTCCGAACGGCCCAAGCGGTTCGCAACCGACTTTTTTACCCGCGCGGTGCCGCGTGCGATTGCGGTCATAATGCCTCCACCAGCGCGCGGAACCGATCGCCGCGGTCTTCAAAATCGCGAAACTGATCGAACGACGCACAGGCGGGGGACAGCAGGACTGTCTCGCCCGGTTTTGCCGTAATGCTCGCGCGCCAGACGGCTTGGTCGAGCGTCACGCTCTGCGACACGGCAACGCCTTTATCACGTAATATGGTGGCCAACATCGCGCTGTCTCGGCCAATGGTGAACGCGGTTTTGACATGGTTCAGATGCGGGACGCAAGCATCGAGATCGTTCGTCTTCGCCTGTCCGCCCAAAATCCAGTGAATCACCGGATAGGCGGCAAGCGCAGGCGCGGTCGAGGTCGGGTTGGTCGCCTTGCTGTCGTTGACGTATAGGACGCCGTCCTTCTCGCGGATGCGCTCCATCCGGTGTGCGAGGCCGGGGTATGTCGTCAGGGCGTGCTCCACGACGACGTCTTTGAGCCCCAGCACCTCACAAACCGCGAGAGCACACGCTCCATTTTGGGCGTTGTGCGGCCCCTGCAAGCTCGGCCATTTTGCTGATCGATCACCGTAGTCGAGCGCCAGCAACATCGTGTTGTTCGGTATGAGAGCAGATAGGCTTCGGTCACCGATTACCGCCGCGTGGTCGGGTTCAGACAGTCCTTGCATCGCAAAAAGACGCAGTTTGGAAGACCTGTAGGCTTCAAAACCATTGTACCGATCCAGATGATCCGGCGTGATGTTGAGCAGCACCGCCACGTCGCAATCGAGGCTGAACGTCAGGTCGATCTGGAAGCTCGACAGTTCGAGCACATAGACGCCGCCTGCGGGAAGCGGCTCCTGCCCAAGGATCGGCAGCCCGATATTGCCACCCATCGTCGTCGGCACGCCTGCGGTTTTCAGGATATGATGCACCAACGCCGTCGTCGTCGATTTGCCATTGGTGCCGGTAATCCCGACGACCTTGTGCGGCGGCAATTCGGCACGGGCCTGCGCGAACAGTTCGATGTCGCCGATGATCGGCACGCCGAACGATGCCGCGTGGACTGCAATCGGATGGCGGTTCAACGGCACGCCGGGGGATACGATGACGGCGGTGAAGCCAGTCAGCTCAATCTCACTCACGTCATCCCAGCGAAAGCTGGGATCTCCGGACGGTAGAGTGCGCGCATCCTTCATGGGGTCCCAGCTTTCGCTGGGATGACGGCGCTGGGGATCTTCATCCCACGCCACCACCTCCGCACCACTCGCCAGCAGCGCACTTACCGTCGCCTGTCCCGAGCGCGCCAACCCGAGCACCGCATAGCGCTTCCCCGCCCAAGTGCGCGACGTAATCACCGGATCTTCAATGTCGAAAGGCCCGCCAGCGCAAGCACGATGGCAATGATCCAGAAGCGGATCACGACGGTCGATTCGGGCCAGCCGAGCTGTTCGAAATGATGATGGATCGGCGCCATCTTGAAGACGCGCTTGCCGGTGCGCTTGTAATAGCCGACCTGGATGATGACGCTCATCGCTTCAACCACGAACAGTCCGCCGATGATACCGAGCACGATTTCGTGATGCGCGGTCACCGCAATCGCGCCGAGTGCACCGCCCAACGCAAGGCTCCCCGTATCGCCCATGAAAACAGCGGCAGGCGGCGCATTGAACCACAGGAACGCGAGCCCCGCGCCGACAATCGCACCACAGAAAATCGCCAGGTCGCCTGCCCCCGCGACATAGGGAATGCCGAGATAAGCTGAAAATTTCGCGTTCCCCACCAAATAGACAATGATCATGAACGCCACGCTGGCAATGATCACCGGCATGGTCGCCAGCCCGTCGAGCCCGTCGGTCAGATTGACGGCATTGCCGAACGCGACAATCGTGAACGCGGCAAAGGCGATATAGGCTGGCCCCAGGTCGATCCTGAAATCGCTGAAAAACGGCAGGTAAAGTTCGGTGCCATTATAGCGCGTAATCAGCCACGCAACGAAGCCGGCGATGATGAACTCGCCTAGCAAGCGCACACGGCCCGATACGCCTTTGTGGCTCGATTTGCGGACCTTATCGAGGTCGTCGAGAAAGCCGATCAGCCCGAACCCGAACGTCACGATGATGCACGCCCAGACATAGGGGTTGCGCAAGTCCATCCAAAGCAAGCTTGAAACGCCGAGCGCTGTCAGGATCATCAATCCGCCCATTGTCGGCGTGCCGCGCTTGGCGAAATGCGATTGCGGCCCGTCTTCGCGGATCGGCTGCCCCTTGCCTTGCCGCACCCGCAGCCAGCCGATGAACTTGGGCCCGATCAGCATGCCAAGGAACAATGCCGTCGCGACCGCCCCGCCAGTGCGAAAGCTCAAGTAACGCAGCAGATTGGTCACGCCTGGAAAGCCCAGATATTCGGCAAGCAGATACAGCATCAGGCGTTCCTCAGCGCGGAAACGAGCGCAGACAGGCCAACACCGTTCGACCCTTTGACAAGGATCGTATCACCCGGTGCGATCATTGGCGGCAACAAATCGATAGCGTCGGCAGTATCGGCCACGTGGCGAAATTCAACCTTTCCCTCGATTGCTTCGGCCAGCGGCGCCATGGCAGGCCCAACAAGCAACGCAAACGCGACTTCGGCCGCCAGCAGCGGCGCGGCAATGCCCGCATGCAGCGCTTCGCTTTCATGGCCAAGCTCGCGCATTTCACCAAGCACAGCGATGCGGCGGGTCGCGGGCTCGTCGGCAAGCACCTTCAGGGTTGCCGCCATCGACGCGGCATTGGCATTGTAACTTTCATCGATGAGCATTGCGCCGTTTTCCAGATCATATCGCGCGCCGCGCCCGGTTAGGCTTTCAAGTTCGGCAAGCGCCAGCCCTGCAACCGCGAGATCAGCGCTCAAGGCGGTGACAGCCGCAATGACGGCGAGCGCATTCGATACCCAGTGCGTGCCATGCTGGGCAACCGTGAAGCACAGTTCGGCATCGGGCAATCGTGCCGTGATCAAACTTCCGCGCGACGTTGCCACTGCCTGATGCGCGCGAACATCGGCGCCCGCGCCAAACCCAAAGGTCAGGATGTTTTCGGCATAAGGTTTGGCATGCGCAATCAGGCGGTCGCGGTGCGGGCTGTCGAACGGAATGATTGCCGTTCCGCCCGGTTCAAGGCCGCCGAAGATTTCGCCCTTGGCATCGGCAATCGCGGCTTCGTTTGCGAAAAATTCGATATGTGCCGGGGCAATTGCAGTGATCAGCGCAACATGTGGCCGAACCATCGCCGTCAGCTCGGCAATCTCGCCCGCGTGGTTCATCCCCATTTCAAAGACCGCGTAGTCGCTGTCCGCAGGCATCCGCGCAAGGCTCAACGGCACCCCGGTGTGATTGTTGTAGCTTTTCACCGAGCGGTGGACTTTCATGTCCGGCGTCCGCGCGAGTGCAGCAGCAAGAGCCTCCTTGGTGCCCGTCTTTCCGACTGAGCCCGTTACGCCGGCGACTCTTGCTACCGTACGCGCCCTACTTGCGACACCGAGGGCATTCAGCGCGGCCGCTGTATCGGCGACCAGAATATGCGGATGGGGAACGGGTTGCGAAACGATCGCGCCTGCCGCGCCGCGTGCAAAAGCACCATCGACGAACCGGTGTCCGTCGTCGTTCTCGCCGGTCATTGCAACAAACAGATCGCCAACGCCGATCTCGCGACTGTCGAAGGCAATGCCGTTGACCGCGAAGTCAGCGGATGCCGTGCCGCCCGTTGCGCCTGCGATGTCGCTGGCGGTCCACAGCGGCGTCATGCTGCGCACTCGCGCGCGACCTGGACGTCGTCGAAGGGCAAAACCCGCTCGAATTCCTTGGCGCCGACAGTTTGCCCGGTCTCGTGTCCCTTGCCCGCGATCAGGACGATATCGTCGGGTCCGGCTTCGCCTATTGCGGCGGCGATCGCGGCGCGACGGTCGCCGATTTCGGTCGCTTCGGGCGCTTTGGACAGGATCGCTGCACGAATGACCGCCGGATCTTCACCACGCGGGTTATCATCGGTGACGATCACACGATCCGCCATGGCTTCGGCAATCAGTCCCATTTCGGGACGTTTGCCGACATCGCGGTCCCCGCCCGCCCCCATGACGAGGATGAGCCGCCCGACAGCGTGCGGCTTCAGCGCCGATATCGCGGCCGCCAGTGCATCGGGTGTATGCGCATAATCGACGTAAACCGGTGCCCCGGTCCGGCTGATGACCGCGCGTTCCAACCGCCCACGGACACCCTGAAGGCGACCGAGATTGGCCAGCGTCGTGTTCACGTCACCGCCCGTTGCAATCACCAGACCCGCCGCCACCAGCGCATTGGCGGCTTGATACGCCCCGATCAGAGGCAAATTGATCGAATGTTCGACCGCTTCATGCGCAACGACCAGTTTCTGCCCGAGCTGCGTCGGCACACGCGACTGCAGGCGCAGTGTGCCACCGCGCGTGCCCACACCGACCAGTTTGAGACCGCGCTCGCGCGCGAGGTCGATCACACGATCCGATGCCTCGTCGTCCTGCCAGACCACAGCGGTGCCGTCGGCATCGACAACTTCCGAAAACAGCCGCAGCTTGGCCGTGAAATACGCCGCCATATCGCCGTGGTAATCAAGATGATCGCGGCTGAGATTGGTGAAAGCTGCCGCCTGCACCGGCAATCCTTCCGTGCGATACTGGTCAAGCCCGTGGCTCGATGCCTCGAATGCAGCGTGGGTCACACCCTCGCGGGCAAGCCCCGCCATATTGGAGAGGAACGTCACGATGTCGGGCGTGGTCAGCCCGGTTACGACGCGCTCGTCAGCCGTGGTGACACCTAGCGTCCCGATGCTTGCGGCATGGTGGCCTGCCATTCGCCAGAGCTGGCGCGTTAGTTCGACGGTCGATGTTTTGCCGTTGGTGCCTGTCACCGCAATCGTGGTTTGCGGAAACGGCGCGAAGTATTTCGCTGCAAACATCGCGAAGTCGCGGCGCGGCTCGTAAGACGTGACGTGCGCCGCGCCATCAACGCGCGGACCGGCGCATGAGACGACGGCGATAGCACCCGCTTTGATCGCATCGGCAATGAAATCTTCGCCGTTAAACCGCGCGCCTTTGAATGCGCCGAACACCGTGCCCGGCGCGACCTTGCGATGGTCGATGGCAAACCCCGACACCTCCGCGCTTGCATCGGTGCCAAGGAGCGCACCCAATCGCATCAGCGCGTGCCCTTCGGTTTCCAGAGCAGCGGGGTCATTTCGGCTAAGTCGATCTCGCGGTTCATGTCAGGCGTCACGCCTAGCAGCGGCCCGATCCGCGATACGACCTTGCTGACCACCGGCGCGGACACCCAGCCTGCCGTCCGCTGGCCCGCACTTTCGGCGCTGCCTTTGGGCTCGTCGAACATCACGATGATGACATAGCGCGGCGCATCCATCGGAAAGGCACCCGCAAATGTCGATACGGTGCTATGCTTGGCATAGCCCCCCGCACCCGCTTTTTCGGCTGTCCCTGTCTTGCCACCGACGCGCAGGCCGTCTGCATCGGCTTTGCGCCCCGTCCCGTCGACCACCACCATACGCAGCATGGCGCGCATTTTGTCGCTGGTGCTCTGGCTGAAGACACGCGATCCCTTGGGCGCCTTGCCGGGTTCGATCTTCATCAAGGTGGATGGTCGCCAGATGCCGCCATTGACAAGTGCGGCATAGGCATTGGCGAGATGCAACGGGGTGACCGCGATACCGTGCCCGTAGCCCGACGTCATGACCGTCGCGCGGCCCCAATCCGAAGGCCAGATCGGACGACCGCGTTCCTTCAGCTCGACGTCAGGAGCCGTATCGAAATGCAGTTTGCGGAACATGGCTTCCATCCGCTCGCGACCGAGCTGATCAGCAATCCGCGCGGTCACGATGTTCGATGAATGGACCAGCGCTTCGGGCACGTTCAGCCAGCGGCCCGTCGGGTGATCGTCCTTGATCCGGAATCGCCCGACCGCGACCGGCTGGGTTGCGTCATACCGCCGCGACAGTGACGGCACCACGCCGGTATCCATGGCCAGAGCAAAGGTCAGCGCCTTGAAGGTCGAGCCCAGCTCATACACGCTTTGCGTCACATTGTTGCGGCGCGAATCATCGCTGGCTTGCCCGGGCTTGTTCGGGTTGAATACCGGCAACGAGACCATCGACACCAGTTCGCCTGTATGGACATCGAGGATCAGGCCGGTGGCCCCCTTGGCCTGCTGATCGAGCATGGCCGCTGAAAGTTCGCTTTCCATTGCTGCCTGAACGCGCGAATCGATCGAAAGAGCCACGGGCTTGCCGCGCGTCACCGGATTGGTCAGCCGGTCTTCGAGGACACGCTCCATGCCGGTCACGCCGCGCCCGTCGAAATCGGTAAAGCCCAGCGCATGGGCTGCAAGCGTCGTTTGCGGATAAAGGCGCTCGGGCTCGCGGGCATAACCCATTGCGGGCTCGCCAAGGGCGTTGACCTTGGCAACGAGATCGGGAAGCGCGCGACGGCGCAGATAGGTAAAGCGCACTTTCGACTGCAGGATGGCCAGATATTCGGCTTCGCTTCGTTCGGGCATCAGTGCCGCAAGCTTGGGCGCAAGGTCTTCTGGATCATTCAGCAGTTTGTTGGCGTGGATGCCGATCGACCAAGCGTCGATGGTGCGCGCGAGTACCTGACCATTGCGATCGACGATGTCGCCGCGTTTCGGGATCAAGCTCGCGCTGCTCGTTGCTGCATTGGCATCGGTCGAAATCGAGAGCCACAGCAACCGCAGCGCAATCATCGTCACGGCGGCCATAAACAAGAGCATGATGAGCATCAGCCGCTGATGTGCGACGACCAGCGACGCCTGTCGCTGGCCCTGGGCGCGGATTCGCAGCGGTCGAGCGATCAGTGTGGTCACGGACGGTTGCGGCTCTCCAGTTGGGCGATCTGGGCAATCTCGCGCGCCGAAACGGCCGTGATCATCGCCACGCGCTGGACTTGCGGTTTCGGCGGGGCGGGCTGGGCGATGGCTGCTGCTGTAATCCTTTTAACTACAATGTCATCAGGGAGCGCTGCGACCGTCACGTCAACCGGCTTCGGCACGGCAACCGACGCCATGACCGGCGGGGGCGCATTCGGCGTTGCACGTTCCGCATCGAGATCAAGCGCGACCAGCTGCGCGCCATTGTTGACGAACTGGCTCGCTTTCGGCGCGGAAAGAGCAAGCACTTCACCGTTCCAGCGCTCGAGCTGGCGCATCGACGCGCGGGTGCCCAGTTCGGTCTGAAGCTGTCGCAGTTCACGATGCGCCGACGCAATCTGCGCTTCGACCGCTTCGAGCTTGCCGCGCTCGACGGCAACCTGCAGCGAGATCAGATACAACAGCGTCGCCGCGATAGCGACCAACGCGACCCATCCCACGGCTTTGAAACGTTGCACAATCATGAGGCAGCACTTTCGGTTGAAGTCCAGCTTGGCGCCACGGTCCGCTGCGCCGAACGCAAGGTGGCGGACCGCGCACGGGGGTTGCGCGCGATCTCGGCGTCAGTGGCGCGAACGGGTTTGGCGACTCGGTCGAATGTCGGCACCGGTCCATCGGCGCGCACCGGCAAATGACGCGAACCCGCCGGCTCGTTGCCCGAACGCAAGCGCATGAAATTCTTGACGAGGCGATCCTCGAGACTGTGGAACGTCACCACGGCAAGCCGCCCGCCCGGTTTCAGCGCGCGCTCGGCCGCGTCGAGACCGTCTTCCAGTTCGCCCAGCTCGCGATTGATATGCATCCGGAT
>JBGSMP010000250.1:0-20781 GCA_041740105.1 Sphingomonadaceae bacterium
CACGAGCGCGAGGAGCTGCGCACGCGGGACGCGCATGCTCGCCTCGGCTTTTCGGATGTGCAGATTGCGGCGTGGCTGAGGGCGGCGGGACTAACGCTTTCCGAAACCGAAACGCTCGATGGCGGCGAACTCACGGTCAAACTCTGGCTGGGCACGCGCCCGGGCCACTATAAGGCACTTGCTGCATGACCTTTACGCTGTCCCAATTCGAAGAAGCGCGTCGCGCGCTCGCCGAACCGCTCTTTGCCGATCTCGCTGGCGATGCGCAGGTCTCCTTCGAATTCTTCCCGCCCAAAACAGAAGCCATGGAAGCAACATTGTGGTCGTCGATCGAAACGCTGAGCCCGCTCCGCCCGCGTTTCGTGTCGGTCACATATGGCGCGGGCGGATCGACGCGCGAACGCACGCACAATACCGTCGCCCGCATTGCCCGTGAAACGTCGATTCCGGCGGCCGCCCACTTGACCTGCGTCGAAGCGACTTGCGCCGAGATCGACGAGATCGCCGATGCTTACTGGGACGCGGGCGTGCGCCATATCGTGGCGTTGCGCGGCGATCCACCAACGGCGGGCAAGGCGTTCGAAGCGCATCCGGAGGGCTATGCCGGGGCGGCAGAATTGGTCCAGGGATTGCGCAAACGCCATCCGTTCGAAATCTCGGTCAGCGCATACCCAGAAACGCATCCCGATGCGTCGAGCCCGCAATCGGACCTCGACAATTTCAAGCGCAAACTCGACGCAGGTGCCTCGCGCGGAATCAGCCAGTTTTTCTTCGAACCCGAAACCTTCTTCCGCTTCCGCGATGCCGCAGCAGCAGCGGGCATCGATACCGAGATTGTGCCGGGCATCATGCCGGTCAGCAGCTTTGCTGCGATCAAAAAAATGTCGGCGATGACGGGCACGTCGGTGCCGCCGTGGATGGGGCGGCTGTTCGAGGGGCTCGACGACCATCCGCAGGCGCGGCAGCTCGTCGCCGCAACGATCGCTGCCGAACTTTGCCGCCGCCTTTATGCAGGTGGCGTCAAGCAATTCCATTTCTACACGCTCAATCGCTCCGAACTCAGTTACGCGATCTGCCATCTGCTCGGCCTGCGGCCGCAAGCTTCTGCCTTGGAGAAAGCCGCATGAGTATCCGCGACCGTTTTATTGAAGCCGCCGCATCGCGTATCCTGCTGACCGATGGCGCTTTCGGGACCGAGATCCAGAACTGGAAGCTCGCCGAAGCCGATTACATGGGCGATCTGGCGCTGGCGAAGGACGCCAAGGGCAACAATGACATCCTCGCGCTGACCCGCCCGGATGTGCCCGACATGATCACCCGCGCCTATCTCGAAGCCGGGTCGGACATCGTGTCGACCAACACCTTCAGCGCGAACAGGATCAGCCAGGCCGATTACGCCGCCGAACATCTTGTGCGCGAAATCAATGTCGCGTCCGCGCAAATCGCGCGGAAAGCGGCTGATGAGTATGAAATGAAGGATGGGCGGCCGCGCTTCGTTGCCGGTGCGATCGGGCCGACGAACAAGACTTTGTCACTCAGCCCCGACGTGAACGACCCCGGCTTTCGCGAAATCGACTTCGATTATCTGAAAGACGTTTACCGCGAACAGGTCGATGCGCTCATCGAGGGCGGCGTCGACTTCATCCTGATCGAAACGGTGTTCGACACGCTGAATGCCAAAGCCGGCGTCATGGCGGTGCTCGAAGCGCAGGACGCGCTGGGCCGCGACATTCCGATGATGATCTCGATGACGCTCACCGACCTGTCGGGGCGCAATCTCTCTGGCCATACCGTCGAGGCATTCTGGTATGCCGTACGCCATGCCAAACCACTGACGATCGGCCTCAACTGCTCGTTCGGTGCGCAGCAATTGCGCCCGCACGTCAAGGTGCTCAGCGCCATCGCCGATACGCTGATCATGGTTTATCCGAACGCGGGCCTGCCCAACGACCTCGGCGAATATGACGAACTACCGCACGAGACCGCAGCACTGGTCAAGGAATGGGCCGACGCGGGGCAGGTCAACATTCTCGGCGGCTGTTGTGGGTCGACGCCTGCGCATATCGCCGCAATGGCAAAAGCCGTCGCCGGATTGCCCGCGCGCACCGTAATGCGCCCGCCGGTTGCCACGCGGCTTGCGGGTCTCGAGCCAATGACGCTCGCTGCCGCCTGAACGGAACCCCATGACAACACCCGTCCCTCTTTTCGTCAACATCGGCGAGCGTACCAACGTCACTGGTTCGGCGGCGTTCAAGAAACTCATCATGGCGGGCGATTATCCCGCAGCTGTCGAAGTCGCGCGCCAGCAGGTCGAAAACGGCGCGCAAATCATCGACATCAATATGGACGAAGGCCTGCTCGACAGCCTCGTGGCGATGGAAACCTTCGTCAAGCTGATCGCCGCCGAACCCGACATCGCGCGCGTGCCGTTCATGATCGACAGCTCGAAATGGTCGGTGATCGAAGCGGGCCTGAAATGCGTCAGCGGCAAACCGATCGTCAATTCGATCAGCATGAAGGAAGGCGAAGCGCAATTCCTTGAGCAGGCACGCAAATGCATGAATTATGGCGCGTCGGTCGTCGTCATGGCGTTCGATGAAAAGGGTCAGGCCGACACCGAGCAGCGCAAGGTCGAAATCTGCGAGCGCGCTTATAATCTGTTGATGACCATCGGCTTTCCGCCCGAGGACATCATTTTCGATCCCAATATCTTCGCCGTCGCGACGGGCATCGAAGAGCATAATAACTACGCGGTCGATTTCATCGAAGGCGTGCGCGAGATCAAGCGCCGCTGCCCGCATGTCCATTTCTCGGGCGGCCTCTCGAACCTGAGCTTCAGCTTTCGCGGCAACGAGCCTGTGCGCCGCGCGATGCATTCGGTGTTTCTCTATCATGCCATTCCGGCGGGGCTCGCCCTGGCCATCGTGAATGCCGGACAGCCCGATATCTACGCCGCGATCGACCCGGTTCTGCGCGACGCGTGCGAAGACGTCATTCTCAATCGCGCCCCAAAAACAGGTGGGCAAAACGACAACGAAACGCCGACCGACCGCCTTGTCGCGCTCGCCGAGAAATATCGCGGCACCGACGCCGCGACCGAAAAAGCGGCCGAAGAATGGCGCGGCTGGCACGTCACGAAACGCCTCGAACATGCGCTCGTCAAAGGCATCGACATGTATGTGGTCGACGATACCGAGGAATGCCGCCAGCTGTTCCCGCGCCCCATCGAAGTCATCGAAGGGCCATTGATGGACGGCATGAATGTCGTCGGCGACTTGTTCGGCAGCGGCAAGATGTTCCTGCCGCAAGTCGTCAAATCGGCGCGCGTCATGAAAAAGGCAGTCGCGCACCTGATCCCCTTCATCGAGGCCGCCAAGGAGCCCGGCGCACGCGCCAAGGGCAAGATCATCATGGCCACCGTCAAGGGCGACGTGCATGACATCGGCAAGAACATCGTCGGCGTCGTGCTCCAGTGCAACGGTTATGAAGTCATCGATCTGGGCGTCATGGTGCCGTGGACCAGGATCCTCGAAGCCGCGAACGAGAACGATGCCGACATCATCGGCCTGTCAGGGCTGATCACGCCGAGCCTCGACGAAATGGTGACAGTCGCCGAAGAAATGCAGCGTGCAAAAATGACGATGCCACTGCTCATCGGTGGCGCAACCACATCGAAAGTCCACACCGCGCTGCGCATCGACGAAGCCTATGACGGGCCGGTTATCCACGTCCTCGATGCCAGCCGCGCGGTGGGTGTGGCGACTGCGCTCGTCAGTGACACGGGCCGCGTTGCCTATGTCAAAACATTTGCCGACGATTACGCCCACGTCCGCGAAGTCCGCGCGAGCAAGGGGCAGAATGCGCTGATCGTCATCGAAGACGCGCGCGCCAATGCCTTTCCCTATGACGCGCATCTGAAGCCACCGCCACCCGAACAGCCCGGGCTGCACGTTTTCGACGCCTGGGATCTGGCCGATCTGGCGGACGTCATCGACTGGACGCCATTTTTCCGGGCGTGGGAATTGCACGGCAATTATCCCGCGATCCTGACCGACGATGTCGTTGGCGAGGCCGCACAAAATCTGTGGGTCGATGCGCAGGCGATGCTCAAGCAATTGATCGACGAGAAGTGGCTGACCGCACGCGGCGTCGTCGGCCTTTGGCCGTGTCGGCGCGAAGCCGATGATGTCATCGTCCATATGGTCGAGACCGAAGAGCACATCCGCCTGCCCTTCCTCCGCCAGCAAATCGCCAAGCGCGGCGATCGCCCTAATATGTGCCTTGCTGATTTCATTGACCATGACGGCGACTGGATCGGCGGCTTTGCCGTCGGCATCCACGGGATCGAACCGCATCTCGTGCGCTTTCAGGCCGACAAGGACGATTATTCGGACATCCTGCTGAAGGCGCTTGCCGACCGCTTCGCCGAGGCGTTCGCCGAGCGCCTGCACCAGCATGTGCGCACGACAATCTGGGGCTACGCACCCGGCGAGCAACTGACCAACGAAGCCCTCATCAAGGAAGAATATCGCGGCATCCGCCCGGCACCCGGTTATCCGGCGTGCCCTGACCATAGCCTGAAACCGATCCTGTTCGATATGCTCGATGCGAATGCGAATACGGGGCTCACGCTTACCGAGTCATTCGCGATGCTGCCGACCGCTGCTGTCTCGGGCTTCTACTTCGGGCATCCCGAAGCCGAATATTTCGGCGTCGCGCGCGTCGGTGAGGATCAACTGGCTAATTACACCAAAAGGCGCGGTGTCGATCCCGACACCGCGCGCCGCTGGTTGCGGCCGAATCTGGATTGATTGAAGCGTGCCTGATAGATCTCTGTGCATGAGAACGCTCCACGTTTTGTCGCTCGCCGTGCTGGCCGGTCCTGCTGCGGCACAATCGGGTGGTGCATTCACTGTCGAAGGAAGCGGACAGCGATACCGTCAACTTTCCGAAGCATTCGACGCGATCGGCAAAGGCGAAGGAACGGTCATCGTTGCCCCCGGCACCTACAAGGACTGCGCAACATTCGGCGGGCAGAAGGTCACGCTGCGCGCCGCTATGCCATCGACCGCGATCTTTGACGGCGGCGCCTGCGCGGGGAAAGCCACGTTGATCTTCAACGGCATGAACGCTGTCGTCGACGGCATCGTGTTTCAAAACATCGCCGTGCGCGACGGCAATGGTGCGGGCATCCGGCTCGAATGGGGTAATTTGCTGGTCACGCGCTCCACGTTTCGCAATTCGCAACAGGGCATTCTGACCGGCCCCTATGAAGCGGGGACGATCACCATCGAGCGCTCGACCTTTTCGGGTCTCGGCGGCTGCCCGCCCGAAGGATGCGCGCATTCGATCTACGTCGGCGGTTACGGCAAGCTCACCGTTTCAAAATGCCGCTTCGAAAAAGGGACCGGCGGTCATTATGTCAAAAGCCGCGCCGCCGTGAACGAGATCATCGATTCAAGCTTCGACGACACCGGCGGACGCGACACGAATTACATGATCGACCTGCCTGCCGGATCGGTCGGCCTCATCGCGCGCAACGAATTTGTTCAGGGCAAAGGCAAGGAAAATCACAGTGCGCTGATCGCGGTCGCGGCCGAAGCGCGCGATAACCCTTCGACAGGGCTGCGGGTCGAAGGCAATGCCGCATCGCTCGCGCCCGGTGCACCGCTCAATCCCGTTTTTGTCGCAAACTGGAGCCGCGACCGCCTCGCCATCGGCCCCAACAAACTTGGCCCGGGCATCCGGCCGTTCGAAACGCGATAGCCTATTCGTTCGCGATCAGTTTCAGGCCACCGGCGTCCTCGCGTGTCAACCGCTTCACGCGCCCTTCGACTTGCGCGCCGGTTTCAACGCTGACCGAGTCATAACTCAGATCGCCGGTAATCCGCGCGCTGGCTTCAATGGTCAGCACTTTGGCCGATATGGTTCCCGTGACCGATCCGGCAATCTTGGCATCGTCGGCTGTGATGTTCCCGTTTACCTGCCCCGCATTGCCGATGATCAGCGAAGCACAATTCACGTCCCCGTCAACGCGCCCGTCGATATGCAAATTGCCCTGCCCGCCGATATTGCCCGTTATCGTGACTTCGGCGCCGAGAAAACTCATCGTACCACTGCCGCTGCGCGCGACAGGCCGTTGTTCATTTTTGTTAAACATCAGTCGAATCCACCCTCTGTTGCGCGACGTTTCAGCAAATCCTGCGCCAGCGCAAGCCCGCCTGCGGCGCCGGCACGATCGCCCAGCAACGGCGGCACGACGAAATGATCGGGAATGTCGACATAGCGGCCCAGCCAATGCACCATCCGCGCGGTGGCCTCGGCGTGGAACCCCGGCGTCTTGGCGACACCGCCGCCGACGACAATGCGGTGCGGCGACAGCGTTAGCACGAGGTTTGCCAATCCCTGACCCAGCGAATCGATGACCAAGTCGCGGCCGGGATCACCGGGTTCGGTGTGACTGAGCGAATGGCCGAGCCGCGCGTGGATCGCCGGTCCCGAAACAAGGCCCTCGAGGCAATCACCGTGGAACGGGCAGACGCCCGCAAATTCGTCACCCGCTGTTCGCTTCAACCGCATATGTCCCATTTCGGGATGAATGCGGCCATGCAGCGGCACACCATCGATGACGAGGCCGCCACCAAGCCCGGTCCCGACGGTGAGATAAAGGCCGACGCCGCAGCCTCGTAATGCGCCCCAGCGATATTCGCCCAAGGCTGCGCCATTGACGTCGGTGTCGAACGCGACAGGAACACCTGTTGCCGCCGCGATGGGCGTGGCAACCGGTGTGTGCGACCAGTCGGCCTTTGTCGTTGCCGTGATCGCACCCCAGTCGGGCGCGTTTTTGTCGAGGCAGACCGGCCCGAAGGATGCGATGCCGACCGCCTCGAAGCCGCCGTGCGCCGATAGGAAATCGATTGCCGCGCTGATCGTGGTTGCGGGATCGGTGGTCGGGATAACCGCCTCTGCGCGCAAGTCATCGGGGCCGGTTCCCACGGCAAGGTTGATCTTCGTGCCGCCAAGTCCGATCGCTGCGACAAGCGGGGCAATCACGCGGCGGCCCGATCCGCTTGGCCAAGCCTGGTATAAAGCGCGAACAACTCGTCGAAATGGGTATCCATGAGCCGCACCGACGGCGCGAGCAGCGCCGCACGGCGGCGAGCCTCACCGCGTGGCTCGGCAAGAAATGCCTCGATTGCCTGCGCCGCTTCGGCGGCATTGCCCGGTTCGTACAACCACCCGCCCGCATCGCGGATATGGTCGACAATCGCGCCGCCGTTCGGTCCGATCATCGGCAGTCCCGACGCGCGCGCTTCAGCGCCGACCATGCAAAAGGTCTCGGCATCGCCGCCATGAATATAGCAGTCTGCACTGGCGAACAGCCGCGCCAGTTCAAGGCGGTCGCTGAGTGGCGAGACGAGGTGCACATGCGGATTGCCCTCCGTCGCGCGCAATACCTTCGATTGTTCGCGACCGTCGCCGACAAGGACAAGCCCGATCGGCGTTTTTGCGCCTGCGGCGGTGACAGCCTCGATCACGGTCGGCCAGCGCTTCTCCGAATGGTGACGGCCGACCCCCAGTAACAATGTGGCGTCGGACGGCAAATCGCACCGTTCCAGCATGCGGATGCGAAGTGCCTCGTCGCGCAGCGCTGGCGAGAAAACGCCGGCTGCCACGCCCATCGGATTGGTCACAACATTGCGCATGCCGCCTTCGATCAATCGCTCGCTCAAAGCCTGGCTGGCCGTGACCGTGACATCGAAGCGCTCGTTTAGCCGCAACAAGTGGCGCCAAAACCAGCCGAATTGCTTGTCGATCGTCTCGCGCGATGCAATCGCGCCGAACCAACGATAGGCATAGGCCGAAAGCGGATCGGCATGCATGATCAGCGAGCGCGGCGCGGGACCCGCCCACTCGCCGACAAGCCGCGCGCTGCGCCAAGGCGACGACGCTTCGATAAAGTCGGGCTGCTCGGCGTCGAGCGTTGCGTGCAGCGCTACTTCATCGCGAAAATAATGATATTTGCGGTCAAGTGGGAATTTCGGCTGCTCCAGAAAAATGATCCGCGCGTTGGCCCCACGTTCCTCGACCCGGTTTTCGGGTCCCGGCGCAATAACGACAATTTCGTGCCCCGCTGCCGGCCCTGCAATCAATTTTCGATCGATATAGGTTTTGACCCCGCCACCCTGCGGCGAATAAAACGCACAAACATCGACGATCTTCATGCGCGCTATTTAATCGGGCCGAACGACATGAGTCCACGTCGATACATCAAACGGACCGTTAGCGGGGTAAGGCCGCTCCCGGCGACGACGCGACCGACAGCGACTTTCGGCTTGAACGGCCCCAGGCTTTTCGGATTGCTGCCAAAACCCACGCCGTCGATCGAGAGTCCGAATTTACGATTGCCGTCGCGGTCGTGGAGCAGTGACAGGCCATAGGCGCCGGCCGATGGTGCACGAATGCACACCTGAACATTTCCTGATTTGGGCACATCGATCACCACGCGGTGGAAAGTTTTCCCGGCGTTGATCAGCACATTATCGTCGGCGAGAAAATCCTTATCGTTGGCGGGATAAAGCTCGGCCTTGATCGTGCCGCCGCGATCTTTGAAACCGACCACATTGATCATCAGTGCGGGTCCGGTTTCATCCGCGCGGCATCGCCCTTCGGCTTGGCCCAGCGACGGCGAGGACAGCAATTTTGCACCGGTCAGCGCAAATATAAGCAATGGCGCAGCAATAATTTTCATTCATTCCTATCCGTCGAAACAACGTCACTCAGCATCAAGATCAGACCCAATCCGACATGCATTGCAAGAATAAGGCTTGCCATCATCGTCATCAAGGCGGGGATTTCCGCATCACGGCCAATCAGAAACACAGCAACCGCTGCAAAAACAAAATCCTTATTTGACACAAAGGGCAAACGCCCGATCAGCATTGAGGCAACCGACAGCACGACCCACCACACGAGTTCAATCTCGGGCAAGGCCAGATGCCAGCACAATCCAGTCAGACCCAGACCAAGCATGATCCGGATCATGTGAACGGCCGAGGCATACCAAAGATCCGCTTTCGGCAGACTGAACAAACGTCGCCGGAAAAAGAGGATGACGGCTGTGGACCCGACAATGAAAGCGATCGAGGACCAGATGACGTTCGAGGGAATCCCCATCCGTGTTTGCGAAACGAGGGGCCATGCGAGCAGCACGGATATAAGTGTCACCACGTTGCCGGTCACAGCCGACAGGATCGCGACGTCCTTCACGGCACCGAAAGGCGAACCGACAATATCGGCCCGCTTGCGCGCCCAGTCATAAAAGTAGAGTTCGCCAACGTAGCCGAACAGCAACGTGTTGCCGATCTGTTTGCGCAGCAGCGCGATGACGCCCGAGAACGGGATATTCCAAAGCCGCTTGAAGATTACCCAATCCGCCAGCGAAAGATAAAAGTAATTTGCCAGAAAGGCGATCCAGAATAACGGCGAGGTGGGGATGATCGACCAGACATCGCGAAAATCAAGCTGGCGAAGCTGCAGGATGACAGCAACAAGAACCGCAAGCGAGATCGCCCGCCCGAGATACTTCATCACGCCGCCCTTGGCCTTGTCGAGTGGCTTTGGATCGCCCGGCATTGCCGTTGCGGCGCTATGGCCAACCATGTCGGCGATGCCGTTCGTCCTCGTTCCGGCGCCGTCACCGGCTGGTTTCTCAAATGGGTCCATGGTGCGTTCGCGCTGGGCCATGCCGCTTAACGATCGCTGACACAAGCCGCTGCCCCACATGGACCGGCCACGCCAGATAAAGCGACCAGAACCGCCCCGGCCCGTTCAACGGCGCGAAGGTCCGGTAAAACCACCGCGTTGCCCGCAATTCAGGCCTCGTGGATTTGATTTCGGCAATGCATTTTTGCCGGAGAACGGCGCGTTCCTGATGCGCCGTCATGCCGTTTGAGTAAACACGCCCGTCACTTGTCACAGGCCGGTGATGCCCCGCGGAAAAAGCGTCGATCAGCGCCACGCGGTCCAGCCCCGTGATCTTGCAGACCATCGGCATCACGAACTGGTCGATGCCGTAGGATGAAACCGACCCTTCAAAATAGGGACCCGCAGCCAGATAAAGCGAATGCCGGTAAAAGGGCATCATCACTTCAACCCACGGCATGGCACGCATCACACTGCCCGATCTCCTCACAAAGCGCGTGTGGTTAACAAAGCTGTCAGGCGTCAACGACAGCGAAAAGCTGTCGAGCGCTGCCTCCGCCGCAAGTGCGATGGCTCCATTTAACGCTGAAACGCTGACAGCGATATCGTCATCGATAAGCGCGACATAATCATAGGTAGCCGGCGACTGGACCAGATAATCCCTGAAGGCTGCGAAAATCTGCCCCTTGCATTCGGTTTTTTGCGATAACCGGTGATGGATCGGCAATGCCGCCGACGCAGGCGCTGTCCCGCCGCTGTAATCGAACAGGAGGATTTCGAAATCGGGCACGGCGTCGGGCGTAATAGGATCGAGTGGCGGCGAGCGGCCGTCCCAGCTGATCAGGATTAGCGTGCGGCTCACGGATTTGGCGGATTAACCGGCCAACCGGACAACGATGGCGACGTCGGGCCTTGCGTCCCCATCGGCCAGGGCCTTGAATGCCACTGCCCCGGCCGCCAGTCCTTCGACAGGCGCAATCCGCACCAGTTTTTCGGCGGCAGCGGCAAAGCTGCTCCAGCTTTCCGACACCGCCCGGCCAAAGCCCTCGGCGCCCAGCGTGTCACGCATCACGGCCATATGGGTCGGCGCAAAAAACAAAATCGGCTTTGGCCCCGGCATGTCCCCGGCACCACCGCGGCTTTCCCAATGCGTCAAGCCGACGAGGCAGGAATATTTGAGACCATCGCCAACCGCGTCATGAACGGCGCGCAGCACAACACCGTTTCCGGCAAAATCCACCGAAACCGCGTTCGCTCCCGCAAGCGCGGCAGTGCCATCATAAGGCAGCACGCGATCGTACAAGCCAGTCGACCGCACAAAATCCATATTACCCGGCGACGTAAGCCCGATCCGCGCGATTTCTGGCGATTGCGCTTTGGCGCCATGGGCAAGCGCCAGCGCGGTTTTGGACGATGCGCTGGTCATCACCAGCGTGTCAGCCCCATGCCAGCCTTGCCCTGCAAACATGGCGCGGATCAACCAGCTTGTCATGAACAATGGCTCGAAGACGGCACGCAGGTCTTCACGGCTTGCGTCATGCCCCGGATCTGCCGACAAGCGGCGGTACTGATTATAAGCCGCAGCGAGATGCTGGCGATGCGGCGTGGTATCGATGAAACTGCCCGCTTTGACGGCGCAGGGTCGCACGACGAGATGCGACGCCATCGGGAGATAACCGTAAATGCGCTCGCCGACGGCAAACCTCTCGACGTTGGATGCCTCGACATGCGCATGACCCCAAACGGGCACGATTCCGTAACCGTCAGGGGCGGGAAAGAAATCCCAGTAATGCATGGCATCGCCCATCGCGGCGTAGGTCACATTGTTCGTCGTCACCGCAAATTGCTCGACCGCCAGGCGCACCTCGCCGGGACCGATCTGCGGCACGCCCGTGCTGCCGATCGTGCAATCACCAATGGCAGTGCGGCGGACGAGAACGTGAGTCATGCGGAGCCTCCGCTAAGCCCGATAGCATTCCGTCACATGCCTGCCCAGCGTGCCACTCACGAAATAACGGCATCGCCGCCGTCGCGGCCAACCATCAGGACGGCGATTGCATCGAAAAGCGATTGCATCGACACGGGCTTGAACAGCACTTCATCTGCGCCCGACGCAATGCATTTTTCGCGAAGGCCTGCTGCTGCATCGGCCGTCAGCACGATGATGGGCAGCCGGCCTTTGGCATCGACGCGCTGCCTGATCGCGCCGATCGCAGCGAGGCCATCCATGCCCGGCATGCGCAAATCCATCAGGATGAGGTCATATTCGGCGGCATCGATCATGCGCAGCCCTTCCTGCGCGCCGTCCGCTTCGTCCATCAGGACACCGGCAACGTTCAACATGTCTTTTACGACACGCCTGTTCATGGCGTCGTCTTCGACGAACAACAGTTTCACGCCACCACCGCCATCGGCGCGTTCACCTCTGCAAAAACATTCAGGAACGCATTTTTTGTCAGCGGCTTCGCCAGCGTCACTTCGGCGCGCTCGCGAACGTTGGCTGGCAGTGGATCGGTCCCTTCGACAACGAGAATTGGCAAATCCGTGGCGTCAAACAGGCGATCAAAGTCGTCGACCGACGCAGCGTCAGCCACAATCCAGTCGACACTCTCCAGCGCAAGGTAGCTAGAGGCCTCCGCAACATCACTAACAAAAGCAATCACTTCGAAGCGCGCCATCAATATCGCGCGCATCATACCGCGCGTCAGCGGATTATGTTCGATAACCAGCACGGCTCTCGACGTTTCGCTGCCCTGCGATTGCAGGGTCGCAACCGCGGTCGGCACGACGAGTGGCAAATCCAACGTGAACGTCGAACCGAAACCCGCTTCGCTTTCCACTGAAATATCCCCGCCCATCGCTCGCGCCAGATTGCGGCAGATTGCAAGGCCAAGCCCCGTTCCGCCATATTTACGCGTTGTGCCGCCATCGACCTGCTGGAACAGTTCAAAAATAGACTCATGCCACTCGGGCGCAATGCCGATCCCCGAATCACGCACCGCAATCTGGATGCGCTGCCCCTTGCTGCCATCCACAACGCGCACCGAAAGTTCGACCTTGCCATGCTCGGTAAATTTCATGGCGTTGGACAGGAGATTGAAAACAATCTGGCGGATGCGCCCTGAGTCACCTTCGATGACATCGGGGCAATCATCGAGCGCCAGCGACAGACCTACGCCTGCGGCTTCGGCCTGCAACCGCCAGACCTGGGCCACCTGCTGCAATGTCGTTTTCAGGTCAACGGTGCCCGTTCCGACCGCCAGCTTGCCGGTTTCCATCTTTGCGACATCGAGAATATCGTCGATCAACGTGCGCATGGCCTCACCCGCATCATGCACAATCCCGATACGATCGCGCAATGTCGAGCCGAGCTTGCGGTCGGCCAGCATCACTTGCGTCATGCCGAGGATCCCGTTCAGGGGTGTCCGGATCTCGTGGCTGGTTGTGGCGAGGAATTCCATTTTCGCGGCGATCGCCTTTTCAAGATCACGATTGGTCTGTGCAAGCAACAGCTTTGCCGCTCTTTCCCTGTTACGGCTTCGCGTGATAAGGATTAAGCCTGCGCTAAGCAAAAGCAAGGCCAGCGCGCCACCGGCGATGACCGCGATCAGAAAATTGCGCTGAAGCTCGAGTTCTTTTGCCTTAAGTTGCGCAATCCGCGTGTTCTGGTTGGCGAAATCGAAACGTGCCGCCATCAGTGCCGCGCTGTTGGTCGCCGTGAGTTTTGCCACCTGTCCATCGAGGCGCCACGCCGCTTCGGCATGGATCAGCGCAAGCCGTTCACGACCGGTAGCGCGATAAATCTCGAAAGCAGCGCCATGCGCGTCGCGATACGACGACTCACTCGTTTGTGGATCGACACCTTGCAACGCGCGTTCGATCGCTACTGTTGCGGTGCGGAGCCGATTTCGGGCAAAAGCAATCTGCGCGCGCATCCACCACAAGCGCCATGCCTCGTCGCCCGCGTCATCCGCTTGCATCGAGGCAAATGCCTGGTCAATTGTTGCCGACGCTTCCGCAAAACGACGCTGGGCAATTTGGGCCTGAGCAATATTGCTGAGAATACGCGTTGAATATTTTTCGCTGCCGATCTGGCGGGCCGCTTCGAGTGCACGTGTAAATTCCACTTCGGCTTCACGCGGTTTCGACATAAACAAGTATGCCTTCCCGCGATTATTGCGCGACGACAGCGACATGAGCGGGTCACCGACATACTCGTCGTCTGACTGCGTGTAATATTTGATCGCGTTTGCACCATCGCCGCCGTCAACATAGAGCTTCGCAATGCTTTGCAGCGCTAATGCTTGCGAACGCTTTTCACCTGCTGCGCGAAATATGGCATAGGCTTTCTGGAACGCACCAAGCGCGCCCTGCACGTCATTGCGGTATTGGCTTATGCGGCCGATCGACAATGTTAGTTCGCCGATGACTTTCGGCGCGATCTCGCTGATCGTGCGGCGCGCAAACGCGCGCTTTACAACTCGTTCAGCGTCATCAATCCGACGGAGGCCGATAAGCGCCCGGGCGATAACCGCATCGGCTTCCGACAGCAACGGGTCACGCTCAGTTTCGGATAGTGCCCTACGCGCAATCAACCCCGATCTTTCCGCAATCGCAATCGCGGTTTCGGGACTGACATTCAGTTGATCGCGGGCGCTTTCAAGCAGCTTTTGGACCTTGATCGCTTCAGCGTTTGCGGCTGCGTGTACCGGCACCACGAAGACGATGCAGGCACAAAACAGGCACAGCTGCGCGACCATCCAGTGTATCTGGCGGAACGGCCGCAAATGCGATGCCCGGCTCAATCGCTTCACGCCCGTTTCCAGAAACTCGCGGGCCGGTGAACCGTCGGCTCGACGCTGGTTTGCAAGGCTTCGAAGCGATAGTCTTTAAGATAGTTCTCGAATGCCGACAGTTCGAGCGGCGGGCTGATGAGATAGCCTTGCACCATCTCGCATCCCATGACCGTGAGCAATGCCAACGCGGCAGGCGTTTCGACGCCTTCTGCGGTCACTTCCATGTCGAGCGCATGCGCAAGGTCGATCGTCGACCGCACGATCAAGGGATCGCGGTGACTGCTGGTCAGCTGCGTGATGAACATCTTGTCGATTTTGAGTTCGGTCGCCGGCAATCGCTTCAAATAGGACAGCGACGACAGCCCCGATCCATAGTCGTCGATCGCCAGCGTTATTCCCATTGCGGCGCAACGTTCAAGATTGGCGATCGCAATATCGGGATCGCGGATGACCGCGGTCTCGGTGATCTCGAACCCGATTTCCGCATTATTGTCTTCGATCAATGCGCAGGCCGCATCGATGAATATGCGATCCGTCAGCAGTACGCCCGATATGTTTACGAATATGCGCAAGGAATGGCCTGACTTTGCCAGACGTTGCTGGTCGGCGATTACCTGGCGGAGTGTCCAAAGCGTGATGACACGCATTTCGCCGGTTTCGTCGGCGAGACTGATAAACGCATCGGGCATGACAAGCCCGAGCAAAGGATGGTGCCAGCGGATCAGCGCTTCGGCGCTGGAAATCACGCGCTGACGGACATGGACTTTTGGCTGGTACACGACAAACAACTCGCCGCGCGGGACAGCAAGCGCCAGATCGCCAGCCAGATCGATCTGTGCTTTGGGCCGCGCCAGCGCATCAGTTCTGGCCAGCAGACCATGCCCGCGCAGCTTGGCGTCCGCGAGCGCTTGTTCGGCGCGTTCAAGCGCATCGATCTCGTCGATGCCGAACGCGCCGCCTGCAATATGTTGAAATCGCGACAAGTCTGATTCGGGCACTTCTTCGCCACATTCAATCCGCGCCAGCGTTGCGAAATTCAGCTCAAGATCGCTGACTGTGATGGCATCGTAAACGAGGCAGACCGTGTCCCACGAAAAATGGCTGATCCGACCGCCGCCGCTGAGCGATTTTGCGGCGCTGACGAACGCAAGAAACGCATCGCTCCAGCGTTCGAAACCCAGCGCGCGCCGCAGCGGACCGGCGTTTGTGACCTCGACTAAAAGGACAGCCATGCTGGTCGGCTGGCCACCGTCATTTGCCGCCCGGGTTGTACGCGCAGACGTGGCGCGCGGCGTGGAGGCTATCCTGCGGGAGCGGCGATCCGACGTCATCCCGCCTGTTTATGCGGTTAACCGTCAAGGAAGACTTAAGCGCCGCAACCCCTGGAAATGACATGAAGAACCGAGACACGAGTAAATAAGGTTAACAAATAATATTGAAAGATGCCTAATTCTGCGTTAACTGAAATTGTTAAGTGGAGGGCATACGCCATGATCATGAGCATTGTAGTTGAGAGTCTTTTTGGTCCGGGCCGCCCAAGTGGTGGTTCGTCGATCGACCCCAACTGAGACGTTCGTTGGGGAACGGCGCGCCCCAGCGATGTTAAAGTCTGACGATTGGGTAATATAAAAAGTGCGGCGCGCCAGCCGCACTTTTTTTATGTTTTTTTTCAGTAGTTTGTTGCGATTTTCGCGCGAACATACGACCGATCAACATGTCGAGATCGCCGTCGGTCCGGCCGTTTAAAACAACCCGGTTCATGTGCTTTGCCCGCTGGTCGAGAATGGCAAGACGCGCCCTTCTCTGAGATCCCCGCAACCCATGGAGCGCGACTTTGCGACGGCACGCCTGCGACCGAATCGATTCGCAAAATGCGCGAATCGCATGAAGCTCGCTGATGATCTGCGTATTGTAATGCACATGACCACCGACATGGAGCGGGAGACCGCTCGACGCACTTTGACTCGGCAGGGCAGGCAGCAAGACGCCGTTCGTGGTAAAATTGTCGAGGTGGAAGCCGTCATCGCGCATTGCGAGCAAAAATGGCGCTAAGTCTGGGTCGCGCATGCATTGCATCGGGTGCAGGTGGTGGCGGACCCAGCCTTCGCGATAATTGGGTGTGCCGGGCCGATTAACCGTCGAGAACGGTTTGCGCGGGTTTTGCTCGATCTTCCCCATCTGAACAGGGTAACGAGTTTGGGAAGCGCCGGTCAGCCAGAAGCAAATCCATTACGGATTGATTGAAAGACGATGGTAACCAATTTCGGCAGTGAATCATCGTCCGCGAATGTCAGGCCAAGACGGGTTCCGTCCGTCGCTTGATACGACTCATCGGGCGCAAGACCGCCGTGCATCAGCGCATGGCGCGCTAGTCGGGCGAGGTTGCGTGCCGCATGACGCGCCAGCGATCGGTCATCAAATTCGGCCGCAATTTCGTAGCCGATGAACGCCGCCATCCCGCGCGTGAGATGCCGGCGGGCGCCAAGATCGACTCCAATGAACGATAGTAGCGGCGGCTCGCCGGTCTCGTCCCAGCGTGTTGACAGCGAACACAGCTCAGCGTGCGAAACTGAAAGCGACGAGAACCGCCAGACGAGGCGCGTATCGCTTTTGACGGCGCAGTCTGCGATACCATGCATAACCGCGCGCACGTCCGCCAGCAGGAGCGGTCCGTGGCCGTCCCGCAGACCAAAAAGCACGGCATTTTGATGTCGACGAACCACCAAACGGGGTCCTGCGCTAAAATCATCGAACGCAATTTGCTCACCTAGCGCTAGTTCTGCGATAACAAAGTTCATGATATGAACGTTCTGTATTCACTTTACGTTCTAAAACCTCGATGAGTTTAGGGCTGCGGTCAACTGCATCCTGCGCCGCAACGGACTTATCCAATGTGTCGCCGGGTCGCCGTATTCGGCGCTTGCGAACTGCTTCGGTCTGCTGTATTGCTGTAACAACACAGCGTCGCAATCGACGGGGATCGAACGCATGAGTTTTCGTAACATTTCGGCTTGGGCAATCCGCAATCCGGTGGCGCCGATCGTGCTGTTCATCGCGCTGACGCTTGCCGGCGTCCTCAGCTTCGTCCGGATGCAGGTCAACAACAACCCCGACGTCAGCTTTCCGGCGGCGCAGATCACCGTTGTTCAGCCGGGTGCCGCGCCGCCCGAACTCGAAACGCAAGTCACGCAAAAGGTGGAGGCCGCAATCCGCGGCGTAAACGGCGTCGACGCGATCACAAGCTGGATCACCGAAGGCACGTCAAACACAGCCGTCCAGTTCACCATCGGAACGCCGGTTGACCGCGCGGTCAACGATGTCCGCGATGCACTGGCCAATATCCGCGGTGACTTGCCCGATGGCATCCTCGAGCCCCAAATCCAGCGCGCGGACATCGATGGTGGTCCGATCGCCTATTATTCCGCCGAAGCCGTTGACATGACGCTCGAGGAGCTGAGCTGGTACGTCGACAATAATGTCGCAAAGCGGCTGCTTTCGGTTCCCGGCATGGCAAGCGTGCAGCGCTCGGGCGGGGTCAGTCGCGAAATTCGCGTCGTCCTCGATCCGGTGCGGATGCAGGCGCAAGGCGTGACCGCAGCGCAAGTCAATGCGCAGCTGCGGTCGATCAATGTCAACGCAGCCGGTGGCCGCGCCGAAATCGCCGGGTCCGAACAATCGGTGCGCGTGCTCGGCAATGCCGCATCGGCTTTTGCCCTGTCCGAAACGATGGTCTCGGTCGATGGACGATCGATCAAACTGAGCGACATCGCGACAGTGCGCGATCTTTATGCCGAACAGCGCAGCATATCGAAAATGAACGGGCGGCAAGTGCTCAGCTTCTCGATGGCCAAGGCCAAGGGCTCGTCCGACGTGACGGTCTACGACGGCGGCGTCGCCATGCTGAAAAAAATGGAAGCCGAAAACCCGAAGGTCAAATTCACGCAGCTTTTTACCAGCGTGGATTACACCAAGGATCAATATCACTCGGCGATCAATGCGATGTGGGAAGGCGCTGTGCTCGCCGTCCTCGTCGTTTTCCTGTTCCTGCGCGATTGGCGCGCGACCGCGATTTCGGCCATCGCCATTCCGCTGTCGGCGATCCCCGCCTTCTGGTTCATGGACATGATGGGCTTCACGCTCAATTCGTTGAGCTTGCTGGCGTTGAGCCTTGTTGCCGGCGTCCTCGTCGACGACGCGATTGTGGAAATCGAGAATATCGTGCGCCACATGCGCATGGGCAAAACCGCCTATCAGGCCTCGATCGATGCGGCGGACGAAATCGGGCTTGCCGTGCTGGCAACCACAATGGCGATCGTCGCCGTTTTCCTGCCGGTTGGCCTCATGCCCGGTCTGACGGGCCAGTTTTTCAAGCAATTCGGGCTCACGGTCGTCGTGGCCGTATTGATCAGCCTTGCCGTCGCCCGATTGATCACCCCGATGGCCGCTGCCTATTTCCTCAAAAGTCACGGGCCCGCCGCGCACGGCGACAACTGGATGATGCGCAAATATGTCGCCATGCTCGACTGGTCGCTCGACAATGCAAAGGCGCTTGCCTTCAAGGCACGGACGACAGGCTTCAAACGCCATTTTGCCTTCGCGCTCGATCATCGTTTCTGGATCGTCGGGATGGGGCTTGCGTCCTTTCTCCTGACGATCGTCGCATTCAGCCAGATCCAGTTCGTCTTCCAGCCGACAATCAACACGAACTACAGTCAGGTGCGCATCGAAATGGTGCCCGGTTCGACGCTGAAGCAAACCGAAAAGGTCGTCGACGACGTGTCGGCAATTCTTGGCAAGGCCCCCGAAGTGGCGGCGGCATTCGGCGAAGTGAACATCGGCGAGGCGAACATCTACATCACGCTGAACAAGGAGCGGAGCCGCACCAGCATCGAATTCGAACGCGATCTGGCGAGCAAGCTGCGTGAGGTCCCCGACGCGCGCGTGACGTTCCAGAGTCAGGGCGGCGGCCTTGGTCGCGATGTCACGATCATGCTCGCGGGCAGCGATCCTGATCTCGTAACCGAGACAGCGAACAAGATCGTCGAGGAAATGAAATCGCTGCCGCAAATCCGCGCGCCGCGCATCAACGGCGACATGCCCCGTCCCGAAATAACGATCACGCCGCGCCTTGCCGTCGCCGCAGACCTTGGGGTGTCGACGGCCGCGCTCAGCCAGACGATCCGCATCGCAACCCAAGGCGAAATTGACCAGAACGCCGCAAAATTCTCGCTGTCGGATCGCCAGATTCCGATCCGCGTCATGCTCGATCAGACCGCGCGGACCAGCCTGGCGACGCTCGAAAACCTGCCCGTCCCGACGGCATCGGGGGGCACAGTGCCGCTGAAAGTCGTGGCCGACATCGGCTTTGGCGCCGGACCATCGATCCTGCGCCGGTATAACCAGAACCGGCGCCTTGCCATCGGCGCGGACTATGCACCCGGCGTCATTACGGCATCGAAGGAAATCGACGCGCTCCCGACGATGAAAGCGCTGCCGACCGGTGTCGAGCGCGTCTCGTTCGGTGACGACAAGCTCATCGGCGAACTGGTGTTCAACTTTGCGGTCGCCGTGATCTCGGGCACGCTGCTTGTGTTCGCGGTCCTTGTCCTGCTGTATCGGCGCGTCATGCCGCCTTTCATCAACATGGGCTCGCTTGCCCTTGCGCCGCTGGGCGGTGCCATCGCACTGATCATAACCGGCAATCCCATATCGATGCCGGTGATGATCGGTATCCTTATGCTGCTCGGCATCGTCGCCAAAAACTCGATCCTGCTTGTCGATTTCGCGCTTGAGGAAATGGGCAAGGGTGTCGAAAAACGGACCGCGATCCTCGATGCAGGGCACAAGCGCGCGCAGCCGATTGTCATGACGACCGTTGCCATGGTGGCGGGCATGTTGCCGATTGCACTGGCGCTCGGCGGCGACGGCAGCTGGCGCGCGCCGATGGGCATTGTCGTGATCGGCGGTTTGATCATGTCGACGATCCTGACGCTCGTCATCGTGCCCGCTGCATTCAGTCTTGCCGTCGGTTTCGAAAACCGGATCGCGCCGTGGCTCCGCCGCAAACTGACCAACGGTGGCGAGGTGGCACCCGTGCCGCAGCCTGCGGAATGACTATTCGAGTTCGAGGATAACCGCGTCCACAGCGAGGCTGTCGCCGACGGCCGCATCGATCCGGCTGACGGTTGCCGATTTCGTCGCGCGCAGGATGTTTTCCATCTTCATGGCCTCGACCACGGCAAGCGGTTGCCCCGCTTCGACCTTGTCGCCCGCCGCGACG
>JBGSMP010000282.1:0-2025 GCA_041740105.1 Sphingomonadaceae bacterium
TTCAAATGCAGCAACTCGCTCGTCGCGTCGTCGATGAAGACCAGCATGCTGGTCTGCGGCCCGCGATCCTCGAACCACCAGTGCTTCGACCCGTCGATCTGGACGAGCTCGCCGCGACAGTCACGGCGGTAGCGCGGCTGATAGGGGCGGGGCCGCCTGGCCTCGCGGTCCTTCCAAAGACCAGCCTCGATCATCAGGAGGCGGAGCGTCTCGCAAGCCAGGTGGATATCGTGGCGCTCGGCAAGATACTCACGGGCCAGGGTTGGACCGAAATCGCTGTAGTGCTCGCGGACAACAGAGATCACCCGTTCGCGGAAAGCATCGCTGTAGCGCCGGTTGCTCGGCTTGCCGCGCTTGCTGGACACGAGGCCTGCGACACCGTCGGCGTGCAATCGACCGAGCAATCGGAATATCTGCCGGCGGCTCAGATTCAGCAGCGTCGCCGCATCCTCGATCCGTAACTCTCCGCGCTCGACCCGCAGCAGCGTATCGTACCGGTTCAACTCACCATGGCTCATGGCAACCACCGTCATCAGCGCATCTCCTGACCTCAGGAGATGCATGCCACCGACGATCTGCCGCCACCGCAAGGGTGACATCTCTATCTAGCGCAGGGGTGACATCTCTAAATGGTCCCTACATCAAGGTTGCTTGAT
Organism: Sphingomonadaceae bacterium; assembly: GCA_041740105.1. GTDB lineage: Bacteria > Pseudomonadota > Alphaproteobacteria > Sphingomonadales > Sphingomonadaceae > Sphingomonas_O. Next base: position 657 of record JBGSMP010000282.1, read on the forward strand.
AACATTCATTATGTTAAATTATATCAATGTGTTATTCGATATCAGGTATCATAACTGCATGGCTGAAGCCACCATAATTGGTCAAGTAGGCCATTCACCAAAGTCGCTTGCGCTTACTTTTGCGGCAAATCGCACAGTTCGCAGATAACGCCCGATGCCCAACAGATACGTGAGCCTGCTCCGCTCACTGGTTTATACGAGCCCCAACAACCATTTGGCGAGCGGCGCCGGGTGGATCGTGGCGCCAGGCATGTGACTGTTCAATGCGCGGCGGTTGGCCATGATCCAGATGAGGCATTCTGCGCGGCTATCAAAACGCTCGAACCGCGCAAGCGACGGAGCCTTTTTGTCACCGTCGACCAGGAAACGGGCATGGGCGCGGCAGCCGGGCGCCGCGCACCAGTCGCGCGTTGGTGCTTCGACAGCAGCAACCCAGTGCTGCTGTCGCGGATCGAGTCCGTCGACCTCGTTGCGATGCATCGGGCATCCTCCTGTAAGCCCGCCCGGGCGGCGTTGAGTGCCTCGGCGCCCAACGCCGCTGGTGTCGTCTCCTATTTTACCGTAGCCGGCTCCGCGATACCGACAGGTTCGACGCTGTCGGGGTTCTGCGGCAGGTCGAAGCGGTCGGCATTCATCACCTTGGTGCACGCCTTGATGAAATCGTCGACGAACTTCTGCTCATTGCCCTTTTCGGCATAGACCTCGGCAACCGCGCGCAACTGGCTGTTCGAACCGAAGATCAGATCGGTACGGGTCGCGCGCCACTTTTCGGTGCGGCCGCCGCGGTCATAGCCGATGAAGGTTTCGTCGGCGCTTTCGTCGACGACCTTCCAGAACGTGCCATTGTCGAGCAGATTGACGAAGAAATCGTTGGTCAGCTGACCCTTGCGATCGGTGAACACGCCGTCCGGTGCATCGATGTGATTGGCCCCCAGTACCCGAAGGCCGCCGACAAGGACGGTCATTTCGGGCACCGACAGGCCGAGCAGCGAAGCCCGATCGATCAGCATTTCCTCGGTCTTCACCGAATGCTTGGTCTTGAGGTAATTGCGGAAGCCATCGGCGGCTGGCTCCATGACGGCAAAGCTTTCTGCGTCGGTCCAGTCCTGCGATGCATCCCCGCGGCCGCCGGTGAAGGGTACCGTCACGTCAAAGCCGGCATCGTGCGCCGCCTTTTCAATCGCGGCCGTGCCGGACAGGACAATCGCATCAGCCATCGACAAAGGCCCTCGCAACCCATCGATCGTGGCAAGGATGCTGCCAAGCTCATCGGGCTCGTTGACCGCCCAGTGCTTCTGAGGCTCGAGGCGAAGCCGAGCGCCATTGGCGCCGCCGCGATGATCCGACCGGCGATAGCTCGATGCCGACG
>JBGSMP010000147.1:0-6567 GCA_041740105.1 Sphingomonadaceae bacterium
GGGCTGGAGCGTCTCGAACAGCACGCTGTTACCCTCGCACAAGCGCAGACGGTAACAGACCGACCTCCGGCCGTATCGGGGCTGCGCGCTCGCCTCGATGATAATGCCGTCGTTCTGCTGGCCGCTTACCGCACAAGCGCCGCCGAACTCGAGAATGATCGTGACGTTGTGCCTGCAGCTGAATGGCTGCTCGACAACTACCATCTCGTCGAAGCGCAAATCCGCGAGATCAGAGAAGATTTGCCTCCAGGCTATTATCGCCAGCTGCCCAAGCTCGCGGACGGCCCATTCGCGGGCTATCCGCGCGTCTTTGGTCTTGCATGGGCATTCGTTGCGCACACCGACAGCCACTTCGACCCTGAGACGCTCAAATGCTTCCTGGCAGCGTATCAGCGTGTGCAGCCGCTGCAAATCGGAGAGCTTTGGGCGGTCGCGATCACTTTGCGGATCGTGCTGGTCGAAAATTTGCGCCGCCTAACCGATCGCATTTCAATCGGACTGAACGAGCGCCGTGACGCGGCCACACTGGCAAGTCGGCTAATTGGTGAGGGGGCGGGGCGCATCGCGCTTGATGCCGACATCGCCGCACGGGCGGTGGCGCCCTTGTCCGAGCTGTTCGCTGCCGAACTTGCAAAGCTTCTGCGCAGTCAGGACCCGCTGACCACGCCCGCCCTGGCTTGGTTGACGGAGCGGCTGGCTACGCAAGGCAGTACGATCGAAGACGTCGTCCAACACAGTCAGCAACGGCTTGGCGCATCGAACGTGTCGGTCCGCAATGTCATCACGAGCATGCGGTTGATCTCCGATATCAATTGGGGAGATCTGTTCGAAAGCGTCTGCCTTGTCGACGCGGCCCTGAACACGGACGCTGGATTTGCGGCAATGGATTTCGCGAGCCGCAATCTTTACCGCGACGCCATCGAGGCGCTTGGGCGTGGTTCGTCGGCATCGGAACTCGAAATCACGGATCATGCGCTCGTGGCGGCACGAAGCGCGGCCGCAGGGCCTGCCGCTGATCCCGGTTTTCATCTGATCGGACAGGGTCGCCGGGCGCTCGAACATGCAATCGCATTCCGCACGCCGCCGCGCCTCAGATTGGCGCGCATGGCGGTTGCGCTCGGGCTCCCCGGTTACGGCGCTGCCATCATCCTGACCACTGCACTGCTGCTGGCTGCAAGCCTATGGATCATTGCGGCACCGCCGACGTGGCTGCTGTTGGTCTTCGCGATCGCGGCCGTGTTGCCTGCCAGCGAAGTCGCGACGGCGCTGGTCAACCGCGCAGTCGCATCGGGCGTCGGCGCGGTCATGCTGCCGGGTCTTGAACTTGCCGACGGCATCCCACCCCCACTGCGAACGCTGGTGGCGATCCCGACGATGTTATCGAGCGAGGCCGATATCCTCGAACAGATCGAGGCGCTCGAAGTCCATCACCTTTCAGGCAGCAGCGGCGACCTTTCGTTTGTGTTGGTGCTTGATGGCGTCGATTCGACCACCGAAGTGCTGGCTGGCGATGCCGCAATGCTGGCCGTCGCGCTGGCCGCAATCGACGCGCTCAACGACCGTTACGGTGAAGGCCCGGCGGGGCAGCGGTTCTGGCTGCTCCATCGGCGCCGCATCTTCAGTGCGAGCGAAAACTGCTGGATGGGTTGGGAGCGCAAACGCGGCAAGCTGCATGAAATGAACCGGCTGCTTCGCGGCGCGGACGACACCAGTTTCATCCCGGTTGGCGGGCGTGCGCCGCAACTGCCCAATGATGTGCGTTACGTCATCACGCTTGATGCCGACACCCGGATGCCGCGCGACGCTGCGGTGCGGCTCGTCGGCAAGCTAGCGCACCCGCTGAACCAGGCGCAATTTACGGCGGACGGACGTCGGATCACAGGCGGGTATGCGATCTTGCAACCGCGCGTCACCCCCTCGTTGAACCTTGGTAACGACGGTTCGCTTTTTCAGAAGATCTCGTCGGGTCCTGCTGGCCTCGATCCGTATGCCGCTGCGATTTCCGACGTCTATCAGGACTTGTTCGGCGAAGGGTCGTTCACGGGCAAGGGCATCTACGACGTCGATGCATTCGAAGCTGCACTGGCTGGCCGTGTGCCCGATGATGCCTTGCTCAGCCACGACCTGTTCGAGGGCGTTTTCGCGCGCGCGGGTCTCGCGTCCGATGTCGAAGTCGTTGAGGATTTCCCATCGCGGTACGACGTTGCGGCGAGGCGCCTGCATCGCTGGACCCGCGGCGACTGGCAGCTCGCTCCGTGGGTATTCGATCATCGCAGCGGGCCACAAGCCCTCTCGCCGCTCGGACGCTGGAAGATGGCCGACAATCTGCGTCGATCGCTGCTCGCCCCTGCAACTGTTCTGACGTTTGCAACCGGACTGTTTCTAGCTGAAGGGCAAGCCTGGTTGGCGGCAGGCCTGCTGTTCTGTTCGATCGCCATCCCGACCCTGCTGCCCGTGGTGTTTGCACTTGTGCCACGCCATGCCGATATTCGGCTGCGCAATCACCTTGCTGCCTTGGCGGACGATTTGGGGTTGGCAGCGCAGCAGACCGGCTTTGCGACCGTCACACTCGCCGACCGCGCATGGCGGATGGGCGATGCGGTGATCCGCACAATCTGGCGACTTGCCGTAACGCACCGCCATATGCTCGAATGGACGACGGCGGCACAGGCGGCGCGGCGTCCTCGGCTCGACGCGAAGGACAGCTATCGTGATATGGTCGGCGGCCTCGCGCTGGCCCTCCTCGTCCTGATTGCTGCCGCTTGGCTCACCCCAACGACTGCGCCCCTGGCAATCATGGTCGCGGCGCTTTGGCTGGCAGGACCGGCGGTAGCATGGTTTGCCAGTCGGCCGCCGCGCGGGCGTGATCGGGGTGTTCTCGCAGCCGATGATGCCGCCAGCTTGCGGCACACTGCCCGCCGAACGTGGCGCTTCTTCGAGACCTTCGTGACGCCGCTCGACAACGCTTTGCCGCCTGACAATTTCCAGGAAACACCGCACCCTGTCATCGCGCATCGGACATCGCCGACGAACATCGGGCTTTACCTGTTGTCCGTTGTTGCCGCGCGCGATTTTGGCTGGTTGGGAACCCTTGACGCCGTTGGCAGGCTCGAGGCGACGCTGGCGACGCTGGCGCGCCTGCCGCGCCATCGTGGTCACTTCTTCAACTGGTATGAAACACGCGACTTGCGTGTCCTCGAACCTGCCTATGTCTCGTCGGTCGACAGCGGCAATCTTGCCGGCCACTTGATTGCACTCGCCAATGCCTGCGAGATGTGGCGCCAATCGCTGATGTCCCCGCATGCCCGTTCGGGCGTTGGCGACGCGCTTGATCTGGCATGCGAGGTGCTCGCCGAAAACCCGCGTTCGCAACGGGCTGCGGTTGGACGTTTGAAGGACATTGCCCGGCAGCTTGTCGACGGCGAGCCACTTGCGGTCATTGCCGATGCCGCAACGCAAGCCGCAACAGATGTTCCGGGCAATGCCGACGATCTGTCGTTCTGGTTGGAGGCGGTGGTCGCGACGATCCAAAGTCACAGCCGCGATCCGGTTGCGTGCGATGATCCGGCAGCGGCTCTCGAAATGCGGTTACAGGCGATAGCAGATGCTGCACGTTCGATGGCGCTGGCAATGGACTTCGGTTTCCTGCTCGATCCTGATCGCAAGCTGATGTCGATCGGCTATTCGCTCACCGCCAATGTTCTTGATGGCAGCTGTTATGATCTGCTCGCCTCGGAAGCGCGATTGGCAAGCTTGTTCGCGATCGCCAAGGGCGACGTGCCGACAGCGCACTGGTTCCACCTCGGACGCGTCGCAACGCCACTGGCGCGCGCATCGGCACTGATCTCGTGGTCGGGGTCGATGTTCGAATACCTGATGCCATCCTTGGTCATGCGGGCACCCGAAGGCAGCTTGCTTGAACAGACCAACCGTCTGGTTGTCGACCGGCAGCGCAGCTACGCTTTGTCTGTCGGTGTGCCGTGGGGAATTTCCGAATCCGCCTACAATGCCCGAGATTTGGAGCTTACCTACCAATATTCGAATTTCGGCGTGCCCGGACTTGGGCTGAAGCGCGGGCTATCGGAAAATCTGGTTATCGCGCCCTACGCAACAGCTTTGGCTGCGATGGTCGATGCCGAAGCGGCTGTGCGCAACTACGAGCACCTCGCCAAACTTGGCGCACTGGGCCGTTACGGCTTTTTCGAAGCGCTCGACTTCACCCGCAGCCGATTGAGCGACGGCGCCACTGTTGCGATCGTTCGCAATGTCATGGCGCACCATCAGGGGATGACGATCGTTGCGATTTTCAATGCTTTGCACAGCGGGCGCATGCGGGCCTATTTCCACCGCGAGCCGATGATCCAATCATGCGCGTTGCTTTTGCAAGAGCGCATGCCGCGCGACGTCGCCATCGCGCATCCGCGCGCCGAAGAAGTGAACAGCGCCGCAGCCGAAGCAATCTCTCGCAGCCCTGCGGTGCGAACGCCGTCGCCGGTCGATCGCGGCCCACCAGTCACCCATCTTTTGTCCAGTGGCGCTTACGCGATCATGGTGACCGCCACCGGCAGCGGATATAGTCGCTGGCACAATCTTGCGATCACCAGATGGCGTGAGGACGTGACGCGGGACGACTGGGGAAGCTTTGTCGTGCTGCGCGACGTCGCGGGTGGACCCGCGTGGAGCGCGACAGCGAAGCCGATGGTCACGCATGCGGATAGCGATTCGGTTGTCTTCGCCGAACATCATGCCACCTTTGTCCGGCACCATGGATCGATGACGACCACCACCGAAGTTATGGTTGCAGGAGACGGAGCGGGCGAAGTCCGGCGCGTGACCCTCACCAACGCGGGTCGCCAAACGCGGATCATCGCGGCGACATCGTTTGCGGAGCTGGTCCTGACGAATGCCACCGCGGACACCGTTCACCCGGCGTTCGCCAAAATGTTCGTCGAGACCGAGTACCTCGCCCAATACGGCGCACTGATTGCAACGCGTCGGCCGCGCGAGCCCCATGAACAGCCTGTTTGGGTCGCGCATCTTTGCGTCGTCGAAGGCGATGCGGTCGGCGAGCAAAGTCATGAAACCGACCGTGCGGCTTTCCTGGGCCGTGGGAGAGACCTTGCCAACGCACAAGCGCTGGTTGGTGGTGCCAGTTTGTCGAACTGCGTTGGCACCGTGCTCGATCCTGTCTTCGCGCTGCGCCAGCAGGTCCGCGTGGCGCCGGGCAAGCTTGCACGTCTGGCGTTCTGGACGCTCGTTGCGGCGTCACGTGCAGAGCTTCTGCAAATTATCGAGCGTCATCGCGACCCGAGCGGGTTCGAGCGCACGCAGACGCTCGCTTGGACGCAGGCCCAGGTTCAGCTTCGCCACCTCGGGGTGTCACCGAGCGAGGCAGGCGACTTCCAGCGGCTCGCCGCGCCTTTGCTCTACAGTGACCCGCGCTTTCGACCTGCAAGCGCTACGATCGAGCGTGGGGCAGGGTCACAGTCGGGGCTTTGGCCGTTGTCGATTTCCGGCGACCGACCAATCATCGTCGTGCGCATCGACGACGTGGAGGATATGGGGCAGGTCCGCAAACTGCTCCGTGCAAATGAATATTGGCGAATGAAGCGCCTCGCCGTCGATGTCGTCATCATCAACGAACATGCCGCGTCGTATCTGCAAGACCTTCAGTCCGCGATCGAAACTGCGGTGCGCAGCGATGCTGCCGCGATCGAGCGCGGCGAGCCCCTTACCTGCGGAGAGGTGCGCGTTCTTCGAGCCGACCTGATGGCGATTGAAAGCCGAGAGCTGTTGCTGGCGGTGGCGCGGGTCGTGTTAAGTGCGCGGCGCGGCCCGCTCGACCAGCAGCTCGATCGCCTGTTCTCGATTCCTGTGCTGAAATCCATCCTCCCAAGTTTGCGGATCGGCGCGCTCGTTCCGTCCCCCTCGGCGCCCGTTCCCAACCTCGAATTCTTTAACGGCATCGGGGGTTTCGATCGGAATGGAACCGAATATGTCACGGTTCTCGAAAACGGCGCATCGACCCCGGCGCCTTGGATCAATGTCATCGCCAATCCTGCATTTGGCATGCAGGTGTCAGCCGAGGGCAGCGGCTACACTTGGGCACAGAACAGCCGCGAAAACCAGCTGACGTCATGGTCGAACGATCCTGTGCGCGATCCTCCGGGCGAGGCGATCTACATCCGTGATACCGCGAGCGGCGCGGTATTCGGCGCAACCGCGCTGCCCGTGCGCGACGCGGGTCGCTATGTTGCACGCCATGGCTTTGGTTACAGCCGTTTCGAGCACGAGGCCGATGGTATCGCGGTCGATCTGCTGCACTTTGTCCCACTCGCCGATCCGCTGCGAATATCGCGGCTGCGGCTGACCAACCGTTCGGATCGCGCGAGGCAGCTCTCGGTCACGGCTTATGCCGAATGGGTGCTGGGCACCGCCCGCGGCATGACGGCGCCGTTCATCATCACCGCGCATGACGCCCAAAGCGGTGCGCTGACCGCCCGCAATCCTTGGAACGCAGGCTTCGCCGACAGCCTTGCGTTTGCCTGCATCGGCGCGCGCGCGATC
>JBGSMP010000329.1:0-1649 GCA_041740105.1 Sphingomonadaceae bacterium
AATGAAACGAGAGACCAGCAATCCCGTCAACAGAATACCAATGTAGTTTGTGCGATCAACTGGTTCCTTCCAGCAAAAGTCTCCTAGAAGAGCATCCAAGTGCTTGGTTCCTTCTACCGGCGTGATCGCCGGGCCTGCATAATAATATCCGGTAGCTCGATCGTAACCAGGCTTCAGCAGTCGCCAGTCGTCACTGTAGATTGGTCCATGGCTAAACAGCTTGACCTCTGGCAGACGCTCACGCTGAATGGCGTTATTCAGCCATGTGCCGGAGTAGGCAGGAGTTAGAGGCTTGAACTCGCCGCCCTTTTCCCCGATATAATAGAATTCCACATGTTGACTGAGTAGCCCCGACAACTCCACCGGCGCGAGAATCGGCCTAATAATGTCGTTGTGAATGACCACCAACTGTCCCTGACGTGTATAGCATTCGCCGGTTTCCATCAGTTGCTTTGTAATCAGTCCCATCGTCTCAGAGACAGGTGTGAGACGCGGGGCGATGGTGATGCGAGGGAACACTTCGGCTTCGTCATACGGCTGGATAGAAGCTTCGTTATTTGGATCATCTGCAAACATGGGCTGTGGTATCCTGGGGAGAGACTTTTGCAATTTGTCGCACAACGCGGTGCGCACGTCGTATTCGGCGCTCGACCAAGTCAAATCGAAATAACGAACGCCCTGCTCGGCGAACTTTCCAACGCTTCGGACTTGTGACCAAACCTCCTCTTTGGAGACGCCCCCGCGAATCGCAAAGCAACAGAGGGCAAAGTCGGCTTGAGAGCGCGTGCCGGGTAGCGCGATGGTAGACGCCGCCACGAGCTCCGCTAGTTTGTCCGACTTCCGGGCGCTAACATTTCGAACTTTTGGAAGGGGCATTGCCGCAATCATCGCTTCGTGCTGGGAAGCTTCGCACGGTTTAGAGAAATCGGCGAAGGCGCTTAGCGGATAGCGAAAACCCCCATCGCACTCAACGAGTTCGGCAAGAACTGGCTCTTTACCATTCCGCTGATCTTTACGGTTTAGCGTGCCCGGCAACCGCAACAATCGCGTCAGATCCGTTGTGTGGTCTCCGCCAATGGCTGCGGCAATACCGGCAAGTTGGTCCTGCAGACGCAGGGCCTTCGCGCTCAGTTTGGTAACGTGGTGGCGTTGATCGATGTAGATCCGATCATTGCCGTCGCAAATATATCGCCTCGCCCGTTTGCGTCCGCCGGGGCCATCAGTCCACTCCGTTTCAGCGGCGGGCGGTTCATTGACATCATCAATTAAATATGGGACATCGAGCCGCCAATAGAAGTGGACGCCATTCCCGGAGCTGACCTTCGCCGTAGGACGGGGTAGTCCCTTAGCTGTGCAGCGTTCAGTTGCCTCCTCCACCGTGCAACCGTCGACATCGGCCCACAAACAGCGAACGGTACGAATTTGCCAGGCGAGGTCGTAGCGGCCCTTGTTCCCAAAACGTGGGCATACCGCGAAGAACAGGTTAGTCTTCTCCTGCTTAGCCGCTGCTTCAAGTCGCGGTAAGGTTCGCTCGAGGGCGACGGCTTTGGCTGGTCGATAGCAGACATTCTTATAGTCTACAAGACTTCGCTTTTTACCACCTTCTGTCCATATTTCCAAAGGCCGGAACAGGATGAGGTCGGACGGTT
>JBGSMP010000174.1:0-2453 GCA_041740105.1 Sphingomonadaceae bacterium
GCACCACCGGAGCGCAGGGGCTCTCGGGCCTTGCGCGTGCGTTTTTCTACGCAGGCGCGCGCAACCTGTTAGTGTCGCACTGGCCGGTGCGCGATGACGTCGCAGCGCGGCTTACCGTTCGCACGATCGAGATCACGCGCGACAATCCGGCGCTGACCCGCGCCGCCGCACTCAAGCAGGCGATGAAGGAAATTCGCGACACGACGTCATCGGACGCAAGCGGTGATACATGGGCCACCCCGAACGCATGGGCGCCATTCACGCTGGTCGGCGATGGTGGGCGTTGACGGCTGAATGATGGATGCTGTGCCCAATCGATTGATATCGACGCGCTCAGGGTTAGCGGGTAGGCAGTGGTCGTGGAGGCTTGCCATTGAATTGGCTGCAAAATTGAATGCTTCGACGTCGTCGAGATGGTCACCCAGATAGCCGTGGCTGCCTGTAGTCGGATCACTTGCAGTGGGACCTGCATAGTCATGCATCCAGCCGATGTTGAAACCAATCAACGCGACGGATTGCGCGGCAAGCACTAAGGCGCGAGACAGGCAACTGCTTTGGTCACGCTCACCTCAAGATACTTTGGTAACGGAAAGTTCGGACCCATCCAGGATTTGCAAGTGGCTACGATACCCGATCACGGGTGGAGATAGTGCATCCCATGAATTGGGCGACTGCTATACGGGCGTAGTGACGGAAAACGCGCCCGAGCTCGCGCATATCCACGATCGATCTCCGATTATCCTGCTGCCGGACAAATGGGAGGCTTGGCTGACCGTACCGTTGGATGAGCTCTATCGTCTACCGCCGATCCGCAGCCGCGCGATGTCGAGCAAATGCACAAACGCGGCGACGATGGTGGTCTTGTCATATACCCGCCGACCCAGATCATGGTCGATCTGGCGCCGCAATGCTGTCAAGGCTTGGCCGAACGGTGCGCAGCGATCAAACTTCTCGTGCTCCCGCTTGGATCGGAATCGCGAGTCGTAGCGATACTGCCGCCGCCCGCGCCGGTCATAACCGATTGCCTTTATATGCCCGGCTGGGTCGGCGCAAAACCAGCAGCGCTCATAGGCGGGCGGGAGGCCCAGCGCATCAAGGCGGTGGATCGTCTCGCCGTCGCCGATGCGCTTGCCCTGCCAGTAATAGCCCCATCCCGCGGCGACGCGCTTGCACGATATGCCCGGCGCTGAAATATCTGCGAAGCACATCTCTTCGGCATCAAGCGAGGTGGTCGCGATGGCCGGCCTCACTCAATCGAATGCGACGGTTGCGACTTTTTTTGCATAGTCCTGCTTGGCATCAATTCCGAGCATCGTCTTGATGCCCGCGAAAATCCGTCTTGCGGTTGCCCGGGTCTCCTCGTGTCGGCGTATCCAAATGTTTACGACCGTTTTCGGTTGCCGGGTGCTCCGCCTTGAGTGAGGACATGTCGATGACGTGACGAAAGCGCACGTCCTCCGCCTTGATGCGGGCGAACGCATCGTTGATGTCAGCCATATCGATAATCTCGATCTCGGGGCGGATGCCGTGCTCAGCGCACAGGTTCAGCACATCCTGGGTATCGGCGATGCCGCCGATCAGTGATCCAGCCACCGCAATCCTGTTGAACACCATTGGCCCCGGGTTGAACGCCGCGAATTGCATCATGTTGCCGACGACGACGAGGGTCGATCCTGGCTTCATGAAGCCGAGATAATCGGCAAGGTCATGCGGATACGGAATGGTATCGATCATCATATCGAGCGTCAGCGCCACCGCGCTGACCGCTTTCTCGTCCTCCATTATCACAACCTTATCGGCGCCGAGTGCCTTCACGGCATCAACCTTATCAATCGAGGTGGTGAACGCGACAACGGTCGCGCCGAGTGCCTTGCCGATCTGGACCGCCATATGACCGAGCCCGCCGATTCCGGCGACGCCCAGTATCTGGCCTGGCTTGAGCCCGAAATGCTTCATCGGAGAATAGGTCGTCACGCCGGCGCACAGGATCGGCGCGGCTTTTGCGGGTTCGATGGCATCCGGGATGGTAAGCACGAATTCCTCGCGCACGATGATATTGTCGCAGTAACCGCCGTAGCTGTTCGTGCCATCCGGCAGTTTAGGGCCGTTGTAGGTGAACGTGGAGCTTTTCGGCCCGGCGCAATATTGCTCTTCATCCGCCCTGCAAGCGTCACAAACCTGGCAACTGTTGACCATGCAGCCGACACCGACCATGTCGCCGATCGCGAACTTGGTTACTCCGTCGCCTATCTTGGTAACAGTGCCGACGATTTCGTGGCCCGGAACGCAGGGCCAAATAGTGTTTTCCCAATCATCGGCGCACTGGTGAATGTCGGAATGGCAAACACCGCAGAACGCTATGTCGATTTCGACTGTCCGTCGTCAGAACATTTGGCGCAGATCGCGGCGTAAATTATCGGAGTTCGGGCCTCGTCTGAGGGTTGATATTAAGC
>JBGSMP010000182.1:0-2932 GCA_041740105.1 Sphingomonadaceae bacterium
ACGACGGCGGGCTTTATGTCCCGCGCGCGTGGCCGACGCTCAGCCGCGAGACGATCGCAGGGCTGGCGGGCAAATCCTATGTCGAGACGGCGGTTGCAGTGATGATGCCGTTCGTTGGCGATGCGCTGAGCGAGGACGAGCTGCGCACGCTCTGCACCCAAGCCTATGGCCGGTTTGCGCATGATGCGGTGACGCCGCTGGTGCAGTTGGATGCACGACATTGGCTGCTCGAGCTATTCCATGGGCCGACACTCGCGTTCAAGGATGTGGCATTGCAATTGCTCGGACTGCTGTTCGAACGGTTCCTGAGCAATCGTGAAACGCACCTGACGGTGATCGGCGCGACATCGGGCGACACAGGATCCGCCGCTATCGATGCACTGGCGGGGCGCGCCAAAGTCGATGTGTTCATGCTGCACCCGGCGGGTCGCGTAAGCGATGTACAGCGGCGGCAGATGACCACGGTGCTGTCGCCCAACATCTACAACATCGCGATCGACGGCGATTTCGACGATGCACAGCGGATCGTCAAAGCGATGTTTGCCGACGCGGAGACGACGTCGCAAGTTACACTGTCGGCCGTCAATTCGATCAACTGGGCGCGACTGATGGCGCAGGTCGTCTATTATTTCTATGCGGCCGTGAGGCTTGGGGCGCCAGACCGCGCCGTGGCATTCGCGGTTCCGACGGGAAATTTCGGTGACGTATTTGCGGGGTATGTCGCGGCGAAAATGGGGCTTCCGGTGGCGCGGCTGATCGTGGCCACCAACGTCAATGATATCTTGCACCGCGCGCTTTCGACCGGTGATTACAGTTGCGGGACAGTGACGCCGACCGCGACGCCGAGCATGGACATTCAGGTGTCATCGAATTTCGAGCGGCTGCTGTTCGATCTCGGCGGGCGCGACGGGGCGGCAACGGCAGCGCAAATGGCTGGTTTCGAAACGTCCAAAGCCATGGCGCTGACCAATGCGCAACGAGACGGGGCGGCGGGGCTGTTCATGAGTGCGCGGATCGATGGCGATGCGATGGCAATGGCGATGCGCTGGGCGCAGGATGGCGCGGGGCAAATACTCGACCCACATACCGCGATCGGGCTGGCAGCGGCGCGTGAAGCAGATTTGCCCGCTGACGTGCCTGTCGTGACACTGGCGACCGCGCATCCGGCGAAATTCCGCGATGCCGTCGAGCGCGCAACGGGTGTCCGGCCGTCATTGCCACAGCGGTTGTCAGGATTGTTCGACCGGGAGGAGCGCTACGACAGCCTGCCTGCGACGCTGGAAGCCGTGCGGGGTTATGTGCTCGAACGGTCGGCGTGAAACTTGTCACACTGACCGGTGAACCGTGGGCGCATTATGGGCTGATCGATTCAGGGCACGGCCGCAAGTTCGAGCGGTATGGCGATTACCGGTTCATCCGTCCCGAACCGCAAGCGATGTGGGTGCCCGCGCACGACCAGTGGGATGCCGATGGGGCTTTCGTGCCGGGATCGGACGAGGACGGCGGCGGGCGCTGGGAGTTTGCGCGCGGCGTGCCCAAAGCGGGCTGGCCGCTCGGATGGGATGCGCTGACCTTCACCGCGCAGACAACGCCCTTTCGCCATCTCGGCTTTTTTCCAGACATGATGCCGGTGTGGGACTGGGCGAAAGCGCAGCTGCCAGCGTCGTCGGAATGCCTGAACCTGTTCGGCTATACCGGCGTCGGCACGCTGGCGCTGGCGAGCGCGGGTGCGTCGGTGGTGCATGTCGATGCGTCGAAGAAATCGGTCGAAGCCGCCAAAGCCAATGCGGTGCTGTCGGAAATGGCCGACAAGCCGGTCCGCTGGCTGGTCGACGACGCCGCCAAGTTTACCGCGCGCGAAGTGCGGCGCGGGCGGCGTTATGACGGGATCATTCTCGATCCACCGAAATATGGGCGCGGGCCTGAAGGTGAAATCTGGCGGCTTGAGGAAGATCTGGCCGGACTGATCGCAAACTGTCGTGCGCTGGTCGACGAGCGGTCGGCGTTCGTATTCCTGACGGTTTATGCGATCCGGATGTCGGCGCTGGCGATCGGGGAACTGATGCGGCAGGCGTTCGGCGATTTGCCAGGGGTGGTCGAATGCGGCGAACTGGCGGTGCGCGAGGAAGCGCGAGGGCTGAGCCTGCCGACGGCGATCTTTGCAAGGTGGTCTATTCGCGCAGACCTCTAAGCGCCGCCCCCGTTGCAAAAGGGGCGATGGCGACGAGGAGGAGCGACGCCGCCGCCAGCAGTTTCAGGCCGCCGACGCCCGAGGGGCCCAGACTCCCGGCACCGAAGATCAGGATCGGGATCGCGAGCGGAAGCATCAGAAGCCCGGTGAGCGCGGTGGCACCGCGCAACCCGCTGGTAAGACTGGCGATCATCACGCCGAGTGCTGCGAGGCCGGGTGTACCGAGCAGAAGGCCTATTTCGACTGTCATCAGCGTGGCACCATCGAGACGCAGGAGCGCCGCTGCCGGGATGGCGGCAATCATCAGCGCGGGTCCGAAGCCGAGCCAATGCGCAATGACCTTTGCAATGGCGACAGTCTCGTCGGCAATACCGCGCACGGCAAGCTGATCAAGAACGCCGCTTTCGACATCGGGCGCGATCAGGCGATCGACGGGGAGAAGCGCGGCCAATAGCGCGGCGACCCAAAGCACCCCGCCGCCGGTTTTTGCCAGCAACGGCCCGTCGGGCCCGACCGCAAACGGATAAAGCGTCGCCACCAGGAGGAAAAAGGCGACCGGCAGCGCAACCCCGCCGCTGCGGAACGCCCGCGTCACATCGCGCCAGATCAGCGTTCCGATCATCCGCCAGCCGTTCCCAGCGCCAGTGACTGCGCGCCGTCGACGGCGATCGGCTGGTGCGATGCAATGACGACGATGCCGCCCTGCATCCGGTGAACCGCGATCAATCCTTCGAGCATGGC
>JBGSMP010000228.1:0-2016 GCA_041740105.1 Sphingomonadaceae bacterium
CCCATGCCGTCACGCGGTCATAGGCAGGCTTCAGCGCGACGATGGCAGCGCGCGCCTCGGCGCGCATTTGATCCGCAGCCGCACGCGACAATTTTCCGGCCGTCACCAGCGCTTCGGTCTTCGCCTTGATGTCTGCCCATAGCGCGGTATCGGAGCCGCTGCCGAACGGCGCGCCCGTGGTCAGCTTCGCACTGCCCGTTATGATCGTCTCTATCTGGAATTTCGGAGCACGGATGCCGGCTGCACCGCTGGCTTTACTGCGTGCAATGGCTGCATCGAGCACGGCCGGCATCGCACGCAGCCGCGCGACATAGTTCTTCAGGTCGGTGACGTCGTCGACGATGTGCGTATTGACCAGGAAATCGGGCAGCTGGCTGTGCGCCGAATAGAGGCGCGAATAAAATGGCGGACGATACGCGCGATTGGCATGAGAGATCGCGGCACGGTCGCCCTCGAGCGCCCAGATATCGAAATTGACTTGCGCTTCGGGCGACAGCTTTGCCCGGTCGAACTGCGATTTCATCTTGGCGACGCTCGCTTGACGCCATTTCAACTGTGCCGCAGCGGCATCGTCGCTGATGTCGTTCCAGCGACCGCCGCCGTCCTTCAGGCCAAGACGCGTCGCGAGCTGTGGCTGCATGCGGACAAGCTCTGAAAATTCGGCGTCAAGGAATGCCGTCAGCTTCGTTTCTTCGGTTGGCGTTGCCGGGCTGGCACTGGGCGCTTGGGCAGCGGTCATTGTGACCGGGAGAACGGTTGCGCAAAACGTTGCGGCAATCACGCCGTGGTGAAACATTTTCATGGCAGATCCTCAACTGTTTGCGCAGACCTACGCCGTTCGTATGCCGAGTTGAAGTGTTTTGCTGCGGGGAAGAGAGCGATTTGACGCACCGCAACCTAGACGACGCCCTTGTTTGAACATATATAGAACATATGGCTCAACTCGATGTTCGTCAGAAACTGGAAATCCTCGCCGACGCCGCAAAATACGATGCGTCCTGCGCGTCGTCGGGCACGGCCAAGCGTAATTCGAAGGACGGCAAAGGTTTGGGATCGACCGAAGGCATGGGGATTTGCCATGCCTATGCGCCCGATGGCCGGTGCATCAGCTTGCTCAAGATCCTGCTGACCAACAGCTGCATTGTCGATTGCCACTATTGTATCAACCGCAAATCGTCGAATGTCCGCCGCGCGCGCTTCACGGCGAAGGAAGTCGTCGATCTGACGATCAGCTTTTACAAACGGAATTATATCGAGGGGTTATTCCTGTCGTCGGGGATCATCGGCAGTTCGAATTATACGATGGAACAATTGGTCGAAGTTGCGCGCTCGCTGCGCGAGGATCATGATTTTCGCGGCTATATCCACCTGAAGACCATCCCCGATGCCGATCCCGAACTGGTCGCGGCCGCAGGGCGGCATGCCGACCGTGTTTCGATCAATGTCGAGTTGCCGACAACGCCGGGATTGAAGCGGCTTGCGCCTGAAAAATCGGCCGAGCGGATCGCCGGGGCGATGGGCGAGATGAAAGCATCGATCGTCGATGCGCGCGATGCGTCGAAACATTATAAATCGGCGCCGCGCTATGCGCCCGCCGGTCAATCGACACAGATGATAGTCGGCGCCGATGCCGCAACCGACAGCGACATCGTCTTGCGCGCAAGCGGCCTGTACGACGCATTCGGGATGCGCCGCGTCTATTATTCGGCGTTCAGTCCGATTCCCGATGCCAGTGCGATCCTACCGCTCAAACGTCCGCCACTGATGCGCGAGCACCGCCTTTACCAGTCCGACTGGCTGATGCGCTTTTACGGCTTTGCGCCCGGCGAAGTGATGAGTGCGACCGACGACGGGATGCTGCCGCTCGACATCGATCCTAAACTTTCGTGGGCACTCAAATTTCGCGCGAATTTTCCGGTCGACATCAATCGCGCGCCCAAGGAAATGCTGCTGCGCGTGCCCGGCCTCGGCGTGCGCGCGGTCAGCCGCATCCTGATGTCGCGGCGCTGGCGGCGG
>JBGSMP010000233.1:0-1633 GCA_041740105.1 Sphingomonadaceae bacterium
GTGAATGGCGCGCTGGTGATGAACCGCCAGCCGATTGCGGTCGACAGCACGCCGCTGCGCATTTCGGGGCCCGTGGGCGGCGGCATTTTCATGGCCGCAACCGCAAGCGGCGCGCCGAGCGACATCGCACAGGACTATATCCGCGCGCTGGCCCCCAAAGTATCCATTGGCAATCTCGACAATGACGCACGATTCGACATGATCGTCGAGCGTGACCGCGCGGCCACCGGCGAAGTCCGCTATGGCAAATTGCTTTACGTCGGCCTGAAGCAAGGCAACAGTGCCACGCGGATGATCCAGTGGACGGTCGGTGGCCGCACCGACTGGTACGATCTGTCCGGCGTCGGCCAGATGCGCCCGGGCTTTACGCTGCCCGTGGCCAATGCGCGCAAAACGAGCGGCTTTGGCTGGCGGATGCACCCGCTGCTCGGCTATTCGCGTTTGCATCAGGGCACCGATTATGGCGCGCCACAGGGCACACCGATCCGCGCGGTGACCGATGGCATTGTCAGCTTTGCCGGTTGGCACGGCGGGCATGGCAAAATGGTCAAACTCAGCCACAATGGCGGGCTCGGCAGCGGCTATGCGCATATGAGCAGCATCGCGGTATCGCCGGGTTCGCGCGTGTCGCAGGGGCAAGTGATCGGCTATGTCGGATCGACCGGCCTGTCGACAGGGCCGCACCTGCATTTCGAGGTTTACCGCGGCGGGCGGGCCGTGCCGATGAACAGCGTCAGCTTTTCCTCGCAGTCGCTGCTTTCGGGCAGCGAGCTGGCTGCGTTCAAAGCCAGGCTGCAGGCAATTACGGGGTCGTAGACTCTCGCCCCTTGAATCCTTGCGCGACGACATACCATTCCGAAGACCCTTTGCGGCTGGCAGGCGGCTTGGTATGTTTGACGCTTGAAAAATTGCGTTTGAGTTCGGCAACGAGATCGCTATCGGCGCCGCCCGCGAGCGATTTGGCGACAAAAGTGCCGCCGGGCATCAGGACGTCGCAGGCGAACGCTACGGCCAGTTCGACAAGGCCCATCGTACGCAGATGATCGGTCTGGGCATGGCCAACGGTGTTTGCGGCCATGTCCGACAACACAAGGTCGGCAGGACCACCGAGCGCGGTCATCAGCCAGTCCGGGGCCCCTTCGTCGGTGAAGTCCATCTGCACGATATCGACGCCCGGAATTGGATCGACGGCAAGCAGGTCGATGCCGACGATGCGCGCTTTGGGGCATTGCCTGCGCACGACTTGCGCCCAGCCGCCCGGTGCAATGCCCAGATCGACGACCGCGCGGGCGCCGCGCAGGAATTTGAACCGTTCGTCGAGTTCGATCAGCTTGTAGGCGGCGCGGCTGCGATATCCTTCGGCATGCGCGCGCTTGACATAGGGGTCGTTCAATTGACGCTCGAGCCAGCGGTTCGACGATGTCGTCCGCCCGCGCGCGGTTTTGACGCGCGTGCGCCCGCCTGATCCGCCTCTACTCATCGCTCGTTGGCCATCAGATTGCGCAGAATTCCTTCGCGGATGCCGCGGTCTGCTACGCCGACGCGCGGCGCGGGCCAGAGATCGAGGATCGCTTCGAGAATCGCGCAGCCGGCAACGACGAGATCGGCCCGCTCGCGGCCGATACAAGCGACA
>JBGSMP010000238.1:0-1655 GCA_041740105.1 Sphingomonadaceae bacterium
CTGACGATCTGATCGTATCCGGCGCTTGCAATCATCCTCGAAGCTTACAACCAGCGGCGCGCGGATGTGAACGTCTGGTTCGGCCAATCTCCGCTCCGCCAACACAAACCTACCAACAACGGCGATGGCGGTGATCTGGTCGTGCACAAAATCAAGTGACCAGCAGGCGTTCGACCGATCTGGCGCCGCCATCGGCGCGCGCGCAGGGGGCACAAGAAGAATTCGCTGCTAGAGACTGGTGTGCCAGCGGTAAGCCACACTTCAGCGACCCAACCGCGCCGCGCTCGTGTCAGTGTTTTACCAGGTGATGCTCTTCCTGATCCGGTATCGCAGCCAGATCGCCGTGCCGTTCATCAGCAATGTGATGAACAGGAGCACGAGACCAGCGGCAGCCGCGATCTCCAAGAACTCGGCCTGTGGGCGCGAAGTCCAGTTGAACATCTGGATCGGCATCACGGTGAACTCAGACCCCAGCCAATGACTTGGTGACCAAGTCGCTGCTGCGTCGGCCAATGTCGCGACCGATTGCACCGTCGAGCCATGCGGCAAGTCGTAGGTTTGACCGGCTTGAACCTGCATTTCTGTGAAGTCGGGCAGAACCACGACGCCGTCGTGATCGATGCGGATACTTTCGGTCGCCGTCGGATCAACAGCGGCGCCGTATTGATCAAGCACGCCGATTGTCTCGAACGTTGAGTCACCGGGCTGCGTGATCGGCAAGAACGCGACGAAGGTCAGGCCGCCGATCATGATCAGCGGCGCGGTTTCTCCAAGTGCGCGCGAGATGCCGATGATGACGCCGGTCACGATACCAGGCAGCGCGTAAGGCAGAACGTGGTGTTGCGTTGTCTGCCACTTGCTGGCGCCGACCGCGAGCGCGCCTTGGCGCATTTCCTGCGGCACGCCGCGCACGGCTTCGCGCGTCGCAACGATAACAACCGGCAAGATCAACAGCGAAAGCGTGATGCCAGCTGTGAGGATCGACTGACCGAACAGATCAGCGCCGGCGATGCGAAAGCTCTCCGGCAGAAAGGAAAACCAGCGCGTCGGGTTGCCGAGAAATTGAACGAAAATGCCGACGGCCATCAGACCAAAGAGAATGGACGGCACGCCGGCCAGATTGTTGACGGCGATTTCGATCGCGCTCGTCACCGTATTTTTCGGCGCATATTCTTCAAGATAAATGCCGGCCAAAATGCCAATGGGAATCGCAAACAGTGCGGTCGTCAAAATCACAAGCAGCGAGCCGACCCAGGCCGACAAGATTCCGGCCTCGGCCGGATCGGCGGAGGGGAAGCTCAAAAAGAAATGCGACGACACCCGGCTGTCGCCGAACGGTGCAAAGGGCCAAACGAGTGCATCGTTCATCAAACCGGCGACCAGAGCCACAAGCGTGCCGAGGCCGATGATGGTGGCCACGATGCCCCAAACCACGAAGGCGCGGTCCTTAAATTTGCGGGTTTCAAGCCCCGCCGGATGCGCCGTGATATCGCGCACCGTTTCTCCATCGACGGCGGTCATTAATAGGCCTCCCGGTACCGGCGCTGCAGCCAGAATGCGACGAAGTTGAAGAACAGCGTCAGCACCAGCAAGGCCAAGCCCGCTGCGAAGATCGAGTTGTATTCGAGCGTGCCCCAGGCGATGTCGCCGAGCGC
>JBGSMP010000278.1:0-3913 GCA_041740105.1 Sphingomonadaceae bacterium
CCGCGGATCGACGCGACTTTCAGCACCATGCCGTTCGACGGCACCACTGCCCCCGGCGCACCGAACACGCCGACCAGCCCTGCGCGCGCATTGGGCGCACCGCAGACAACCTGTAGCGGCCCGTCACCG
This sequence comes from Sphingomonadaceae bacterium, assembly GCA_041740105.1. Taxonomy (GTDB): domain Bacteria; phylum Pseudomonadota; class Alphaproteobacteria; order Sphingomonadales; family Sphingomonadaceae; genus Sphingomonas_O. The sequence continues at coordinate 130 of JBGSMP010000278.1, forward strand.
GCATCCACCGACAGCACTTGCAACTTGTCTGCCTGTGGATGCGGTGCAGCGCTCAGGATCTTCGCAATGCGGAACGCGTTGAGTTTCTCCGCGGCGTTCTCAATGCTTTCGACTTCGAGGCCGATTGCGTTGAGCTTTTCGGCAATCGCATCGACCGTCGCGCCGGTGTCGAGATGCTCTTTCAGCCAGGAAAGCGTGAACTTCATGCCGACACTCCCCCGCTCAACGTGGGCACATCGAGCGCGCCGAAGCCATAATGGCGCAACCAGCGCAGATCGCCGTCAAAAAAGGGCCGCAAGTCATCCATCCCATATTTGAGCATCGCCAGCCGGTCGATGCCGGTGCCGAACGCAAAGCCCTGCCACACGTCGGGATCGAGCCCGCACGCTTCGATGACGCGGCGGTGCACCATCCCGCTGCCCAGAACTTCCATCCAGCCTTCGTTGCCACCGATAACGCGCTTGCCGTTCTGCATCGTATAGCCGACGTCGACTTCGACCGAGGGTTCGGTGAACGGGAAATAGCTCGGGCGCAGGCGCAGCGTCACGTCGTCGCGCTCGAAAAAGGCGCGCAGAAAAGTCTCGAGCGTCCATTTCAGGTGGCCCAGATGAATACCCTTGTCCATCACCAGCCCCTCGATCTGGTGAAACATCGGCGTGTGCGTCGCGTCGCTGTCCGACCGGTACACCCGCCCCGGTGCAATGATGCGGATCGGCGGCGGCTGTGACGTCATGGTGCGGATTTGGACCGGACTTGTGTGGGTTCTCAGCAGCTTACCTGTTTGATTTTCCGCATCCGCTGTGGCGGGAAAGTAAAACGTATCATGCATTGCCCGCGCTGGATGGCTTTCGGGAATGTTGAGCGCTGTGAAATTATGCCAGTCGTCCTCGATCTCCGGCCCGCTCGCGACCGCAAAGCCCATGTCGGCGAAAATTTCCGACAGTTCGTCGAGGACTTGCGAAACCGGATGCACCGAACCGCGCGGGGCCTCAGGGGCAGGCAATGTCATGTCGAGCCGCTCGGTCGCGAGTTTAGCCTCGAGCAATGCCGCTTCTAACGTTGCCTTGCGCGCAGCGATCGCATTGGTAGCCGCCTCACGCAGCCCATTGATCCGCGGTCCTTCAACCTGACGCTGTTCGGGCGTCATCGCGCCCAGCGTCTTGAGGAGAGCGGACACGCTGCCCGCTTTGCCCAGCGCACCAATACGCGCCGCTTCCAGCGCATCAAGCGTCTCGGCGGAGGTAACGGCGGCCAAAAGTTCGGATTGCAGTGTTTCGATCGTCATGACGGGCACCTGATAAGCAAATGGGCGCGAGCGGCAACCCGCTCACGCCCATTTGCGCATTCCAACGAAAAACGAACTATGCTGCTTGTGGCAACGCCGCCTTCGCCTGCGCGATGATGGTGCTAAACACGGTGCCTTCGTTCATCGCCATGTCGGCAAGGACTTTCCGGTCGAGTTCGACACCCGCCAGCTTCAGCCCGTGCATGAACTGGCCGTAGTTCAGGCCTTCCATGCGGACGGCCGCGTTGATGCGCTGGATCCACAGCGCGCGGAAGTTACGCTTTTTGACCTTGCGATCGCGGTACGCGTACTGGCCGGCCTTTTCGACCGCCTGCCGTGCGACGCGGATCGTATTCTTGCGACGGCCATAATAGCCCTTCGCCTGTTCGAGGATCTTCTTGTGCTTTGCGCGCGTCGTAACGCCGCGTTTTACCCGTGCCATTTTCTACGGCCTCCTTATTTCAGGCCGTAGGGAGCCCAGGACTTCACCGTCGAGGTGTCGGCCTTGGACAGCACCGAAGTGCCCCGGTTCTGGCGAATATATTTTGCGGTATGGTGCGTCAGGCGGTGGCGCTTTCCAGCGACTCCGTGCTTCAGCTTACCGGTCGCGGTCAGCGTGAAGCGCTTCTTCACACCGCTCTTGGTCTTCAGTTTGGGCATTTTCGTCCTTTCGAATGACGTCCCTGAAGTCGCCTTGGCAGCCCTTTCAGCCAGGCGATTCGTAGCGGGTCGTGCTTTGAAGCGCTTGCGCCTAGGGGGCGTGGGCGGAAAAGGCAAGCGCTTCGAGGACATCCTCAAGGCGGGCGGGGTCTCCAAGCGCAATGACATCGCCGCTGCTGTCGGCGTTCAGCGGGTCGCCCGACCAGTCGCACATCATGCCACCTGCGCCTTCGACAATGGGAATCAATGCGGCAAAGTCGTGTAGCTTAAGTCCTGCTTCGACAACAATATCGACATGGCCCGACGCAACCAGCCCGTAATTATAGCAATCGCCGCCATAGATCAGGCGGCGACGCGCGACTTTGCTGGCAAGTGCGAGAAACGACACAGCCTGATCATCACCGAACAAGTGCGGCGATGTCGTTGCCAGCAATGCCTGATCGAGCGTGGCGCAGCGGCGCGTGGTTGCGGGCAGGTCATTAAACAACGTCGGCCTGCCCGTCACGCCGACCCAGCGTTCGTTTGCAATCGGCTGATCGATGATGCCCAATACCGGCCAGCCATCGACCATCAGACTGATCAATGTCCCGAAGATCGGGCGCCCTGCGATGAAACTCGTGGTCCCGTCGATCGGATCGAGCACCCATACGCGACCTGTCGTCCCCGGCTTCTCGCCAAATTCCTCGCCGATGATGCCATCGCGCGGACATTCGGCTTCGATGATCCGGCGCATTGCCGTTTCGGCAGCGCGGTCGGCTTCGGTGACCGGTGAGGCATCGGCCTTGTCGTCGAGTGTGAATGCCGCGCGAAAAAACGGCCGGATCGTGGCGGCGGCGGCATCGGCGAGTTTGCCCGCCAACTCGATATCGCTCGCCCGCATCAGCGCTTAGCGATCCAAGACAGCATGCGCGCGGACCGGAAACGTCCCCATGCCTTTCACGCGCGGTGGCGGCGCGAAAAACCGAAAGCCGCGATCAGGCAGCTGCGCCAACCCGGTCAAATGCTCCACAATCGGGATACCCGCGCCGAGCAAAATCGTGTGCACGGGGCGCGCCGAGCCCGAAACATCGTCGATGTTATGCGAATCGATCCCGACCAGTGCCGCGCCGCCGTCGCGAAGAAGTTCGGCAGCTGCAGCGGTCAGAAAAGGGTGCCCCTCGAAATAGGCATCGGTCCGCCAATGCCGGTCCCACCCCGTGTGGATCAGGACGGCAAAACCGCGAAATTCGATCCTGGTGAAAGCGTCCGCATCGATCGCACCATCCGTTGGCGCACGAACGAGGATCCCCGGCAGATCGGTAACGCGGTCGAGCGGCAATGCGGCTAAATCGTCGCCATCGGGATAACGGTGAAACGGGGTGTCGAGATACGTGCCCGTATTCGAGACCATGTCGATCCGCCCGATCTGAAATTCGGTGCCCGGTGCATAGATGTCGCGTGAAGCGACGCGCGACAGATAATCGCAGATGATCGGCGCGGGCAGCCCCTTGTAAGTGATCATGCCGTCTTCGATGACATGGTTCAGCTCGATCAGGCGCGACGGGTCGGCCATCAGTCGAACAGCGACGAAACGCTGCTTTCGTCGGCAATCCGCTTGATCGCTTCACCAAGCAGCGGCGCAATCGTCAGCGGGCGGATTTTCTTGGTTTCGCCAATGCCTTCGGGCAGCTGGATCGAATCGGTGATAACCAGCTCGGTAAGCGTCGACCCCTCGACCCGCGCGACCGCCCCGCCCGAGAGGACACCGTGCGTGACATAAGCGACCACGCCCGCTGCCCCGGCTTCGTTCAGCGCGGCGGCGGCATTGCACAGCGTTCCCGCCGAATCGACGATGTCGTC
>JBGSMP010000280.1:0-2878 GCA_041740105.1 Sphingomonadaceae bacterium
TGCCGATCAGCACGCGCCGCGTCATCCGCCACCCGCCCCGCCTGTCATGGCGTGGCGGTTCGCGCGGCGTTTGCTGCGTCGCTGCGGTCATAATCCGGTCGGTCAGGTCGACACGCGGCGCAGCGACCGTGAAACTGTCGAGTGCAGCACGCAAATCGGGCGCGAAGTCGTTGCGGCTCATTGGTCGTCCTCCGCGTGATCGCTCAGCGCGCGCTTCAGCGCCCCCCGGGCGCGCAGCAACAGCGATTCAAAAGCCTTGATATTCATATCCAAACTCGCCGCCGCCACAGCATTGGCCTGATCCTCATAATAGGTCAGCACGATTGCTGCCCTCTGGTTGTCGGGCAGTGCTGCAATTGCGGCAACCACCTTTTGTCGTTGCTGCTCGGCCTCAATCTGCTCAGGCGCGAGCGGTGTTTCGTCGGCGCGTTCGGGGACCGCCTCATCGCTGTTGAACCGTCGCTTGCGCAAACGGTCCAGACATAAATTCATCACCACGCGGGTCAGCCACGCAGCGATCCCGGGACCACCCGCCTGCCACCGGCCTGCGTGCTGCCACAGCCGCATCAGCGCCTCTTGCGCCAGATCCTCCGCATCGGTCGCATCGCCGATCATGCGATAGGCGATTCGATGCAAGCGCGTCGCATGCCCATCGACGACAATCCGGAATGCCGTCGGATCGCGTCGCAGGACACGTGACATCAAAACATCGTCGCCTTCCGTTTCGGGGGCGCAAACTTCAAGTGCCTGACTGGCCAAGCGGAGCTCCGTATTCGTTTCCCGCCACTATAATACGGACATGGTCAACAAACCCTTCGCGAAGGGTTTACGATTTTTGTGCGTTAGGTGGGTTCGACACTGATTTTGGGGGATTTCCTATGCGTCTCGTTCTTGCTGGCCTTGTTCTCATGGCCGCCACACCCGCGCTTGCCGATGAATCGACCGATAAATCGAAAGACTGGAGCATCGCGATCTCGGGGAGCGCAAGCACGGCCGATCAACAGCCCGACCAATATTCGGGATCGATTGGCCTGACGCGCAATTTCGGGAACAGCTATGTCCGCGCCACTGTGACCCGTTCGGACAGCGGCGACGCCGGCAGCGTTTCGGACGCGCTTGCCGCCAAAACGACGCAAGTTACGCTCGGTGGCGGCACCAGCTTCGGCGCGCTCAGTATCGATGTCTATGCCGTGGCCGGACAGCGCAGCTTCGATGTGGCAAGCTTTCGCCGTCGCAATGGCAATCTTGTGACGCTCGATTCCTCTGGCAGCGTCTATGGCGGCGGCGGCACACTGACCTATGATGTGCCGATCGGCGAAGATTGGTTCGCATCCCCCTTTGTCGCGGTCGACTATAACCGCGTCGACACCGCGCGTGTCATCAATCCGCTCAGCTCGACGCCGATCGTACGCGAGGACCGACAGACCGGCGTCACGGGGTCGGGCGGCGTAAGCGCGGGCTATCTCTACGGCTCTGGCAAAGGACACAGCATCGGCGCTTATGCGGCATTCGTCACGACGTCGAACGCGGCCGCCATCAACCGCGTCAGCGGCGCGGCGCTTGGCAGCCGCTTTCTTAGCCAGTTGAGCGGCACTGGCGGCAGCGACAGCTGGTTCGAATATGGGGCGCAAGCCGGGTTTGCGCTCGGCGGTGGCGTTTACATCGATGCGTCGGCCGTGCGCACCGCCGGTCTCGATACGGGTGAATCGACCTCAGGCACGCTCGGCCTGCGTTTCGCATTCTAAGAGAGCAAGCCGTAAAACGTGAGTAAAGGGCGGCGGGAAAAGAGGCTGCGGTCAGGCGCGCGCTCGCCGCACGAGAAGGGCCGATCCTGCCATTCATTGCGGAGACCGGCGGGCTCAACGCCATGTTTGTCGACACGTCGGCGCTGCGCGAACAGGTGATTTACGATGTCATCGCTTCGTTCGCCGGGTCTGCCGGACAGCGCTGCTCGGCGCTCCGCGTCTTATATGTGTCCATCGACTCCGCTGATGCGCTGATCACCGCGCTGAGTGGCGCGCTTGCTGCGCTCGTCATTGGCGATCCCGCTGACCCGGCCACCGACATCGGGCCGGTAATCGCTGAGATCCCCGAGCCCGATTATCTGGAACGCGAAGTGTTCGGACCGATTCTGCACAGCTATTGCTATGATCCCGCGCAATCGGAGAGCGTCGCACGGCGGCTGGCCGATCGCGGCTATGGACTCACTCGGGGCGTGGATAGCCGGATCGATGGGTTCGCGGCCAGAGTGCGGCAGTTGGTGCCTGCGGGCAATGTCTATGTGACCCGGTCGATGACTGGGGCCGTGGTTGGCGTCCAGCCGTTTGGCGGAGAAGGCCTGTCCGGAACTGGGCCCAAGGCCGGCGGACCGCACGCCCTGCTGCGCTATGCCGTCGAACGCGCCCTGTCGGTAAATATCGCCGCGCAAGGAGGCGATCCAGCGTTGCTCAATTTATAAAGTGAAACCTCTAGGCGCGCTCCACGAGCCGCCAAACAACAGATGCGCAGCCACAGGTCTTTGGCATACCCTTGGCCGACCAAGCTTAACCTGATAGCAAGTGCAACATCTCATCAAAGGCATCGCGCCATGATTTCATGGGACTACATCATCGTCGGCGGTGGTACCGCCGGATGCGTGCTGGCGGCGCGGCTGAGCGAGGACGCCGCGGTCAAGGTCTTGCTTGTCGAAGCCGGCGGTGAGGACAACAGCCCCTTGCTCGCGGTGCCGGGCGGCATGGCGTTTGTCCGCGACTGGACCCCCCATAGCTGGATGTATCACACACAAGCCGACGAAAGCCTTGGTGGACGCCGCGAAAGCTGGCGACGGGGACGCGGACTGGGTGGGTCAAGCCGTTTGAACGGTCTGCTCTGGGCGCGC
>JBGSMP010000286.1:0-5583 GCA_041740105.1 Sphingomonadaceae bacterium
TCGAGGTTTTCGGCGCCACTGAGCGACGGGTAGAGGCTCACCACCTCTGCGACATAGCCGAGTGCGGCGCGAGCGGCGGCGGGAGCGGCAGCGACATCATGGCCGGCAACAAGCGCCTGGCCCGAGGTGGGCGTGGTGAAGCCGAGGAACAGGTTGAGCGTCGTAGTCTTCCCCGCGCCATTGGCCCCGAGCAGGCACAGCGTTTCCCCGGCCGCCACCGCAAGATCGAGCTGGTCGAGCGCGAGCACATCGCCATAGCGCTTGGTGAGCGCGCGCGCTTCGAGAACCGCCGGTTTCATTGTGTGCAGGCCAATGCAGAAGCTCCCATGATGAGATAACATATCATGCGTTTTCTGGACTGGATGTCAATCGCCGCACCGGTCGGCACCCAACGAAATTGATACGGGCCCGGACGACCATCGAAGACTAGAGGACCGAGAGCCGAAGCCGTCTCGTTGGTTCTCGACGCCGACCTCGCCGCAGCCCTTGGGATGGCGACGAAGCGGTTCAACGAGGCGATCAAGAGCCATGCCGATCTCATTGACGATTGACATCACTCCCGTCTGACAAAAGGCGAGTTCAACGCTTTGAGGTCGCATTCTGCGACCGCAAGCAGCGGGAGGGGAGGGCGCACTTATCCGCCCAGGACGTACACAAAGCGCGGCGTAAGGCGACGTGGCGCACTCTGCTTCAAAGCCGACGGGCGTTGATGTCCGCAGCCGGCTCCGCAAGCGGCACTACCCCCGTCTGCCAACTGAAAGCACCAGCCTTAGGCATTCCGTCGATCTGCGTCTCGCTGGTTATGTTTAGCCCCCCACAAGGTGCGGCGCGACAGCCACAATCGAGATCGACAGACTCGATACCAGCTAGGTTGGATTGACAGGATATAACGTTACGCGTAGCGGAGGTTCTCGGATTCAATGGAGCTTTCTCGTGCGCATCTCCGCCATACTGGTCGTCCTTCTCACGTCTACAGCTGCGCCCGCAATCGCGGGTGCTGATGTTGCGGTCGGCGACGCCGCGACCAATGCTGCCAATGCCACCGACCTCCACGATGTCATCTCGCCCGAAATAATCGTCACGGCGCCCTTCGCCCGCGATCGTGCGAGCTTCCTGTCGGGCATTTCAATACTCCAGGGCACCGAACTGACGCGCGAGCTTCGTCCTACTATCGGCGAGACGCTGTCGCGCCAGGCGGGCGTCAGCGCGACGAGTTTCGGACCCAACGCCTCGCGGCCAATCTTGCGCGGCTTCCAGGGGGAGCGGGTGCGCGTTCTTACGGACGGAATCGGCAGCTTTGATGTCGCGAACACGTCGGTCGACCATGCTGTTGTGATCAACCCGCAACTTGCGGAACGCATCGAGGTGCTGCGCGGACCGGCGTCGCTATTCTATGGTTCATCAGCGATCGGCGGTGTCGTCAATGTGATCGACAAGCGGATTCCCCGTGAAGTGCCTGACGAGGCGGTGCACCTCGATATCCTTGGCAACTACGGTTCAGCGGCGACCGAGCGCAACGTTTCGGGGGTCGTCGAGCTGCCGCTGGGCGACCGTATCGTCGTCCATGCTGACGGCGGTTATTTGCGGACCAACGACCTGCGCATTGGCAACTACGTATTGTCGCGCCCGGCGCGCGCTGCGGCGCTGGCAAGCCAAGCTCCCGAAGCAAACGACCTTGCTGAGCTTCGCGATCGTTTGCCCAACACCGCCAGCAAGACCTGGACCGCCGGCGGCGGCTTGGCGTTTATCGACGCGGGCGGCGAGCTCGGCGTTGCCTACAGCCATTACGACAGCCTTTACGGTGTACCGGCGCGCTTCGATACCGAAACTGGTGAGGGCGAATTTGTCCGGTTGAAGGTCAAGCAGGACCGCATCGACGCGCGCGGGCAGATCAACGTCGGCGGCGGCTTTGTCGAGAGTATCAAATTCCGCGCCGGCTTTGCCGACTACGAGCATGCCGAGCTCGAGGACACCGGCGAGGTTGGCACGCGCTTTTTCAACCAAGGCCTCGAAGGGCGGGTCGAACTGGTGCAGGCCGAGCGCGATATCGGTAGCGCGAAATGGCGCGGCGGCAGCGGCGCGCAGGTGTTCTCGCGCCGCTTCGACGTTGTTGGGGAGGAAGCGTTCATTCCCCGCAACCAGACGACGCAAGTTGGCGTCTTCACGCTCCAGGAATTTGACTTTGGTGCGGTCAAGACTGAATTCGCCGGCCGTTACGAGAACGCGGTCGTCCAATCTTCGGTAGGCGACTTCCGCGGAAATCCGGTGTTCGTCGATCGCAACTTTGACCTGTTGTCAGGGTCGGTAGGTGCCAGCGTCGGGCTCGGTAGCGCCGTCCGCCTCGGCGTCAATCTGTCCCACACCGAACGCGCGCCAGCGGCCGAGGAGTTGCTCGCCAATGGCCCTCATGCCGGAACCCAGTCCTTCGAGATCGGCAACCCTGATTTTGCCAAGGAACGCGCCAACGGTGCCGAGATCGTACTGCGAGCCCGTGGCGACAGCTACAGCCTTGAAGCTTCCGTGTATTACAATCGCTTCAATAATTTCATTTTCGAACGCCAGACCGGCGCGATCGAGGATGACCTGCCGGTATTTCAGTTTGAACAGGCCGATGCGCGTTACATGGGGGTCGAGGTCCAAGGTGCCATCACCGTCGCCCGGTTCGGCGAGCAGTCGCTACGTGTCGACGCCCTTGCTGACTATACCGACGCCAAACTGCTCGATGGACTTGGCCGGGTGCCCCGGATCCCGCCTTTCCGCGCCCTTGGTGGAATCGGCGTCACCGGTCCAAAGTGGGACGTGCGAGCCGAAGTCGAGCATGTTGCGGCTCAAAGCAAGCTCGCCGATTTCGAAACGCGAACGGACGCTTTCACCTTGGTGAATTTCTCCGCAGCGTGGCGGCCATTCACCGACAGACCAAACACCGCGCTCGTTGTGTCGGCGAACAACATTTTCGATGTCGATGCTCGCCGACATGCCTCCTTCTTGAAGGATTTCGCGCCGTTGCCCGGTCGCGACATCCGCGTTTCGCTTCGCTTCACCATATGATCGCGATCGCCCGCAGCATCGTGTCCTGCACGACTGATGTGGATCTTTGCAGACCGACGCCATGGCACATGTCAAGAAGATCGAGCGAAGATCAGGAACATGCACATTCCCATTGTGTCAGAATACCGTGGGCCATGAAGAATAATGGCTGACGCGACCGGACCTTCGGCAAACACGTTTGCCTCGCAGCCACTCGGTAACAGTGGGTCGAAGGTCCATGATTGGGGCACGTTGCGCCAACATGCCGAAGCCGTTTTCGCTTTGCACGGCACGCCCTTCACGCCGCTACGCGAAGCCGTCCTTGCGGAACTTTTCGCCGCCGGCAACCCTATCGGTGCGTACGATCTCACCGACAATCTCAACCGGCGAACAGGGGGCAATTACGCCATCAACAGCGTTTACCGTGTTTTGTCGCGCTGCACCGACGCCGGTCTAGTGCGACGGGTCGAGCATCGAAACGCATACATGGTCGTCCACGACGACGAGGCTGACGCGGCGATGTTCTTGCTCTGCGATCGGTGCGGCACGGTGACGTCGGTGGTCGACCGCCAAGTCGACGCCGTGCTTGCTGACCGAGCGGCCGCGTCGGGGTTTCAGGCAACGACGCATGGCGTCGAAATCGCCGGCATTTGTCGCGACTGCCAACCGGGTCACCAGCCTGCTCCGGAATAATCAACCAACAATCTGGAACAATGCCATGTCGACCAATTCACTCACCGTTCCCGTCACCGTCCTCACTGGCTATCTGGGAGCTGGGAAAACGACCTTGCTCAATCGGATTCTGACTGAAGAGCATGGCCAGCGCTATGCCGTCATCGTCAACGAATTCGGCGAGATCGGGATCGACAACGACCTGATTGTCGACGCCGATGAAGAAGTTTTTGAAATGAACAACGGCTGCATCTGCTGCACTGTGCGCGGCGATCTCATCCGCATCATCGACGGGCTGATGAAGCGCAAGGGCAGCTTCGATGCGATCCTGATCGAAACCACCGGCCTCGCCGATCCGGCGCCCGTCGCACAAACGTTTTTCGTCGATGACGACGTGCGCGGCCGCGCCCGGCTCGATGCGATCGTCACCGTCGTCGATGCCAAGCATGTGTTGCTGCGGCTTGAGGACAGTCACGAAGCCGAGGAGCAGATCGCCTTTGCCGACACGATCATCCTCAACAAGATCGATCTGGTCAACGAACAGGAGCTTGAAGAAGTGCGGCAGCGCATCCGCACGATCAACAGCCAGGCAAAGATCTACGAGACCAGCAATGCGGAGGTACCGATCGCCGATATCCTGGGGCAAGGCGCCTTTGATCTCGACCGGATCCTGGCCATTGAGCCCGGCTTTCTTGGCGAAGACGACCATGAGCATGACAGCAGCATCACCAGCGTTTCGGTGAGCTCCGATAGCCTCATCGATCCCGAAAAGTTCATGCCCTGGCTGCGCAACCTGACTGCGGTGCAGGGGAAGGACATCTTGCGCACCAAAGGCATCATCGCGTTTCCGGACGAGCCGCAGCGATATGTGGTCCAGGGCGTCCACATGCTCCTGAGCGGCGACTTGCAGGACAGGGAATGGGCCGATGGCGAGCCGCGCACCAGTCGGCTGGTGTTCATCGGCCGTAATCTCGACGAGCCGACGCTGGCACGCGAGTTCGCAGCCTGCGCCGCGTGACCACCGCGTCGCTCGAAGCCTCCAGCAAGGCCGTGGTCCCGCTGATCTACGGCCATGGGAGAAGGCTTGTAGTGGGCGCACCGACCACAGCGATTGTCTGGGACGGCGACACGGCGTTCTTCGCGCTTGGCGACGGCAGCGTGCGGGCAGCGGGAATGGCTGGCGATCCTGTTGTTCACGCTCTCCACCGCGGTGCAATCCTGTGCGCGGTGGCAGGCGTAGCAGGGGGCATTGTTACCGGCGGCGATGATGGCCAGGTCATCTGTTTGTCCGTCGACGGGACGGCAGCGCTCATCGGCAGTTTTGGTAGCAAATGGGTCGAACAGCTCGTCGCCAGCCCCACGTCGAAGCTGATCGTCGCCGGCGTTGGCAAGGAAGCTATCGTCTGGACGCCCGGCGCGGTGGTGCCGTCACATCGCTTCGCCTTTAAATCGACTGTCGCCGGCCTGTCGCTCGATGCAAAGGGCAAGCGACTGGCTGTAGCGCACTACAACGGTGCGTCGTTGCTTTATCCGGTATCACCGGGAAGTAGCCGCAATGTCCTGCAATGGGTTGGCTCGCACATTTCCTGCACGCTTCATCCCGCAGCTGAATATCTGGTTACCGGCACACAGGAAACCGGGCTGCATGGCTGGCGGCTGCCGCAGGGCAACGACATGGCGATGAGCGGCTACCGCGCCAAGACCAGATCGTTCAGTTGGAACCGCAAAGCGAAGTGGCTGGCGACCAGCGGCGATCGCAAGGTGGTCATCTGGCCTTTCGACGGGCGTAACGGGCCGATGGGACGGGCACCGTTGCTGGCCGGGGATCGCGGCGCGCTGGTAACGCAGGTCGCCTTTCATCCGCGCGAAGACGTGCTCGCGGTC
>JBGSMP010000303.1:0-5265 GCA_041740105.1 Sphingomonadaceae bacterium
GACCCCGAATCACTGCCATCGGCACGGCCACGCCCGATCACGACATCCACCACGCATTTATCGATTGGGCCGGCACGCGCCTGACCCACCGGCGCGATGCCGCCGTTTTCGCGCGGATGGCGGGACGATCGGGGATTTCGAAACGCTGGTCGGTCCTGCCGATAGGTGCGCAGGGGGGTTCGCCCGTCGATGTGGGCGGTTTCTACGCCGATGGCATGCCGGGCACGGCCGCGCGGATGGCGCTCTATGCCGAAGCCGCGCCTGCCCTTGCGCTCGATGCGATCGGTAAACTCCCCGACATTTCGGGCATTACGCATCTAGTTGTTGCAAGTTGCACCGGTTTTGTCGCGCCGGGCATCGACCAGATCATCGCGTCGCGCTTGGACCTCAACGGCAGCGTGGAACGCATCCTCATCGGCTTCATGGGTTGTTACGCGGCCGTCACGGCCCTGAAGACCGCACGCCATATCGTCCGGTCGGAGCCCGATGCCAAAGTGCTCGTCGTGACGGTCGAGCTCTCGACGCTGCATTTGCAGGATGATTTGAGCATCGAGCCGCTGCTGGCCATGCTGCAGTTCGGCGATGGCGCCGCGGCGGCGATCATTTCGGGCAACGGGGCAGGTATCGGGCTCGACACGCCCTTTGCGGCAACGCTGGCGGATTCAGGCGCGCTGATCCGCTGGAATATCGGCGACACCGGCTTTGCAATGCACTTGTCGGGCGAAGTCCCCGGGCGGATTGCGGCAGCACTCGCTGTTCCCGAAACCCGTGCGGCACTGACAGGCGGTGTCGAGCCGAAATCGGTCGATGCCTGGGCCGTCCATGCCGGCGGGCGTTCGATCCTCGATGCGGTCGAAACCGCGCTTGATCTTGCGCCCGAAAGCCTCGTCGCGTCGCGCGGCGTCCTGAACGATTTCGGCAACATGTCGTCGTCGACGCTGATGTTCGTCCTTGCGCGCCTCATGGCGGAGCGGCCGAAAAGCGGCGTTGCGCTGGCATTCGGTCCCGGCCTTGCGGCCGAAGGGCTGCGCTTTGGCTGGACCGACTGATGCTGGCCGTACGCGCCACCGCCGAAGAACTGATGGATGCCGACGATCTCGATCCGGCAACATATTCCCAAGTCGTGCACGATCTGGCGAGGGTCAACACGCTGACGATGGCACGACGACCGACGCTCGGTTTCCTGAATACGTTGAAGGCAAAGGAGCTGCGGATCCTCGATGTGGGCTACGGCGACGGTGATATGCTGCGCGCAATCCGGCGATGGGCAACAGACAAGGGCGTGAGCGCCACGCTGGTCGGGATTGATCTCAACCCGCGAAGTGCGCTGGCCGCGCGTCAGGCAACGCCCGACGCCTTGGACATCGACTTTCGCACCGGGGACTATGCCGACCTTGCCGACGAGCCGTGGGATGTCATTATTTCGAGCCTTGTCGCGCACCACATGACGCCAACGCAACTCGTTGCGTTTATCCGGTTCATGGAGACCCATGCCAAACGGGGCTGGTTCATCAACGATCTCCATCGCCACGCTTTTGCCTATTGTGGCTACCCGTTGCTGGCGACGATCATGCGCTGGCACCCGATTGTGCGCCATGACGGACAATTGTCGATCGCGCGCAGCTATCGACCCGCCGAATGGCCCGCGATCCTGCAAGAAGCCCGCGTCACAGGCGCAACGGTGTCGCGCAAATTTCCGTTTCGACTATGCGTTTCGAAAATCCGGTAATCATCGGCGGCGGTCCGGCCGGTTCGTCGGCCGCGATCATGCTCGCGCGCTATGGTGCACGGCCGCTGATCCTCGAGCGGCAGCGCGTTATCGGTGATGCGCTGTGCGGCGGCTTCATGAGCTGGCATACGCTGAAAAGCCTGTCGCGGCTGGGCGTCGAACCCGGTGGGCATCCCATTGATCGTGTCCGCGTGTTTGCCGGAAAGCGACACGCCGAAGCCCGTTTGCCCGCAGGTGCCGTCGGGTTGTCACGGCATCGTTTGGACACGCTGCTGCGCGCACAGGCACAGGCGGCGGGTGCCGGCCTCGAGATTGTGACGATCAAGAATGCCGAAGACGTAAATGCCGACAGCGTGTTTCTGGCAACCGGAAAGCATGATCTGCGTGGTCTTGCCCGGCCCAAACTCGAAACCGCAGACTCGACGTTGGGGCTGCGCGTAAAAATCGGTCCCCACCCCAGGCTGACTGCATTGATTGAACGCAGTATCGAGCTACATCTGTTCGATCGCGGCTACGTCGGCCTGTTGCTGCAGGAGGACGGACGCGCGAATCTATGCCTCGCCGTCCGCAAGTCACGCTTGGCCGAAGCCGGAGGGAAACCGGAAACGCTTTTGCGCCAGTTGGGCGACTTGATCCCGGCGCTGGGCGAACGACTGGCGTTTCTCGATGCATTGCCCGATGCCGATGCGATTGCCTCAGTGCCCTATGGCTGGCGCGCGACCGAAACAGTGTCCGGCGTTTTCAGGCTTGGTGATCAGGCCGCCGTCATCCCGTCGATTGCAGGCGAAGGCAACGGCATTGCAATTGCCAGTGGCGTCGCAGCGGCAGCAGCGTGGGAAAAGGGTGGCGCGGCGGCGGCACCGGCCTATCAAAGCGACTTTGCCAAGCGGACCCGCCGCCCCGTGGCCGTTGCAAAATGGCTTTGGGAACGTGGCGAAACGCCTTGGACGGCAGCACTTGCAACGCGCGTTCTTCCGTTTGCCCCGTTCGTTGCCCAAAGTTTTGCGCGCGCAACGCGTATCGGGGATTGAAGCAGGCCGCGGCCCACGCCATCTTGTGCATATGGAAAAGCTCAACCTTACCGACGCCGAATGGAAGGCCCGCCTTTCGCCCGAGCAATATCAGGTGCTGCGCCAGCACGGAACCGAACGCGCTTTTGCGGGCGTATACAACGACAACAAGGCGCCCGGCGACTATCATTGCGCGGGGTGCGGCGCGTTGCTTTTCACCAGCGACGCCAAATATGACTCAGGCTCGGGCTGGCCCAGTTTCATCCGGCCGGCCGACACCGACGCGGTCGTCGAAGTGCGCGATACGACGCATGGCATGGTCCGCATCGAAGTGCGCTGTGCCAAATGCGATGGCCATTTGGGGCATGTTTTCCCCGACGGTCCGGCCGAAACCGGTATGCGCTATTGCATGAACAGCGCATCGCTCGATTTCGATCCTGCATGAGAATGCTTGGCAGTCGACTGGTTAACGCGTAACCACCCCCACGAATGGCGCGTACCACTCCAATGTCAGAACCCCGGCGCGTCGGCTGGATCGGTCGGTTGTTTCGCATCGGGTTGATCACCGGTCTGATCGGGCTGATGGTTGTCGCGATCACGGTCGCCGTCGCGTACCAGTCGTTGCCGTCCTACACCGAACTCAAATCATCGCCCAACGGCCAGATGATCCGCGTACATGCCGCCGACGGCACCGTGATCGTGTCGATCGGGCCAAGCTATGGCGAATGGCTGCCGATCGACCGAATTCCGGTGCCCATGAAAACAGCGATCGTCGCGGTCGAAGACAAGCGCTTTTACGGCCACTTCGGCATCGATCCGCGCGGCATCGCGCGATCGTTTCAGGTCCGTTATACGCGTGGCCGCTTTACGCAGGGCGGCTCGACGATCACGCAGCAGCTCGCGCGCAATGTCTTCCTGACCAACAATAAGACCTGGTCGCGCAAGATCCGCGAAATGATCCTTGCGCTTGCGATGGAACGGAAATTTTCGAAGGATCAAGTGCTCGAGCTATACCTGAACCGCGTCTATTTCGGTGGCGGGGCCTATGGCGTCGATGCCGCCAGCCGCAAATTCTTCGGCCATCCGGCCGACACCTTATCGATCGGCGAAAGTGCGATCATCGCGGGCCTCGTTAAAGCACCGTCGAATTATTCGCCGAGCGCCGATGCCAAGGCTGCCGTGGGGCGGGCAAATGTCGTGCTCGACGTCATGGCAAAGCAGGGGCTGCTGACGGCAGCGCAAGTGGCGAGAGCCAATCCGGCCAATGTTGCGCTTGCGCCCGAACCCAAACAGAACAGCGTGCGTTATTTCACCGATTGGGCGCTGCCCCAGCTCGATACGCTGATCGACGAAGGCGGCGAGCCCATCGATGTCTGGACCACGCTCGATCTCAATATGCAGCGCGCCGCCGACGAAGCGATCCGCGCGAACACGCCCGGCAATGCGCAAGGCGCACTCGTGTCACTCGACCGAGACGGTGCCGTGCGCGCCATGGTCGGCGGCAAGGATTATGTTGCTTCGATCTACAATCGTGCGACGCAAGCGGTGCGCCAGCCGGGATCGGCATTCAAACTGTTCGTTTATCTCGCTGCCATCGAATCGGGCTATACGCCCGGCGACATGGTCGTTGACGAAGCCGTCGACATCAACGGCTGGAAACCCCGCAATTCGTCGCGGCGGTTCTCGGGCGAAATCAGCTTGCGCACGGCCTTTGCCTATTCGGTGAATACCGTTGCGGCCAAGCTCGGGGCTGCCGTCGGCACCTCATCGATTGCCAATATGGCGCGGCGGTTCGGTATTTCGACGCCGATCAATACGCAGCCTTCGATGGTGCTGGGCACGTCCGACGTTCGCCTGATC
This sequence comes from Sphingomonadaceae bacterium, assembly GCA_041740105.1. Classification (GTDB taxonomy): domain Bacteria; phylum Pseudomonadota; class Alphaproteobacteria; order Sphingomonadales; family Sphingomonadaceae; genus Sphingomonas_O. Next base: position 4,600 of record JBGSMP010000303.1, read on the forward strand.
GACATGACTCGTGCATTTGCCAGTGTCGGCAGCAACGGCATTGCGGTTGCCCCTTACGGCATCCTGAAAGTGACAACCGGGCAGGGCGAAGTGCTTTATCAGCACCGACCGAACACGAGCCAGGTGCTTGTTGCGCCAGCGGTTGCCGCACAGATGATCGATCTGCTGCAGACTGCCGTCAATACCGGGACGGCGCGCGCTGCTCAGATTGGACGGCCGGTCGCGGGGAAAACCGGAACCACAAGTTCGAACAAGGACGGCTGGTTCCTCGGCTTTTCAAGCGGGATAACAACTGGCGTCTGGATGGGTCGCGACAATGCCGATCCGATCCGCGGCCTCGAAGGTGGTCGCGCGCCCGCACAGGCCTTTGCGCAATATATGAAAGTGGCGGTCGCAAAACGGCCGGTCGAACAGTTCATGACCGAAGTCACGCTGCCCGAATGGCAGCTCGAACCCGACGAGGAAGCCTATTTCGGCAATGCCGACGAGCAGATCTATCTCGACGAAAACGGTATGCCAATCGATCCCGAGCCGGAAATGCAGGACCCCGACCCTGCGGCCAACCCCGATGTCCAGCTGCCGCCGCAATTCGACCAGAAATGGATCGATGGTGTGCTCGGTCGCGAAGGTGCGCCACCGCCGACGCGGCCAACCGTGACACCTCGG
>JBGSMP010000059.1:0-18752 GCA_041740105.1 Sphingomonadaceae bacterium
CCGGCCGGCACGCCGAAAGCGGCCGCTTCGCCGACCGTGCCCACAACCGCGCCATGAGCCAGATCGCTTTGCCGCTCGATTGGCCGGCAGAGGAATCGAGCGACGCCTTTATCGTCACGTCGTCAAACAGCGCAGCGGTACAGCGGCTTCATGCCTTTGGGACATGGCCGGTCTCGACCATGATCCTGACCGGGCCGCGCAAATCGGGACGGAGTTTATTCGGCAGGCTGTTTGCGCGACGCTGCGGTGCGCGGCTGATCGATGATGCCGAAACCCGCGACGAGATCCAGATATTCCATGCGTGGAACGAGGCACAGTCGCATCGTCGGCCGCTGCTCTTGGTTGCGCAATTTGCACCCCCTGAGTGGGATGTCGGCCTTCCCGACCTGCGATCGCGCTTGGGCGCGACTCCGGTCGTGGCCTTCGGCGATCCGGACGAGATGATGATTACGCAATTGCTCGCCCATTTGTTCGAGCGGCGCGGGATGATTGCCTTGCCCGAACTTCTATCGTTTCTGACGCCGCGGATCGAACGGACGCATCACGCGATCATTGCGGTTGTCGACAAACTGGACGCGGCGGCTTTGTCGCGCCGCCGTCCGATTACAGTGCCGCTTGCCCGTGAAGTTCTTGCGGTCGACGATGCCGCTGCAGTCGCGTAGGGACGAATCATGGCCACGCTTCCGGACAATGCACGCTACTTCAACCGCGAGCTCAGTTGGCTGGCCTTCAACCGACGGGTGCTCGAAGAATCGCAGAACAAGGGCCATCCGCTTCTCGAACGGCTCCGGTTTCTGTCGATTTCTGGAAGTAATCTCGACGAATTCTTTTCGGTGCGCGTGGCGGGGCTGAAAGGTCAGCAATTGCAGGACATCGACGAGCGATCGGTGGACGGGCTGACGGTCGGCCAGCAACTGACGGCGATCAGCGCCGACGCCGACGCGCTGATGGGCAACCAGCAAGCGGTTTGGGAAGCAATCCGCGAGGAGCTTGATGCGGCGGGCATCGTTGCTCTGGATCATAACGAGGTTGACGGTGAGGCAGCCGACTGGCTCGAACGCCATTTTCGCGATCAGATTTTTCCGGTGCTGACGCCGCAAGCGCTAGACCCGGCGCATCCGTTCCCCTTCATCCCGAGTCAGGGTCTCAGTATCATATTCGATCTGAAGCGCCTAGATGACGGTGAGCCGATCCGCGAGCTTGTCATGATCCCGCCGACATTGCCGCGCTTTGTGCGCCTCCCCGGCGTTTCGGCGCAGTTCATGGCGCTGGAAAACGTGTTGCGGCGCTTCACGGGTCTGTTGTTTCCAGGTTATGAGGTCATCGCGGCCAGTGCGTTTCGTATCATCCGCGACAGCGATATCGAACTTGAAGAAGAAGCCGAAGATCTCGTCCGATTTTTTCGGACGGCGATCAAGCGTCGTCGTCGCGGTCGGGTGATCCGGCTCGAGCTTGAAACGGGTGCAGCGTCCGAACTCGAAGCGGCGATCAAAAATGAGCTCGGCGGGGCGGACGCGATCATTACCGAAACTGCGGGCTTTCTGGGCATCGGCGCGCTCGAGGCGCTGGTCGATGAAGAACGCCCCGATCTGAAATTCCCGCCTTACGTGCCACGTTTTCCCGAACGCATCCGCGAACATGGCGGCGATTGCTATGCGGCAATCCGCGCCAAGGACATCATCGTCCATCACCCCTACGAAACTTTCGATGTCGTTCTCTCGTTTTTGCGGCAGGCTGCGGCCGACCCTGACGTCGTGGCGATCAAGCAGACACTCTATCGCGCAGGCAAGCAGTCGGCCGTCATCCGCGCGCTGTGCGATGCGGCCGAAGCAGGCAAATCGGTGACCGCCGTGGTCGAACTCAAAGCACGTTTCGACGAAGAGCAGAATCTGCTCTGGGCGTCGCAGCTCGAGCGGTCGGGCGTGCAGGTGGTTTACGGCTTTGTCGATTGGAAAACGCATGCCAAAGTATCGATGGTCGTGCGGCGCGAGGCCGAAGGCTATCGCACCTACTGCCATTTCGGGACCGGAAATTACCATCCCGTCACGGCGCGGATTTATACCGACCTCAGCTTTTTTACAGCCGACCCGCGGCTTGCGCGCGACGCCGCACAGATGTTCAATTACATCACCGGCTACGTTGAGCCCGCCGATCTTGAGCTGCTAACGCTCAGTCCCAAAGGGCTGCGGTCGAAGCTGGCGGATTTAATCGATGCCGAAATCGGCAATGCGCGGAGCGGCAAGAAGTCGGGTATCTGGGCAAAAATGAATTCGCTCGTTGATCCAGCGATCATCGATAAACTTTACGAAGCGAGTGCGGCGGGCGTGCCGGTTGACCTGATCATTCGCGGCATTTGTTGTCTGCGGCCGGGCGTCCCCGGCCTTTCGGACACGATCCGTGTGAAATCGGTTGTCGGGCGATTCCTCGAGCACAGTCGCATCTGGGCCTTCGGCAATGGCAAATCGCTACCCAATGACGGTGCAAAGGTCTTTATTTCATCGGCCGACTGGATGCCCAGGAATTTTGACCGACGCGTTGAATATATGCTGCCGCTGCTCAATAAGACGGTTCACGATCAGGTGCTCGATCAGGTGATGGTGGCCAATCTGATCGATACCGAACAAAGCTGGGATCTGCAGGCGGATGGCAATTATGTCCGGACCAAAGCGACCGGAAAGCCGTTTAACCTGCACCGTTATTTCATGACCAATCCGTCACTTTCGGGACGGGGTGCGGCGCTCGAGACAAGCGGATCGGTGCCGACGTTGAGCCTGGGTCGACGCTGAGTGCCAGCCTCGAAACTGACTGCAATTATCGATATCGGGTCAAATTCGGTCCGGCTTGTTGTCTATGGCGGGCCCAAACGCGCGCCTGCGACGATCTTCAATGAAAAAGTGACGGCAGGACTGGGGGGGAGACTCGAGCGAGGCGGTGTTCTCGATCCCAAAGCCGTTGCCGTGGCGCTGCGTGGGCTCGATCGGTTTCATTCGCTGACCAAAGCCATGGGCGTCGCGACAGTGCGCACTGTCGCCACGGCTGCCGTTCGAGATGCAAGCGATGGTGCGGCCTTTATCGAAGCTGCTGCCGCACGCGGGATCGACATCGAATTGATCAGCGGCGAGCAGGAAGCGCGCGCCGCGGGGCAGGGCGTTATTTCTGCCATACCGGATGCTGACGGCATCGTCGGCGACCTCGGTGGAGGCAGCCTTGAACTCGTGCGCGTAAAGGCCGGGAAGGTCCTCGACCGGATATCCCTACCACTTGGCGTCCTGCGATTGCCCGCGATCCGCAGTAAAAGCCGTCGCGCGCTCGAGAGCGCTGTCGGAAAAATGCTTGCCAAGGCGGGATGGCGCGATGTCGAGCGCGATCTGCCGCTGTATCTGGTCGGCGGGTCATGGCGCGCGCTGGCCCGGCTGCATATGCATCTGACGGACTACCCGTTGCCCGTGCTGCATCATTATTCGATGCCGCCGCAAGCGGCCGTTCGTCTCGTCCGCGCCGTCTCACGCATTGACCGCAAAGCGCTCAAGGCGATCGAAGCACTATCCAGCACCCGCATTCCCGCGCTCGGTGATGCGGCTGCCTTGCTGGCGACGCTGACGCGCCAATTGGGATCGCGCGCGCTGATCGTTTCGGCGTTCGGCTTGCGTGAGGGCTTGCTTTACGCAGACCTGACGGCCGCCGAGAGCGCCGAGGACCCGCTCATCGCAGCAACGCGTTCTGCCGGTGCCCGTCAAGGGCGTTTCGACGAGCATGGCGATGTTCTGGCGCGATGGATCGCGCCGCTTTTCACCGGTGATTCGCCGGAGGATGGACGACTGCGCCATGCCGCCTGCCTGCTCGGTGACGTTGCATGGGCTGCCAGCCCCGAGTTCCGTGCCGAACGCGGTCTGGACGTTGCGCTGCATGGCAACTGGGTCGGGATCAATGCGCGTGGCCGTGCCATGGTCGGGCAGGCGCTCTTTGCGAGCTTCGGTGGCGGACTTATCCCGACGCCGGTTGTCACGCAGCTTGCCTCGCCCGAAGAACTGGCGCGGGCGTCGATTTGGGGACTCGCCATGCGTCTGGGCCAGCGATTGTGCGGCGGGGTGGCAGCGCCGCTCGTGAACAGTCGGCTGATCCTTGATGCCGGGGCCCTGACGGTGGAACTGTCGACGGATTACAGGGCCTTATATGGAGAAGCGGTCGAACGGCGGCACCGCCAATTGGCGGCGTTGATCGGGCGCGTTGCTGTGGTCAACTAGGTGGCTCTAAGCTGCGGCTTTATCTGCACGCGCCAGAGCATCGGTTGTTCGACGTATCGGTAAACCAGCACGCCGATCAGCGTGCAGCCGACGACGGCGCTCGGTGTGAATATGGCGAACTGAAGCCATCCGGTTACAGGCACTTTCCACCAGACCAACAATCCGATTTGCAAAACGAAAGCGTGCGACAGGTAAATCGAATAGCTCGCGTCACCGAGAAGTTTGAACAGCGCGATCGACGGCATTTTCTTTGCGTCCTCGAGCGCAAGACATCCGATGAGGATCAGCGCGGAGGGCAATCCCCACACAAGCAATCGCGGCGCATCGAGGTTTCCGACAATTAACAGCGCCCCGATGCCGACCGGCAGCGCCACCCATAATGGGGCCAGTGACCGCCGCTGATGTATCAGCGCTATCAGCATCCCCTGAAAGAATTCAGTGATGATGGGCGATGTGTAGGCAACAAAAATGGCGTTACCGCTGTCACCGACACCGAGCTGGCCGACCATGATGACAACCGCGCCAACGGTTAGCGTGATTGCCAGTGGACGACGGAACGCAAGTCCGATTGCGAACATCGCGTAAAAATACATCTCGTACTGGAGTGTCCATCCGGGCACCAGAAACGGCCAGATTTCGGTCTCCGTCTGGAGGTGATATTGCGGAATAAACAAGAGCGAGCGCAGCAGTTGATCGGGCGTCGGCAATATTCCCGGGAAACCGATCATGACTTGAAAATAAAGGAATAACGTCGCCAACCAGTAGAGCGGCACAATGCGGATGACGCGACGGCGCAGAAAACGGATCGGCTGATCTTCCCGTGCCACGGCATACATCAGGTAACCGCTGATGACGAAGAACATGTCGACGCCCGCTTGACCAAACTGCCAATGCGCAATCGGATTGAACAGGCCGTTGCTTGGATTTCGCACGTGGTGGAAAACGACAAGCAGTGCTGCCGCAGCCCGCAGATATTGCAGGCTGATGATTTCTGCCTGACGACCCCCCCGGGTGCTCGATTGCTTAGCTTTCCCCAGCACGCTCCGTCCGTGTCATTTTCATTTTTCCGTTGATGACAGCAAAGGCGAGGCGTCCCTCGACCAGATCGAGTGCATCGCGGCCGAATTGTTCGAAACGCCAGCCGGTCAGGATCGACAGGTTATCGCGAACCCCGGCTGCGAGCAATTCCAGATCGTCTGTCCTTGCCAGCAATCGCGGGGCCACATTCGATTCCTTGGCCCGGATTTTCAGCAGCAGTTTCAGCATCTCGGCGACCAGCGCGCCATCTTTGCCGAGCCCGGGTTTGCGGTCTTCGCGCGATGGCATCAGATCTGCCGATAGGGGAGGCGCATTGGCAAGCGCTGCCATCAACCGCCCGCCGATATCGTTGCCCGCCCATGACGCGGACAGGCCCCGGACCTTTGCCAATTCGCTTTGCGTGCGCGGCGGGTGCAACGCAAGGTCGCCCAGCGTTTCGTCCTTTACGATCCGCCCGCGCGGCAAATTTTTGTTTCGCGCTTCGCTCTCGCGCCATGAAGCCAGGGCGCGCAGACGCCCCAGCACATCGGGCTTACGGCTCGCAATTTTAACGCGCAGCCAGGCATCTTCGAGCTCGGTAACGTAATTTGCGGGGTCCGCCAGCTTTTCCATTTCCTGATCGAGCCAGCCGCCACGCCCTGTCTTGATCAACTTTTCGAGCATGCGCGGGAAAATGACGGCAAGATGCGTCACATCGCCGATCGCATAAGTGATCTGCCGGTCGTCGAGCGGCCGACGCGCCCAATCGGTGAAACGTGCGCCCTTATCAAGCGTGACCCCCAGCCATTGATCGACCAGATTCGAGTAGCCAACCTGCTCGCCTAGCCCGAGTGCCATAGCCGCGATCTGCGTATCGAACAGCGGATGCGGCGTCTTTCCGGTCAGATTAAAAACGATTTCGATGTCCTGCCCACCGGCATGAAATACTTTCAGGACGTCTTCATTGTCGGTCATCAAGTCGAGCAGGGGCTTCAGGTCGATGCCCGACGCCATCGGGTCGATCGCGGCTGCTTCATGTTCGTCGGCCACCTGAATCAGGCAGAGCTCGGGCCAAAAAGTGTTTTCGCGCATGAATTCGGTATCGATCGCGATAAAATCGGCCGTCGCCATTCGGGCGCAGAAGTCGGAAAGCGTTGCACTGTCACTAATCAAGGGGTGAATCTTCATGCCACCCCCATAGCGACCTTACGCGCCTTGACAATTCGGCTGCGCGCCTGTGTTAGCCCCGCCATGACACAGCATCTTTATCGTTCGCATAAATGCGCTGAATTGCGCGCCGCCCATGTCGGCCAGACTGTCCGCCTGTCGGGCTGGGTGCATCGCAAGCGCGATCATGGCAATCTGCTGTTCGTCGATATTCGCGATCATTACGGGATCACGCAGATCGTGACCGATACCGACAGCGCAGCGCATAGCGTGCTTGACAGGTTGCGCGCGGAATCGGTCGTGACGGTGACGGGTGTTGTCGTCGCGCGGTCCACCGATACGGTGAACGCGGGGCTTCCGACCGGCGAGATCGAAGTGCGCGCATCCGAAGTCACGGTCCAGTCGGCGGCAGCGGAACTCCCGATGCCGGTGTTCGGTGACGCCGAATATCCCGAGGAAATCCGACTCAAATACCGCTATCTCGACCTTCGGCGCGAGCGGCTTCACGCCAACATCGTGTTGCGCTCGAACGTCATCGCCAGCATTCGCCAGCGCATGATCGGGCAGGGGTTCACCGAATTCCAGACGCCGATTCTGACCGCGAGCAGCCCCGAAGGTGCGCGCGATTATCTGGTGCCGAGCCGCGTTCATCCGGGTAAGTTCTATGCCCTCCCGCAAGCGCCGCAGATGTTTAAGCAGCTGCTGATGGTCGCTGGGTTCGACCGCTATTTCCAGATTGCGCCATGCTTCCGCGATGAAGATGCGCGCGCGGACCGTTCGCCGGGCGAATTCTACCAGCTCGATTTCGAAATGAGTTTCGTGACGCAGGACGACGTATTCGCGGCGATTGAGCCGGTGCTGCACGGCGTGTTCGAGGAATTTGCCAACGGTCGCAGCGTCAGCGCCGCCCCGTTCCCGCGCATTCCCTATCGTGAATCGATGCTGAAATACGGATCGGACAAGCCCGATTTGCGCAACCCCATCGTCATCACTGACGTGTCGGATCATTTCAAAGGATCGGGATTCGGGCGGTTTGCGTCGATGGTCGAAGCAGGCGATGTCGTGCGTGCGATCCCCGCGCCGGGGACAGCCGAAAAGAGCCGTAAATTTTTCGATGACATGAACGCCTGGGCGCAAAGCGAAGGCTATGCCGGCTTGGGTTATATCACGCAAAAGGGCGGTGAACCGGGCGGCCCGATCGCCAAAAACCATGGCGAGGATGCAACGCGCGCACTTGTCGCCGCACTCGGCCTCGGTCCCGATGACGGCATTTTCTTTGCTGCCGGCCCCGAGGCAACCGCTGCAAAGCTTGCGGGCGCCGCGCGCATGCGGATCGGTACCGAGCTTGACCTGATCGACAAGAACCGTTTCGAATTTTGCTGGATCGTCGATTTCCCGATGTTCGAATATGACGAAGACGCCAAGAAAATCGACTTCAGCCACAACCCTTTTTCGATGCCGCAGGGCGAAATGGACGCCTTGGAAACGATGAACCCGCTCGATATTCTCGCTTACCAATATGACATCGTCTGCAACGGGATCGAACTGTCGTCCGGCGCGATCCGGAACCACCGGCCCGACATCATGTACAAGGCGTTCGAGATCGCCGGGTATACGCAAGCACAGGTCGACGAGAATTTTGCGGGCATGATCGGTGCTTTCAAACTCGGCGCCCCGCCGCACGGTGGCTCCGCACCCGGCATCGACCGCATCGTGATGCTGCTCGCCGACGAGCCGAATATTCGTGAAGTCATCACTTTTCCGATGAACCAGAAAGCCGAAGACCTGATGATGAACGCACCGGCACCTGCGACGCCCAAGCAGTTGCGCGAGCTTGGCATCCGTGTGCTAGACCAGCCCTCGTAAAAAGGGACAACGATGGCAATCAACCTGAAAGATTTCGAAGACGGCAAATCCTATGATGGGGATTATGATCACGATCTCCTGAAACTGCAGGACCGCCTTGCGAGAATCCAGATTGCTTATGTCATCCACAAAAAGTCGGCGATTGTTGCATTCGAAGGCTGGGATGCGAGTGGCAAGGGCGGCACGATTTCACGGATGACCGGTCAATGGGACCCGCGCTATTTCGAAGTCTGGCCGATCGCCGCGCCGACCGAGGAAGAGCGCGAACGTCATTTTCTTTGGCGATTCTGGAAGCGGCTTCCCGCGACGAGCGAGATCAATGTCTTCGATCGCACATGGTACGGCCGCGTCCTTGTCGAGCGGATCGAGGGCTATTGCACCGAAAAGGAATGGAAGCGCGCTTACGACGAAATCAACGAATTCGAGGCGCAGCAAAAGGACAATGGCGTCACACTGATCAAATTGTTCATGCACATCACACAGCAAGAGCAGGACGAGCGGTTCCAGCACCGGCTCAATGACCCTTGGAAACGCTGGAAAACCGGCAAAGACGATTACCGCAACCGTGCCCGCCGTGATGATTACATCAAGGCCTATGGCGATATGTTCGAGCGGACCGATACGCGCTGGGCTCCGTGGCGCGTGGTAGATGGCAACAACAAGAAATCGGCGCGGATCGCAACACTCACCTACATCGCGGACCGGCTCGAAGCCAATGTCAGCATGGTGCCCAAGGATGCCGATCCCGAAGTCGTCGCGCTTGCTGCTGCGGCTTTTGGCGTCACCTCAACTGACGGCGCGAAGTAAAGTCAGTTTTGCTTTGCCGTGGATGCGCTCGACATCGCGTTCGAACCCGTCGACGGCGACTTGCTCTTTTTTGGTCGTTTCCACGCTCACCAGCGCACCCGGCATGATCCAGCCGAGGCGAAGCAGCCGTTCGAGCGCAACGATGCCCGCGCCGCTTTCATAAGGCGGATCGAGCAGGACGAGGTCGTTAGGCGAAGGGGCAACGCCAAGCGCCATGACTGACTGGGCACGCACATCGGCGTTTTTGACGCCCAGCTTGGCGATGTTGATGCGCAGGGAATCGAGCGCCGCGCTTTCCTGTTCGACGAAGGTGCAACGCGCCGCACCGCGCGACAGGGCTTCGAGACCGAGTGCACCTGAACCTGCAAACAGATCGAGCACCCGCAAATCGTCAAAACTGCCAAGGCGACTTGTCAGCATCGAGAACAACGCCTCACGCGTGCGGTCAGCGGTGGGGCGGGTGACGTCACCCTTGGGCGCGACAATTGGCCGACCGCGATACAGTCCGGCAATAATGCGCACTATTTGGGCTTTCCGCCACGCGGCGGTCGCGCTGCTGGCGCGGGCTTTTTCGGACCATCATACCAATGCTTGCGTTTTGCCGGGTTTGCGGCCGTCTTGTCGGCGGCTTCACGCTCGAGTTTCGGTGCAAAATTGGCGGCGCGTGCACGGCGCGGCGACAGGCCGGGCTCCGCCGCTTTGGTGACGGGACGGCTACCAGGCGTTGTGCGGGGCCGTGGTGCTTCCTCTCGACGCCGCGGCTCGCGACCCACTGGCTGCGTCGGGTTACGGTCGAACGATACGGTTTTCATTCCCTTCATGTTTTTCATGAATTCGACGACGATGTTCTGCTTGATTTCATCGACCGCGCCGCTGGGCATGTCAGCAAGCGGGAAGGGGCCATAGGCTGTGCGGATCAGGCGACTGACTTGCAGGCCAAGATGTTCGAGTACGCGGCGGACCTCGCGGTTCTTGCCTTCGGTCAGCGTCATTTCAATCCACTGGTTGGTGCCGGTGCGCCGCTCGAGATTGGCATTGATGCTGCCATAGCGGACGCCTTCGACTTCGACGCCTTCGATCAGGTCCTCGAGTTGCGCTTGGCTGACCGGGCCATACGTCCGCGCGCGATAGGTGCGCGGGATTCCGGTCGACGGCAGTTCGAGCAGGCGTTTAAGTTCGCCATCGTTGGTCAGGAGCAACAGTCCTTCGGTGTTGAGATCGAGCCGACCGACTGGGACCACGCGCGGCAATTCCTTGGGCAGCTTGTCGTAGATCGTCGGCCGGCCGGTAAAGTCGCGCTCGGCGACCAGCAGTCCGGTCGGCTTGTTATAGCGGAACAGCCGCGCTGTTTCGGGCGGCGCGACGGGCTTGCCATCGACCGTGATCCCTTTGAGCGATTTGAGAATCGTCGCAGGCGTTTCCAAAGCAACACCGTTCAAAGCAATGCGCCGATCGTCGATCATGCGTTCAATTTCGCGGCGGCTTGCCACGCCAGCCCGCGCTAGCAATTTGGCGATGCGGTCTCCCTCGCGGGGATCAGTCTTTTCGGTCGGTTTCATGCTGAGGCGATACGCGCCTCGACCGAATCATGAAACAGGCGAATGCCGGTTTCGAGTGTGCCAAGCGTGATCCGATCGATCGCGCCCGACGACAAACCCTGCTGGCCGAGCGCGACCGCACGGAAATCTTCGGCGCCAAAAACCTGCCCATCGAGCAAATTCCAGCTGCGTTGCCAATGATCGCGCGCTTTTTCGGTTGCAGGTGCCTCGGGGATAAGCATGAAATCCTCGACCAATGTGCGGTCTTCGGACTGCGGCATCAGGACCATCAGATTGACGTAATCCGGGCTGACGACAAGCACGGTCGCCGGAAAAATCTGGTAGGTGAACGTCATCGCACGGCGCACCGCCGGCCAGTTGTTCAAGTCAAGGGCGCTCAGCTCGTCAGCCCGGCCCACGGCCGCGCGACGATGATCGCCGATCGTGTCGCCTGCCGTCACGCCATCCTTGAAAAACGGTCCGATGGTGGTGCTGTGCAGTCGCTGCACATGGTAGCTTTCGAGGAAGGCATCCATGATCAGTTTCCAGTTGCCCGCGACGTCATGCGTCCGTCGCGCAAACATGTGCATGTCCGTCAGGCCAAACGCGTCGAAATCGGCACCCAGCGTTTCGGCCTCACTGAAGTCTGCGCCGTCGAACGCGAACCAGATCAGGCCGCCGGCTTCGACGCTCGGCAGTTCCTTCAGGCTGTGCGCGGATTTGTCGAGGCCCGGAAATGTGTCGGGGCGTGGCAGTGCCGCGAGCCGGCCATCGAGCGTGTAACTCCACGCATGATAGGGACAGACAAGCAGCTTGGCACAAACCGGGCTGCTTCCTTCGACAAGCCGGGTGCCTCGATGCTGGCACACGTTGAGAAAAACATGCGCCTCGCCGTCACGGTCGCGGGTGAGCAACAGGGGCTTGCCAAAGCCGTCATGCGGGATTGCCGTGCCGGGGGTCAGCAATGCCGAGGGCGCGATCACCAGCGGCAACACCTCAAACAGCGCTTTGTGCTCTGCGCTGAAACGAGCCGGACATGTGTAGTCGCTTGCGCGGACATGCGTCACGCGATCGCCCGTCTTGGCGGTGCCGCCCGCGATCATCTGCGCCAGCGCGCGCTGGCCGGGCGTGGGTCCGTTCATTGTGGGGCTAGGCCTTTGGACATAATGCGCTAGAGTATCGCGAATAATAAGGGGTTAGCAATGAGCGAGGCTGAAGCGACACGGGCAAGTGGCATTATCGACGCCATAAAGCCTTACGTCGAACCCGCGCCGCTCGCTGCCCTGTTCCTCGGCATCTCGTCGGGCTTCCCCTTTGCAATGATCGCTGCGACGTTGACGAGCCGCCTTGCGCAGGATGGGATCGACAAAAAGACGGTGACCGCGTTCAGCCTGGCGTTTCTCGTCTACAATCTGAAATGGCTCTGGGCCTGGGTGGTCGACGGGGTGCGCTTGCCAGTGATCGGCGCCATGGGACAGCGTGTCTCATGGCTGATCGTTTCGGGCATGTTCGTCATGGCGGCCGTCGCCAATCTCGCGTTCGCCGACCCGAGGGCGGGTATCATCTGGACTGCCTATGCCGCGATCCTTGTCGGGGTTGCGGGCGCAACGTTCGACATTGTGATCGATGCCTACCGGATCGAATTGCTCGAGCCGCGCCAGTTGGGGGCGGGATCCGGCATGTCGCAATATGGCTGGCGGATCGGATCGGCGGGCGCAGCCGCACTCGCGCTTGTGGTGGCTGCGCGCTACGGTTGGACAGCGGGCTATCTTGCCTGCGCCTGCCTCGCGCTGCCCGCGGTCGTTGTCGGTCTGGTTATGGGCGAACCGGCACGTCGCGTCGTGACGATCGCCAAACGCGGCGTGGGCGAAGTCTTCGCATCGATATGGGGGCCATTCGCCGAGTTTTTGCAGCGGCGCGGCGCATTTCTGGTACTGCTCTTCATTCTGGTGCACAAAATCGGCGACACGCTGGCGAACCTGACCTTCCGGCTGTTGTTCGACGATCTCGGTTTCAGCAATGACGAGATCGCCTTTTACGATGTCGGTATCGGGTTCTGGGCCTACCTTATCGGCATATTCATCGGCGGCATTCTTTATGCCCGACTGGGACTGAAGAGGTCGGTCATGGTCGCGCTGATCCTGATGGCTGTCAGCAATCTGAGCTTTGCCGCGCTTGCGGCAGCGGGCCATTCGAACCTTGGCATGGCCGCGGCAATCGGCTTTGAAAATACGGCCAGCGGTTTTGGTGGCGTCGTCGTCGTCGCCTATTTCTCGGCGCTTTGTGACCTGCGTTTTACAGCGGCCCAATACGCGCTGATTTCAGCAGCAGCGAGTATCGTCGGCCGTTTCGTGACCGGCACGACGGCGGGTGCGACGATCGAATCGTTCGGCTATGTCGATTTCTATCTTCTGACGACTGTTCTCGCGCTGCCCGGCATCGTGCTATACTGGTATATGATGCGCACGGGGTTGGTCGACGAAGCAATGGGCAATGTTCAGCCGCCCGCCAGCCGCTGAAGTCTGGGCCTGACTTTCAAAAATGCGACATAGGCACGTTCGAGAAGCGCAAGCACCGTGGCGTTTCGGGCGAGGAGTCCAAGCGGTCTGAGTAACGGTATCGCCCGCCACATCGCGGCAAAGGCTGCCGCACCGCTCACGACCGGTCCACCGACTTCCTGCGCGTGAAACCGGGCCAGCAGCAATTTGCGGTCGATCGGACACGCTGCCCCATCCTGCGCAACGTCGACAAAATCGATGGCTCGGCGCCTGTCGAGGCGACGCATGAATGCGATTTCGCGAATACAGAGCGGGCAAGCGCCATCGTACCAGACAGTGACTTCGCTCATGGGATCAGCCACTGGCCAGCCCAACTGTCGCCGGTGCGCTGAAACGCGGCGCGGCGATGCCCGGTCGCTGCGAGGTGGAGCCATTCCAGCCGATCGATGGTCACCGTCACGATTGCGAAATTCTCCCGGCCAGCTTCACTTTCGGCGAGCGTCGGCACGGTCTTTTCAAAAGGCGTCGGCAAGCCCGAAGTCGCACTATCGCTTATTGACCCAGGGGCAAGCGTGGTCATGTAACTGCGCCGCCCACTTCTCGAAGTCGCGCCCCATGCCTGGTCCGCGACCGGGCCATTACGGACAATCGTGGCGGTGCCATCTGCGCGCAGCTGAATTCTTGCGCCAGCGTCATAGCCGACCACGCTGATCGCATCATTGGCGAGGATCTGTTCGGCTTTTGTTGATCGGTGGTCGGTATGGAAGCGCAGAATGCTGGCGTGGCGATCCACCTTTCGAAGAACCATGACACGTTGCGCCGGGTTTGCGCTGCTGCTGATCGTTGCCACAACGGGTGTGTGAAACGGTGACCGCCGGTCGGCACCACCGCGAACCCAACGGGTCCAGATGTCATTAAGGATTGCATCGAGCTCGTCGGGAACGGAAAAATGATCAAGCATCGTCGGGGCGCGATACCACGTGCACGCTTAGAAGTGAGACAAAATTCATCCGGCTCGGCGTGGTCAAATTCGTGCCTGAGCCTTCGCGACATTGGGAGAAAACATTGACCCTGAAAATTGGAGTGGGCAAAGGACCCCCGCACGGGAATTTTTCATGACGGTTAACGCAGTCGATTTCGCCAGTCTGCTTTGTTCACGGCTTTGCCACGATCTGCTCAGCCCCGTCGGGGCAATGAACAATGGTCTTGAGCTTCTTGCCGACGAAACCGATCCGGAAATGCAGGCCCGCTGCCTAGAGCTGCTCGGCGAAAGTGCACGCGCCTCGGCAAACAAGCTGAAATTCTTTCGTCTTGCCTTTGGTGCAGCCGGTGGCTTCGGCGACGTCGTCGACGCGCGCGAGGCCAAAGCCGCGATTGAAGGGCTTCTGGGCGATAACCAGCGGATCGAAATCGGCTGGCTTGTCGAGGAACCCACGCTTTCGAAGACCGCCATCAAAGTATTGCTCAATCTTGTGCTGATGGCAGGGGACTCACTCGTCCGTGGGGGGCGGCTCGATATCGGCGCGGAAATCAAGAATGGGACGACGGAGATTGTCGTCAGGGCCGAAGGCGCGCGGCTCGTGCTCGATTCCGAATTGCGGACAGCACTGAACGGCGAGGCGGATGAAAACAGCCTGACGCCGCGTGCCGCCGCAGCTTGGCTCGTCCATTTACTCGCAATCGAAAGCGGCGGCCATTCGCAGGTGTTGGAGCCTGAACCGAGCGTGCTGCTATTCGGGGCCACGCTGAAACGCGCCTAACGCGTCTTTAATCATTGTTGTGTCATGGCCGCGCGGAACCTGAGGACGGCGGCGTGGATGAGTTGACGAATGAGTTCGTGACGGAAACGCGCGAGACGCTCGAGCGCATCAGCGAGGCGTTGCTGAGCTGGGAAGCCGATCCAGCGAACACCCGCCAACTCGACGAGATCTTTCGCTTTGTCCATACGGTCAAGGGAAGCTGTGGTTTTCTCGACCTGCAACGCATCGGCGCGCTTGCCCATGCGGCCGAAACAGCACTGGGTGCCGTGCGCGCTGGAGCGCGACCTGCCACGGCCACGCTCGTGGGGGCGTTGCTCGCCGTCATCGACCGCATTGCGTTGTTGAGTGAGGCGCTGGAAAGCAAGGCCGACGTCCCAGACCCGCTCACCGATCTCGATCTGATCGGCGATATTGATCGAATGGAAGCGCGGGAAGGCAACACTGCGCCGGTCGTCACGAAGCAGGCGCGTAGTGTCCGCGTTGCGGTTGATGTTCTCGAAACCGCAATGACGCAGGTTTCTGATCTCGTGCTCGCCCGCAACGAACTGGCGCGATGCTTGCGCGATATTGATGCCGACGTCGCGCTGACAGCAGCATTTGATCGGGTTTCGTCGGCAATCGGCGACGTCCGCGAAACGATTGCGCGGACAAGGATGCAACCGATCGACCGACTGTTTGCATTGCTGCCGCGATTGGTCCGCGATACCGCCAATGCAGTCGGTAAAGGCGTGCAGCTCCGGATCGAAGGCAGCGACGTTGAAATCGATCGCGAGATGATCGAGGCCATCCGTGACCCGCTGACGCATATCGTGCGCAATGCAATCGACCACGGTATCGAAGATGCTGAAGGGCGCCGCGAAGCCGGTAAAGAGCGGATGGGGACACTGACCGTTTCGGCGCGTCAGTCGGGAAATCAGGTGTCGATAACGGTCTCTGATGATGGACGCGGCATCGATGTGGCAAAGCTTGTTCAAAAGGCGGTTGCCAGCAAGGTTCTGGCCCCTGAAAAAGTGGCGTCGCTGACGCAGGATGCCGCATTGAATCTGATCTTTGCGCCCGGTCTTTCAACGGTGGAGAAGATCACCGAAATCTCCGGGCGCGGTGTGGGTATGGATATCGTCCGCGCCAACATCGAACGTTTGGGTGGTGCAATCGCGATCGAGAACCGGCCGGGGCGTGGGCTGGGCATTACGCTGCGCGCACCGTTGACGCTGAGCATCATGAATGCGCTGCTGGTCGAAGCGGGCAATCAGCTGTTCGCTGTGCCGCGCGCGGCGATCCACGAAATCGTATCGGTAAAGTCGGCGACGGTCCGCGTGGAGCCGGTCGGTGCCGGGCATATCGCGGTCATCCGCGGGCGGATGCTGTCCGTTGTCTCGCTGGCGCAAATGCTTGGCCTGCGCAATGAGCCGCTCTCGCATCTTGTTGTTGTCGATCCGCCGGGCGGCAACCGATTTGCCTTGGGCGTTGCACTGGTGCGCGACCATGAGGAGCTCGTGGTGCGGCCGACGGCACCCCATGTTGCGTCGCTTGGAACCTATGCCGGCCAGTCGTTGCCCGACAATGGGGTGCCGATTCTCGTCATCGATACAGCGGGAATCGCTGCACGTGCCGGAATAGACGGCGAACGGCGCGGCGCTGATGCAGCTCTCGTCTCGCCGTTGCCAGCCGAGCGGAAAACGCTGCTTTTGTTCGATGGCCTCGATGGGAAACGCCGCGCAATTCGCACGACGGCGGTCCTCCATATCGATGATGTCGAAGCATCCGATTTCGCGGTGCATGACGGACATTTCTTCGTCGTGTTTGAAGGCGAGATGTTGCCAGTAATCGTCGATGGCGCGTTACCGTCAGATGGTCGGATTGCGCTCCTGCGCCTGAACCGTGACGGCGTACCGATCGGCTATCCGGTCTTGGCCGTGCACGATCTTGCGCCGGTTTCCGATGTTTCGCCGGTCGATGGCAGCGATGTCGAAGGTTTTGTGTTGCTCGACGGTCGTGCCGTTCCGCTGGTTGCCTGGCCGCGGATATCGTCGGCCGACGCGTCGGAAAGGAAGCGCGCATGACAAGCCTGGTGCTGATCGCGACGATTGCAGGGGAACGCGTGGCCATCGATGCGGCCGTGATAGAAGCGGTTGTCGATCTGTGGCAGGTCGTGCCGGTGCCGCTCGCGGCCGAGCATGTGATCGGTGTCGCTGCGGTGCGCAGCCGGGTGCTGACAGTTATCGATGCAGCGGCTGCTATCGGATTGCGGGCGAAGGCAACGGGAAACCGCGCCATTGTAATCGACGCCGGTGGCCATCGCTATGCCTTGCGCGTTGATGCCATTGCCGAAGTTGCGGCACCGACCGGGCCGGTGTTGCCGTTCGAAGGACAAGTCGGTGACAATTGGCGGACTGTCGCGATCGGGACGATTGATACGCCTTATGGTTTTGCCGTTTTGATCGAACCAACACTGATGCTTGCCGGGCCCGTCGCCGAAGTGGCGTGAGCCGTTAACGGGGCAATCACCTTTATACCCTATTGCGGTCGCCAACGACCAGAAAGTGTAGCGTTGCAATGTCGAGAACCTGCCTCATTGTCGATGACTCAAAAGTCATTCGCAAAGTTGCCCGCCACATTCTGGAGGCATTAGATTTCCGCGTCTCCGAAGCCGAAGACGGCAAGGCAGCGCTGGATGCCTGTGCAGTATCGCGGCCCGATGTCGTCTTGCTCGATTGGAACATGCCGGTCATGACTGGCATGGAATTCCTGCGTGCGCTGACCGAGCGCGGCGGCGAGAAACCTAAAATCGTTTTTTGCACGACCGAAAATGGCGCAGCACACATTCGCGCCGCGCTCGACGCCGGTGCCGACGAATATATCATGAAACCCTTCGATCGCGATACACTCGCCAGCAAGCTTCAGATCATCGGCGTCGCATAAGGCGGCCCCGGAGTGCAGCAAAACGCCAGCCTCGAAATCGCGGCCGCGGCCATTGCAGGCCCGATTCGCGTTCTGATCGTCGATGATTCTGCGGTCGCGCGGGCAGCGCTTTCGCGCATGGTTGCGGACGCTCCCGGGTTTGAAGTCGCCGCCGCATTGGACGGTGCCCGGCGGGCCATCGATTGGCTGTGGAACACGCAGGTGGATATCGTCCTGCTCGATATCCAGATGCCGGGCCTGAACGGGATTGTGGCGCTCCCCGAACTTATCGAAGCGAGCCGGGGCGCGCGGATCATCATCGTTTCGGCGCTGGCGGGCGAAGGCGCCCGGGCGACGATCGAAGCGCTCGCTTTGGGCGCCGCCGATACGCTGGCAAAGCCCGATGTCGATGCGCTGGGCCGCCAATTCGGCGTTGTCCTCATTGATAAAATGCTGCGCCTTGGAAAGACCGTCCCTGCAGCATTTACGAATGCCCGTTTGCCACAGTGTCTGCGTGAGTCCAGTAACGTACCGGTCGCTTGTCTGGCGATCGGCGCATCGACCGGCGGGCTCCATGCGCTTGCCGAATTCTTCGCAAATCTTCCGGAGTCGTTCAATGCGCCGATCCTGGTTACGCAGCATTTACCACCGACGTTCATGCCATTTTTCGCCGAACAATTGAGTGCGGTATCTGGGCGTGTTGTGCGCGTTGCGGCGGACGGTGACACTGTTACCGAAGGCGAAGTGCTCGTCGCACCCGGCGACCGGCATTTGCGGGTCGTGCATGCAGGAACAAGGATAAATGTGAAGCTGCTCGACCTTCCCGTACCGTCGCGTTGTTGCCCGTCGGTGGACCCGATGTTTGCCAGCGTATCGATCATATACGGGGAGGCGGCGCTGGCCGTCGTGCTGACGGGAATGGGCCGCGATGGCGCGATCGGCGCGCGCGCTGTA
>JBGSMP010000142.1:0-3888 GCA_041740105.1 Sphingomonadaceae bacterium
CCGACGACGCGCGCCTGCTGGTGGATCGTGACGGCGGCCTTGACGGCCCGCGCGGTCAGGCGGCGCGCACGGCACTATACTTGTTTGAACGCGATGCAGCCGTGGCTCTGTTGCGCTCGGGCTAACCGAACAACTTGCAGAAAACCGCCAGTTCATCGGGGTCGATCGGATCGCGAAACTGGACACCGACGCGCTCGGCCAGCACCCAGACGACCGTTGCCCGAATCCAACCGATCGTCGGCAGATCGATTCGCACGGGGTCACGTTCGCACAGCGGCGCTTCGGTAATCGCCATCAGGCCACCGTTCGACAGATTAAGTATCTGCACGCCGAACGTACGCCCTTCTCGATCACACATTAGTGTCTCGAGCGCGACCGATGCGCGCTCGCGCTTGCGCCGCTCGGTATCGAGCATCTGCGTCGTCATGTCGGGGGCTAGTGCGCTCATGGCCCCTTAATGCCCCGTCAATGCTGGCCCAGCCGTCAACAGGCGCGGTTAAGGCGACGCTTACCTTATGATCAGGCCGTGGAGCTTTTTGCCCGCCGATACGCGCACGGGTTCGGCGCCCGGCGTAATTACGGTAATATCGGTCGCCTTTTCGCCGTCGACCCTCGCGCCGCCACCAGCGATCAGCCTTCGTGCTTCGCCCTTCGATGCTACAAACCCCAGTGCAAGCAGCGCATCGACGATGCTGATCGCATCGGTCGCGATGGCATGGCTCGGCAACGCGTCACCCTTGACCTGATCGCCGTGCGCAAGCGTCGTTGCTGCATCAGCGAGGATTTTTTTGGCATCGTTTTCTTCCTCGCCCTTAAGCATTTCTAGGCGCGTAATTTCGTCGAGCGGCAAATCGGTGAACAACCGCAGAAATCTGCCGACATCAGCCCCTTGTGTGTTCCGCCAGAACGTCCAGTAATCATAGGGGCGCAGCGCGTCTTCGTTGAGCCAGATCGCCCCCGCTGCCGTCTTGCCCATCTTGCCGCCATCGGCGGTCGTGATCAGCGGCGTCGTCAGCCCGAACATCTGCGCCCCGTCGATCCGGCGCGTCAATTCGATGCCGTTGACGATATTCCCCCACTGGTCGCTGCCGCCCATCTGCAAGCGGCAAGCCGACCGACGCGACAGTTCGAGAAAGTCATACGCCTGCAAAATCATGTAGTTGAATTCGAGGAAGGTCAGCGGCTGTTCGCGTTCGAGCCGCAACTTGACCGAATCGAACGTCAACATCCGGTTGATCGTGAAATGCTTGCCGACGTCGCGCAGGAAAGGGATATATTCGAGGGCGTCGAGCCAGTCGGCATTGTTGACCATCACAGCGTCGGTCGGGCCTTCCCCGAACGTCAGAAATCGTTCGAACACGCGGCGGATGCTGGCGATGTTGGCGGCAATATCGGCATCGGTCAGGAGCTTGCGCGATTCGTCTTTACCCGATGGATCGCCGACCTTCGTGGTGCCGCCACCCATCAGCACGATCGGCTTGTGTCCCGCCTGCTGCAACCGGCGCAGCATCATGATCTGCACGAGGCTTCCGACGTGCAAACTCGGCGCGGTGGCATCGAAGCCGATATAGCCCGGAATGATCTGCTTCTGCGCAAGCGCATCAAGCCCCGCCGCATCGGTCGTCTGGTGGATATAGCCGCGCGTATCGAGCAGGCGGAGCAGGTCTGATTCGTATGCCATGTCCGTCCCCCTAACCGCTATGCACCGATCTTGTCTAAGGCCGGTGCTTGGCTCTATGCGCGATGATGATGCAATCGCTGATCCTCCACCCGCAATGCCCCGCTGGATCGATCATCCGCATCGACGCCGACGTTGAAGCGACGCCGACGGGTTGCCGCGCACTTTTTGTCGCGACCGGTGACTTGTCGCAAATCAAAGTCCCGCCATTCGAAGCCGATCGCGGCCGCCACGATAATCTGTGGCAGACCACGTGCTTCGAGATTTTCTGGCACCCGGCCGGTGGGACGGCCTATCGCGAGTTTAATCTGTCGCCATCGACCCGCTGGGCCTGTTATGATTTCGACGATTTCCGCTCGGGGATGCGCGATGCGCCTGCCATCGTCGACATCCAGATGTCTCAGGGCCCGGACTCGCTGCGGCTCGAAGCTTATATCAACTCCGATTTACCGCACCCGGCATCGGTGGCGCTCAATGCGATTATCGAGGGGACCGACGGCATCAACCGTTTCTGGGCGCTGGCATTCGAGGTCGGCACGCCCGAATTCCACAGCCATATTTGCCGCGCGTGCCAGATCGCATGAAATTCGGCATTGATCGCCTGCTGGCCGACCCCGCATTGCGCAGGCCGCTCGAGGGCAAACGCGTCGCACTGCTCGCGCACCCCGCGTCGGTCACCGAGGACCTCGTCCATTCGCTCGATGCGTTGATTGCGGCTGGCGTGAACGTGACCGCAGCTTTCGGTCCGCAGCATGGCCTGCGCGGCGACAAGCAGGACAACATGGTCGAGTCCGCAGACTTCACCGATCCCGTCCACGGCATTCCGGTGTTCAGTCTCTATGGCGAAGTGCGCCGCCCGACCGGCCAGTCGATGGGCACGTTCGATGTGATCCTGATCGATCTGCAGGATCTCGGCTGCCGGATCTACACCTTTATTACGACGCTGCTTTACGTGCTCGAAGCCGCGGCTGTGCACGGCAAAACGGTGTGGGTGCTCGATCGCCCCAATCCTGCGGGTCGCCCCGTCGAGGGGCTTGCATTGCTGCCCGGGTGGGAAAGCTTTGTCGGTGCGGGACCGATGCCGATGCGCCACGGGATGACGCTCGGTGAAATGGGGCGCTGGTTCATCGAACATTTCAAGATCGATGTCGAATATCATGTGATCGAAATGAGCGGCTACCACCCCGACGCGGTACCGGGCTTCGGCTGGCCAACGGAACGCCTGTGGATCAACCCCAGCCCGAACGCGCCGAACATCGCCATGGCGCGCGCCTATTCCGGCACTGTCATGCTCGAAGGGACAACGCTTTCCGAAGGGCGGGGGACGACACGCCCGCTCGAACTTTTCGGCGCGCCCGATCTCGACGCGCGCGCCGTGATCGCGGAAATGCACCGGTTTGCACCGCACTGGCTGACCGGCTGCCATCTCCGCGAAATCTGGTTCGAACCGACGTTCCACAAGCATGTCGGCACCTTGTGCCACGGTGTCCAATTTCACCTCGATGGCAAGTTCTACGATCATGCCACCTTCCGCCCGTGGCGCGCACAGGCACTTGCCTTCAAGGCAATCCGGAATCTTTATCCGGATTATCCGTTGTGGCGCGATTTCCCTTATGAATACACCATCGGAAAACTGGCGATCGACGTGATCAATGGCGGCCCCGCGCTGCGGCTATGGGTCGATGATGCCGCGGCCACGCCTGCGGATCTCGATGCGATCACGACGCCCGATGAAAGCGAATGGACCGCGCAGCAGCGTCGCCACGCGATCTACTGAAGTGCTGAAACTTCCCTAACGCGCCGTATACTGCGTGTTTACGCGCTTTTGTTACACCGAACATGGACAAGAGCCCCGCCTGGATGCGTCATGCATATTTCGGCGAAGCATATTTGAAGGACCGGTATGATCGGACAGGCACGACCTTCGGGGCAGACCCGCGATACCGCCGAGGCGCTTTTGGCGCTGGCGCGTGTCGACGGCAGCGCTTCGCATCGCCATCCGAAATCCGACGTGCTGACATCCGGCCCTGAAGCCGCGCGCAATGTCGCCGATATCGTGCATCTCCTTTGCCTGCTCCATGGGCGTCATCCCGGGGTAATCGATCACGCGATGGTCCGCGTGATGAACCCGCCGACGCGGGCCTTCCTCAGCGACGCGGCCGATGCCTTTGCCGGCGAGCGTGTGCTGTTGACGCGGCTTGTCGTTGCCG
>JBGSMP010000151.1:0-3145 GCA_041740105.1 Sphingomonadaceae bacterium
GGCGCGCGATGCCACCGGCAGCTTCCAGTCGGGACTGATCGTGCTTGCGGTCTGCGCAATGCTCGTCGCCGGGCTGCTGATGGTCATGCGCGCGCATGTGCGCGGGCGGGCGGTGCGTCAGCCGGCGGTCGCTGCATGACCATTCCCAAGTTTGTGTGTGCGTACCCCCGCCCGAGGTTGAACGGGCATAACGACGAAGGAGAGACTGACATGAAGTTCACGAAATCATTCACGATGGCCGCCGCGCTGCTCGGTGCTGTCACATTGGCGGCCCCCGCCGTGGCACAGGAATCGAGCTACAAGCCCGGCACCGTTTGGGAAGCGAGCCGCATCAAGGTTCTGCCGGGTCAATTCGAAAACTACATGGACTGGCTCGCTGGCCAATGGAAAAAAATCCAGGAATTCGGCAAGGCCGAAGGCGTGATCGTTAGCTACCATGTGCTTGCAACGAACAACCGCCGCAACGACGAGCCGCATCTGATCCTGATCGTCCAATATAAGGATTACATGAGCACGGCGCAGCAGGAAGCGATGCAGAAGCGCGTCAATGCAATGCTGGCGCAGGATAACCGCAAAGCGGCGACCGCAAACGGCCAGCGCGCCGTTATGCGCGAATCATTGGGATCGACGGAATATCAGGAATTGATCCTCAAGTAAGCGACCTGCTTCGGGATCATGGCGGGCGTCCATCCTGTGTGGCCGCCCGCCACCATCCCTCATGGCCCGCAATCCTCGGGAGGCGATGATGGCTGCGATCGATGACGTTGCGCTAGGTTTTACAGCGATGCTGCGGCGCGGCGAATTCGAAGAAGCGGGTGCGCGATACTGGGCCGACAATGTGGTCAGCATCGACCCGCAGGATCTTGCCGGTGGCTTTCCTGCGCACGCGACTCAAATTGCAGCGGTTCGCGGCAAGGCAAGCCGAAGACCGGGGGCAGGCCGGATCGACGAACTTGGTATCGACGGCCCGTTCATCACGGGTGACCAGTTCGCACTTTTCATTGATATGCTGGTTATCGACGCGGCAAGTGGCAACGCAAGACCGTTTGCCGAAATCGCCGTGTTTACCGTGCGCGATGGACAGATCATCGAAGAACGCTTCTTCTACAATTGATATCGCGGCACGTCCGCCTGTTGATGTTGACGCACCGGGCGTTGCACGCGATGGCAATCATCGATGCGATTTTTCTCCGATAATGCCGCGTCGGTTCATCCGGCCGTGCTCGATGCCCTGATTTCCGCGAACCATGTCGACACTGCCTATGACGGCGACGCGCTGAGTCTGGCGCTCGATGCCCGTTTTTCGGCGCTGTTCGAAACCGATGTTACCGCGCTCTGGGTTGCCACGGGCACGGCCGCCAATGCGCTGGCGCTCGCTGCCATGTGCCCGCCGTATCGCGGTGTCGTGTGTCATCACGATGCGCATATCCAGTGCGATGAAGCGGGTGCGCCCGAATTCTACATGGGCGGCGGCAAGCTCTTGCTGGCCGACGGTCCGGGCGCGATGCTGACGCCCGCGACACTCAATGCCCGGCTCGATACGATTGCCAATGATGTCCACCGGACGCAGGCGGCGGCTGTTTCGATCACCAATGCGACTGAATATGGCCGGACCTACGGTGCAACCGAAGTTGCTGCGATCGGCGCGGTGGCGCGGGCGCGGGGATTGCGTTTTCACATGGACGGCGCGCGCTTTGCCAATGCCGTGGTGCACAGTGGCGACAGTCCGGCGGACCTGACGTGGCGCGCAGGCGTCGAAGCGCTGAGCTTTGGCTTCGTCAAAAACGGTGGCCTGTCGGCCGAAGCGCTGATCCTGTTCGACACCGGCCTCGCCGAAGAAATCCGCATCCGTCGCAAGCGTGCCGGTCACCTGAATTCGAAGGGGCGTTATCTTGCGGCGCAGCTTCATGCGCTGCTCGAGGATGACCGCTGGCTTTCGAACGCGCGCGCCGCCAATACGGGGGCGGCGATGCTGGCTGCTGCTGCCGGATCGCGGCTGCTGCACCCTGCGCAAGCCAATGAAGTTTTTCTCAACCTGACACCTGCCGAAGCCGCGCGCCTCCGGGCGCAAGGGTTCGATTTCTACGACTGGGCCGAAAACGAAGTGCGCTTCGTCGTGTCATGGGATCAGCCACAAACCGAGATCGACGCGCTGGCTGCGGCTTTGACCGCGCTATGAGCACCGCGCCGATGCTGCGGGCGCGCGTGCTGATCCCCTTTGCCATTGCGACGATCATCTGGGGGACGACGTGGATCGTGATCCGTGACCAGCTGGGGGAGGTGCCGCCGACATGGTCGGTTGCCTATCGTTTTGCCGCCGGTGCGGTTGCCATGTTCGCTTATGCCGCACTGACGAAATCACCGTTCGGCATCGGGCGGGCGGGCCATATTTTCGCAGTCGTCCTGGGCTTTGCCCAGTTCGTGCTCAATTTCAATTTTGTCTATCGCGCCGAAGCGTTTATCACCTCAGGGCTCGTCGCGGTCCTGTTCGCACTGTTGATCGTGCCCAACGCGTTGTTCGGACGCGCTTTTTTGAAACAACCATTATCGACCCGGTTCCTCATGGGTTCGGTGGTCGCGGTTATCGGCGTTGGCATGCTGATTGCGCAAGAACTCCGCGCCGACAGTGCGAGCGCCTCGGCAACGATCCTTGGCACGGTGTTGACGATCCTCGGGGTGTTGTCGGCTTCGGTTGCCAATATCATGCAGGGCACTGCCCAGGGCAAAGCTTTGCCGATGGCATCGACGCTGGCATGGGGCATGCTGTGGGGCACGGGCATGAATGCCGTGCTGGCGCTCATCCTGAACGGGCCGCCCGTGTTTGAATGGACGCCAAGCTATATCGGCGGCGTCATTTATCTTGGTGTGTTTGCCAGCGCCGTCGCGTTTACCTGCTATTTCAGTGTCATCCGCGACGTCGGCCCCGCGCGGGCGGCCTATTCTAGCGTACTTACACCGATCATTGCGATGATCATTTCGACCGTGGTGGAGGATTATCGCTGGTCGTGGCTTGCGGCAGCGGGCGGCGTTGTCGCGCTTGCCGGGCTGCTCATTGCCCTTAGCGCGCGCAGGCCCGAGCCGAAATCGGGATAAGCCGGCGTCCAGCCGAGCACGCGCTTGGCCTTCGCATTCGCAACGCGCCGGT
>JBGSMP010000194.1:0-5512 GCA_041740105.1 Sphingomonadaceae bacterium
TGGCTGACGCATTGCGCCGCCGCAGCGATTGACGCGATCAGCGGCAGGTCCGCCGGGGGCATGTCTAGCGCATAGAGGTCGTCAGGCTTTGCCCACTGCAGCGCACTGGCGTGAAGCAGCCTGGGTGTGCCCTCCCATGCCCGACAGACATACAAAAGCATGAGAAGATGGCACCCATCAATGGAAGCCTCGACGAACGTCATCGGCTGGAAGTCCAAGACTCGAATTCCCAGTTCCTCATGTAATTCACGAATCAGCGCGTTTGCGGGGATTTCGCCCGAATCGACTTTCCCCCCGGGAAACTCCCACAAGCCGGCCATACTGCGACCCGCGGGCCGCTGCTGAACCAGCACTTGCCCTGAAGCGTTTATCAAAGCCGCGGCCACGACCAGCAGCAACGGCGCTGCATCGCCTGCTTCTGCCATTTTTAAGATATTCTTAACTCCCGCGATCCTATGCCAAGGGAGCCTTTATCGGCGCATCGGGACTGGGGACAAGCGATGATGGGACTAATTCGTGCGCTTGCACGGGACACAAAGGGTGCAACTGCCGTTGAATACGGCCTTATCGTTGCGCTGATTTTTATCGCAGCGAC
Organism: Sphingomonadaceae bacterium; assembly: GCA_041740105.1. Classification (GTDB taxonomy): domain Bacteria; phylum Pseudomonadota; class Alphaproteobacteria; order Sphingomonadales; family Sphingomonadaceae; genus Sphingomonas_O. The sequence continues at coordinate 596 of JBGSMP010000194.1, forward strand.
GGCAGCTATCACCAATGCAGCTGGCCAGACCATCATCATGTGGACGAATATCGCCACACGTGTGGTCAATGCCTAATAAAAATCCGGGCAGAAAAACAATCCGTCGCGTTAATACTTTTTAAATAAGCGACCACTAATCCAGTAAATGCTGATCGGGGGTTCTGGTCAGCCGGGTAGACAAATTTAACAGGAGATCAGAAATGAAAATTCTTCGCAAACTTATGCGCAATGAAAAGGGTGCCACCGCCATCGAATACGGCCTGATTGCTACCCTTATCGCGATCGCGGCTATCACGGCGATGTCAAGTGTCGGCAGCAAGCTGACCACAACGTTCAATAACGTTGCGACAAACCTGAAGGCCAGCTAAATTCATGGTCTCAATTCCGAGACCATGTAGATGCTAAACACGTCAGGCGGCGGATATTGTCCGCCGCCTTTCTTGTTGAGCGTTATTGGGTGGGAGTGATATGATGCAACGTTTTCTGAAAATATTTCGTGACGAGCAGGGTGCTACAGCAATCGAATATGGCTTGATTGCAACGTTGATCGCAATTGCCGCCATTACTGCAATGAGCAGCGTCGGCGACAAACTTACTTCCACCTTCAATAACGTCTCGACAAACCTCAAGGCTTCGTAAGCAAAGCCCTCGGGCGCTTAACTGTAGACGACGAGTTTTACACGCTGGCCGGGCCGCAATGCGGTTCCGGCCCGCAGTGCATTCAGCGTCAGGAACCGTTCGCTACGCATCGTCGAGTATGCCATGCGCGACGACATCGAACCGATCGTGTCGCCAGGCTTGACCGTTACAACCCTGATGATCCGGGGCTTGACCGCAGCCGCTTCGGCCGCCGTCATCCGCTTCACGGACCGGACAAGCGACGAAAACGGTCCGATCCCCTGACCGGCCGGCGCAATCACAATAAAATGATAAGCGCGGTTTGCGTCGAACGCATAAGCAAAGATCGTCACATCGACCTGACCCGACTGCGTATTGGCGCGCACGGTGGAATAAGCGGCGTCAATGCCATTGATCCGTGTTGCCTGCACGTCGCCCGCCGGCAGCGTTCCCTGCCCGCCCGCAAGCGCGCTGAACGCCGACGCAATGTAGGTGCGTAAGTCGCCATTATAGGCAGCACCTGTAAACTGCGCCTGACCGCCACTACCGCTGACGGTAACAGCCTGCGCCCCGTTCGACATCGCAAAGCCGTCCGGGACGGTGAAAGTCAGCCGCAATCCCGGGTGCCGGAATATCTGTCCGTCGACGACGCCCTGTTTGGGATCATCGTCGTATAAGGTGCCGTCGATCGCGTTGAGGAAAACATCGCGATTTCGGGCCCCCGTTGTTATTCTGGTGGCAGATGCTTTCTGTGCCGCGCGCGAAACCCGACTGGCGGGATCGGGGTGGCTGCTGGCCCAAGTCGGCGTTGATCGACCGTCCTGCCCGCGCGAGCGCGCATCGAGCGCCGATTGTGCGGCAAGCGACGCCAGCATGGTCGACGACGCCCGTGGATCATAACCGGCTCTGGCAAGATAAGCGACGCCAAGATCGTCGGCTTCAAATTCCTGCGTGCGCGAGAATTTCTGCGTCAGCGCGAGCGCACCCGATCCGATGCCCCGGCTCAATAGCTGGCCGATTTGCGAATTTCCACCAAGCAACAGGCCGGCACCAAGCTGCCCAAGCGCGCCGAGAACACTGTTGCGCGTGGCGGCACTTTGCCGCCGCTGCGAATGACGCGCGGCAACATGGCCGGTTTCGTGGCCAAGCACCGATGCCAATTCGGCCTCGTCGTTCATCAGGCCGAGCAACTGGCGCGTGACGTAAACATAGCCACCGGGGATCGCAAAAGCGTTGTTTGCGGGCGAATTCAGCAGCGAAATCGTAAAGTCACTCTGACTGTTCGACAAGTTCGACTGCACTGCGATCCGCTGGCCGACGCGGCGCACATAATCCGCCTGCGACCCGGTATAGAGACCACCGAATTCGTTGAGAAGTTCGGGGTGGGCTTTTGCGCCGGTTGCCTTGTCCGCCGCCGAAATCGATTGTGGAACGTTCGACTGTGCAAAGCCCACAGCAACCGGCCATGCCGTCAGCATCAGGGCGGTGGAAACCTTCAGAAATGAATTATTCATCACGCAACTCCTCAAAATCGAAGGGTTTAAGCCACAGCGCCCGAGTCGTCCCAACGTATGTCAAAGGATGCCGATGCCAAGAAATTTCTCTCGCCGTTGCGCCCGTAAAGCGGCTGGTTCCTTGCCGGTAAGACCTTCAAGTGTCATCGCAATCGCCTCCGAAAGGTTCTGCGCCGCTTTGGCTGGATCGCGCTGCGCGCCGCCCATTGGTTCAGGCACAATCACGTCAACCACGCCAAGACGCTTTAGATCCGCCGCCGTAATTTTCATTGCCTCCGCAGCGTCAGCGGCACGATCTCCGCTCCGCCACAGGATCGATGCGCAGCCTTCGGGCGATATAACCGAATAGACCGCGTGCTCGAACATCAGCACGCGATTTCCCGCCGCAAGCGCTATCGCCCCGCCAGAGCCACCCTCACCGACAATGACGGCGACCATCGGCACGCCCAGTGCCAGGCACTGTTCGGTCGACCGCGCGATTGCTTCGGCCTGCCCGCGCTCTTCGGCCTGGACGCCTGGAAACGCGCCGGATGTGTCGACAAGCGACACGACGGGTATCCCGAATTTGTCGGCCAGCTGCATCAGGCGGATCGCCTTGCGATACCCTTCTGGCTTGCCCATGCCGAAGTTATGCCGCAGCCGACTGACGGTATCATTGCCCTTTTCATGACCGATCACCATCACGCGGCGGCCGCCAAGGCGCGCAAATCCGCCCAATATCGCCTGATCGTCGGCAAATGCCCGATCACCGGCAAGCGGCAGAAAATCGGTGAACATTGCCGAGACGTAATCGCCGAAATGCGGCCGTTCGGGATGGCGCGCGACCTGTGTCTTCTGCCAAGGCGTCAGCCGAGCATAGGTCTCACGCAACGACCGCTCGGCTCGCGCTTCGGCTTTCATGATTTCGTCGGAAATCTCGGTGCCCTCGCTGGCTTCGCGAAGTTCGGCAACGCGCGCATCGAGCGCGGCGATAGGCTTTTCGAAATCGAGATAGGCTGTCATCGCTGCGCCGCCTAGGTCGCACGGTCGTTGGCGTCAACGCGGACAGCATCAGACAGCGGGTGCCGCGTCGTCACCAGCTCGACCAGATGCGCCGTTTGTACATGTGTGTAAATTTCGGTCGTTGCGATGTCGGCATGGCCGAGCATCATCTGGAGCGCGCGGAGGTCGGCACCGCCTTCGAGCAGATGGGTGGCAAAGGCATGGCGCAGGACATGCGGGCTCATCCGTTCGGGGGGGATGCCCGCTTCGGCAGCCAGCGCCTTCAACAGTTGGAACAATCGGACGCGGCTCAAATAGGCTTTGCCAGACGGAAACAGCCACGGTCCGGGACCGGTCCGCACGACAAGCCATGCAGCGACAGCGTTTCGCGCGCGTTCGGACACCGGAACCAGCCGTTCGCGCCCGCCCTTGCCCCTCAGGATCGTGAACGGGCGGTCCATCGCAATCGCGCGCAAGTCGAGCGAGACCAGTTCGGTGGCGCGCAGGCCCGACCCGTAAAGCAACTCGACCAAGGCCGACAATCGCAGATCGGCAGGGCGCGCTGCATTGCGCTCGATCCGGTCTGCCAAAACCGCAAACAAACGATCAACATCGTCGCGCTCCAGACTGCGCGGTAAACGGCGCGCCGTGCCCGGACGCGGCAGCGCATGCGACGGATCGTCTGCGCGGTGCCCTTCATCCAGAAGGAAACCGAAAAAGCGTCGGCACGAGGCGGCTTTGCGTGCAACGCTCGCCCGGGCAAGTGACTGCCAAGCAGACGACAGGCGACTGATTTCAACCGGGCCCGCGCGTGCCAGTTGCCCTTCGAGAAGTGTCGAGGATAATATCAGATCCGACCGGTAGGCGCTCAGCGTATTGCGCGCCGCGCCGGTTTCAGCAGCCATCATCGCAAGAAAGGCCTCGATCAGCGTTCGGTCATTATCGACACGCACCCGGAGTGTCACGACCGCGCAAGCGCTTCCGCCGCGATCATCCGTGCCTCGGGCTCGAACCCGACCCGACGCAAGGCATTGACGATGCGATAGAGATGATCGGGCGGCACATAGGCCCAGCCATTGGTCTGCATGCCCACCGCGCATAGAAGAGCCACGGTGCCCGGCTGCCGCGATTGCACGGCGCGATCAAGCGCGCGTGTCCACGACGTCTGACGGTCGATTGGGACGGCAAGCGCATCCGCGAGATCGGCGACTTGATCTTGCGGCAAGCGGCCAAGGCCGGCGAGGCCGGCAAACAAGAACTGGCCACGCACTTTGTTGTCGCCGCCAAATCCACGAACGTCGCTTGCGCTGGCCGTGATTGCGGGCTTCGGCGCGCCGACCGCAAGTATTCCCCAGCCCAGACTGCCGCTTTCCGCGACTGACGACCAGCGCGCGGCCTGAATGTCGAGGCCCGCCGACATCATTGCTGCAACCAAGGCATCGACATCGTCCGCGCCAGCCGCTGGATCGACAGCCAGCATGGCGGCCGCGCGGGCCGTCAATAAATGACGAGCGTAGACCTGATAGGCATCGCCAGACGGTTTCCATAATGTGCGCAGCGCGGAAAGCTTTGCTGAAGCATTACCCGCATAAGCCTGACGCAGATCGTTAGCCACCGTCCCGCCGCGGTCGGCAGGATCAGCCGCATCGTAGATTGAGCCATAAAGATCGACAAGCGCGGCGCTCGAGAAGACGCCAAGTGTCGCTGCGCGCTCGGCAAAAGCGGTCCGCGCGCCGGGTTCGCTCAAAGGGGCCCGCGCGGCCCATGCCTGAACCTGCGGGCCGACCGTGCCGAACAAGGCTGT
>JBGSMP010000215.1:0-3339 GCA_041740105.1 Sphingomonadaceae bacterium
TTGGCATTCAGCCCTTCGAGTTCGGCCATGTCGAAGCGCGCCGGCGCGCGGCCGAAGCGCTGGAAGTCGATGCCATCGATCAGCGGCTGCATTGAGGCGACAAGCTCGACCGGATCACTGGTGCCGAGCCGCGCCAGCAGGGCCAGCAGGGCGATGGATTCGATTCCCGCTTCGCGCAGTTCATCGCAGCCGAGCGCGCCGAGGCGTTTCGAGAGCTTGCCTTCGCTCCCCGTCAGCAGTGCTTCATGCGCGAACCGTGGCGGTGCGGCCCCGAGCGCTGCAAACATCTGAAGCTGCGTCGCGGTGTTCGAGACATGATCCTCGCCGCGCACGACGTCGGTAATCCCCATGTCGATGTCATCGATGACGCTGGGTAGCAGATAGAGCCACGAGCCATCGGCGCGGCGGACGATGGGGTCCGACATGGTTTTCGGATCGAATTTCTGCGGGCCGCGCACCATGTCGTCCCAACTGATCATGGCGTCATGATCGAACTTGAAGCGCCAGTGCGGGGCGACGCCTTCGGGTGCGGACCCTTGCAGCGCTGCGCGGTCGTAAACAGGTGGCAGCCCGCGCCCGAGCTGGATCTTGCGCTTCAGGTCGAGTTCCTGCGGCGTTTCATAGGCTGGATAAACGCGCCCTGCTGCCTTCAGCCGCTCGAACTGCGCTTCGTAAAGGGCAAACCGCGCCGACTGCCGCGCCTCGCCGTCGCGCGTCAGGCCGAGCCAGTCGAGATCGGTGCGGATCGCATCGACGAATGCTTCGGTCGAGCGTTCGGCATCGGTATCGTCGATGCGCAGCAGAAAGCGACCGCCATGCTTTTTGGCCCATAGCCAGCAATGCAGCGCGGTGCGGATGTTGCCGACATGGAGGCGACCCGTCGGCGACGGGGCGAAACGCGTGACGACGGTCATGCGGTGCGGAACGCATTGGTGATCGGATAGCGGCGGTCGCGCCCGAAATTCTTCTTGCCGAGCTTGACCCCGGGGGGCGCCTGCCGCCGCTTATATTCGGCGGTGTAAAGCAGCCGTTCGATCCGCGCGACGACATCGCGATCGAACCCGCGCGCGGCGACGTCATCAACCGAGAGCTCCTCTTCGACGAGGCCGAGCAGGATCGGATCAAGAATATGGTAATCGGGCAGGCTGTCCGAATCCTTCTGATCGGGCCGCAGTTCGGCGCTGGGCGGCTTGGTAATGATGCTTTCGGGCATGACAGGGCCATCAGGGCCGAGGCCAAGGCGTGGTTTGTTCGCATTGCGCCATTTCGCGAGCGCAAACACCGTCATTTTATAGGCGTCCTTGATCGGGTTGTAGCCGCCCGCCATGTCGCCGTAGATCGTCGAGTAACCGACGGCCATTTCGGACTTGTTGCCCGTCGTGATCAGCATCGGTCCGAACTTGTTGCTGAGCGCCATCAGCGTAACGCCGCGGATGCGCGACTGGATATTTTCTTCGGTCAGATCATAGTCTTGATCGGCGAACGACCCCGACAGCATGACGTCAAACGCTTCGACCGCAGGGTTGATGGGGATGGTGTCGAGGCGGCATCCGATCATCCGCGCGCACTCAGCGGCATCGTCGAGGCTTGCCTGCGACGTAAAGCGGCTCGGCAACATTACGCACCAGACGCGGTCTGGCCCCAGCGCGTCCGCTGCAAGCGCGGCACAGATCGCGCTGTCGATCCCGCCCGACAGCCCGAGGATGACGCCGGGAAAGCGGTTTGCATTCACATAATCGCGCAGGCCGATCATCATCGCGTGCCAGGTGTCCGCCGGGAACGGCGACAGCGTGGATATTTCGCCCGGCGCGCAGACCCAGCCATCGGCCCCGCGTGTCCAGTCGGTAATGCGCATCGCATCTTCCCAATCAGGAAACTGATGCGCGATTGTCCCGTCACCGTTCATGATGAACGATGCGCCGTCGAAGACGAGCTCATCCTGTCCGCCGGTGCGGTTCAGGAAAACCATCGGCAAGCCGTTCTCGCGGACACGCGCGCCGAACACTTGCGCCGCGCGGAAATCATCCTTGTCGATCTCGAACGGGCTGCCGTGCGGCGCGATCAGCAATTCGGCGCCCTGTGCTTTCAGATGTGCACAAACCGTCGGGAACCAGCTGTCCTCGCAGATCGGGACGCCGATTTTGACACCCTTGAAATCGATCGGTTCTGCAGGGGGCCCCGACGTAAAGTGCCGCTTTTCATCGAACGTCCCGTAATTCGGTAGCTCATGCTTGTGGCGGACAGCTGCGACCGCGCCGCCTTCGAGCAGAACAACCGAATTATACAGGACCGTGCCTTCGCGGATCAGCGTGCCGACGATCATCGCCGGGCCGCCGTCGCCGGTTGCGCGCGCCAGCCGGTGAAGCTCGACACTTGCCTGCGCCGACAAGGCAGGCTTTGCGATCATGTCTTCGGCCGGATAGCCGATCAGCTGCATTTCGGGAAAGACGATCAGGTCGACGTCGCCCGCCTCGGCGCGCTTGCTCAGCATGGCATCGGCATTTGCGCGCAAATCGCCCACCTGCTGCGGCATTTGGGCAAAGGCGATCTTCAATTGGTCGGTCATTGTGCTTCCCTAGCGCGACAGGCAGGACTAGGGAACGCCCAAGACGCGCGCATGAAGGGGCATCACCCGCAATGAAATTACTGACGGGCAACTCGAACCTCCCGCTGGCGCAAGCGGTTGCCGATTACCTCGAGATACCCCTGACAAAGGCAAGCGTGCGACGCTTTGCCGACGAGGAAGTCTTCGTGGAAATCCACGAAAATGTGCGCGGCGAGGACGTCTTCGTCCTGCAATCGACGGGGTTTCCCGCAAACGACAATCTGATGGAATTGCTGATCTGCATCGATGCGCTCAAGCGGGCATCGGCCAAGCGGATTACCGCTGTTATCCCCTATTTCGGCTATGCGCGGCAGGACCGGAAACCGGGGCCACGAACGCCGATTTCGGCAAAGCTAGTGGCCAACATGATCACGGTCGCGGGTGCGCACCGGGTGTTGTCGATCGATCTGCACGCGGGACAGATTCAGGGGTTTTTCGACATCCCGACCGACAATCTGTTTGGCGCACCGGTGATGTCGGCCGATATTCAGGCGCGTTTTCCGAGTGACATCATCACGGTCGTGTCGCCCGACGTGGGCGGCGTCGTGCGCGCGCGGGCCTTGGCGAAGCGGCTCAACAACGCGCCGCTCGCGATTGTTGACAAGCGTCGCGAAAAAGCGGGCGAAAGCGAAGTCATGAACATCATCGGCGATGTCGAGGGGCGCTTCTGCGTCCTGATCGACGACATCGTCGATTCGGCGGGAACGCTGTGCAATGCCGCCGCCGCGCTGAAC
>JBGSMP010000227.1:0-12397 GCA_041740105.1 Sphingomonadaceae bacterium
AGCCGACTTATGGCCGCTGCTCGCGCTGGGGCGTGGTGGCGTTTGCGTCTTCGCTCGATCAGGCAGGCGCGATGGCGCGCGATGTGCGCGACTGCGCGATCATGCTCGGCGCGATGGCGGGGTTCGATCCGAAGGATTCGACATCGCTCGACGTGCCGGTGCCCGATTGGGATGCGGCATTGTCGAGCGATTTGCGGGGGAAACGGGTTGGCATCCCGCGCGAATATCGCGTCGACAATATGCCGCCCGAGATCGATGCGCTGTGGGAACAGGGGATCGCGTGGCTGAAGGATGCCGGCGCCACGATCGTCGAAGTCTCGCTGCCGCACACCAGATATGCGCTGCCGGCTTATTACATCATAGCGCCAGCCGAAGCGTCGTCGAACCTCGCGCGCTATGATGGCGTGCGCTATGGATTGCGCGATCTGCCCGAAGGCGCGGGGTTGCAGGACATGTATGCCGCGACGCGCGCTGCCGGGTTCGGGGCCGAAGTCAAACGCCGGATCCTTATCGGCACTTATGTGTTATCGGCGGGTTTCTACGACGCGTATTTTACACAGGCATCGAAAGTGCGTGCGCTGATCGCCCGTGATTTCGAGCGCGCTTGGGAAAGCTGCGACCTGCTCCTGACGCCGACCGCACCGAGTGCTGCGTTCGCACTTGGCGAGAAGTCGGACGATCCGCTTGCGATGTATCTGAACGATGTTTTCACAGTGCCGTCGTCGCTGGCGGGATTGCCCGCAATGTCTGTGCCGGGTGGGTTGGACAGCGCCGGGCTGCCACTTGGGTTGCAGGTGATCGGCAAGGCGCTGGACGAACAGGGTGTTTTCGACGCATGTAAGGCCATCGAGGACCGGGCCGCGTTGATCCCCCGACCCGAAAAATGGTGGTAGGCCGATGTCGCTGATCAGTCGAATAACAAACAATTTGAATGACATCAGCGTATTTGGACCAACAGTTGCGTTTCGCCATTTCGCGCGGTTTCGCGATGATCGCATCGCAACGATTTCGGCACCCGGCGTCGGGCCCGTATATATCCGCACGGGCGAGAGCGATATTGCAGCGATGCGGCAGGTTTTTATCGACGGAGACTATGACATAAGCTGGCCGACCGCGTTGGCCGCGCGGTTGAAGCAACGATATGAAGACATTCTTGCGGGCGGTGGCAAGCCGATCATTGTCGATGCAGGTGCCAATATCGGTGCGGCAAGCCTTTGGTTCGGCTACGTCTACCCGAAAGCGCATATTGTTTCGGTCGAACCTGACCCGGGTAACGCATCCGTGCTCCGCCGTAATGTCGAGCACCGTGCAAATCACGTCGTGATGGAGGCCGCCATCGGCGCAGAGCTTGGCTTTGTCTCCTTGGTCAATGAAGGATTGGGCTGGGCCGTGCAGACGCGTCGCGCCGAAACCGGTCTTCCGGTTGTGACGATCGAGAATGCCTTTGCGGCATCGACCGGCGACACGCCGTTTATCGTGAAGGTCGACATCGAAGGTTTCGAACGCGATCTGTTTGCGTCCAATACGGGGTGGCTGGCGCAGTGCTACGCCGTGATTATCGAGCCGCATGACTGGATGCTGCCCGGTGAAATGACTTCGCGAACCTTCCAACAAGCGATGGCGCAGCATCCTTTCGAACTTTTCATGCGCGGCGAGAATATAATCTATGCGCGGGTTTAAACGCGCGCGCTGATGACAGAGGTTTCTAAAGCTGCTGTCGAGGTATCGGCAACCGATGCCGACTGGACTCGTGAAACGAAGCGCTTCTGGACGTGGAACCCTTCCCGTGCCCTGCTCGCAACGATCCGCGATTACCAACGCGTTGCGGCGCTCGGGGGTATTACGCCGCGTATGCGCCGAGCCTTTGCCGTCTGCCGTCATCGCTTTTGGTCGGCCGTCACGGGCACGGATATCCCGCTAACTACGATCATCGGCGGCGGATTGCTGATGCCCCATCCGAACGGCATCGTTATCCATCCCGATGTCCGGATCGGGCCGAACTGCCTCATCTTTCAGCAAGTAACGTTGGGCGTGCATCGCGGGGGCGTTCCGACGATTGGCGGTCATGTCGATATCGGTGCCGGTGCAAAAATCGTCGGACCGGTGACAATCGGCGATCATGCCCGGATCGGTATGAATGCGGTGGTGATGATCGACGTTCCGCAAGGTGGCGTCGCCCACGGGGTTCCAGCGCGGCTGGCTTAGCGTGACGCTTGCAATTGGGCGATCCCGCGGGCAACCAGCGACGATGACCTCAGAATATCGGATCAAAGGCGCAACCGGCGACTGGGAGGTCGTTATCGGCCTTGAAGTGCATGCGCAGATTACGAGCGCGGCGAAGCTGTTTTCGGGCGCATCGACCGAATTTGGTGCAGAGCCCAATGCGCAGGTTTCGCTTGTCGATGCCGCGATGCCGGGGATGTTGCCGGTGCCAAACGGTGAGTGTGTGAAACAGGCCGTCCGGACGGGGCTTGCCATCGATGCCGAGATCAACCGCTGGAGCCGGTTCGACCGCAAGAATTATTTCTATGCCGATTTGCCGCAGGGCTACCAGATTTCTCAGCTTTATCATCCGATTGTCGGCGAAGGTTCGCTCACTGTCGAAACCGATGAGGGCGAAAAGGTCATCGGTGTCGAGCGCATCCATATCGAGCAGGATGCGGGCAAGCTGATGCACGACCAGCATCCGACGATGTCCTATGTCGACTTGAATCGCTGCGGTGTCGCGCTGATGGAAATCGTGTCGAAACCCGACATGCGATCGCCCGCCGAGGCCGGTGCATATGTCAAGAAACTGCGCGCGATCCTGCGTTATGTCGGCTCATGCGACGGCAATATGGAACAGGGATCGATGCGCGCCGACGTCAACGTCAGCGTGCGCAAGCCGGGCGCGGAATTCGGGACGCGGACCGAGACGAAGAACGTCAATTCGGTGCGCTTCATTCAGGCGGTCGTCGAATTTGAAGCGAAGCGGCAAGTCGAGGTGATCGAGAGCGGCGGCAAGATCGTTCAGGAAACGCGGCTGTGGAATCCCGACCGGAACGTGACGCGGTCGATGCGGTCGAAGGAAGATGCGCATGACTATCGCTATTTCCCCGATCCTGACTTGCTGCCGTTGGTGCTGACCGAGGAATTTGTCGCGGAATGCAAGGCGAGCCTGCCCGAACTGCCTGATGCCAAGCGCGCGCGGTATGTCGGTGTGCTTGGAATAACGCCTTATAATGCTGACGTCATTACGGCCGACGTCGAGACGGCACGCTGGTTCGAAGCATTGCTGAGCGAAGGGGCCGAGGCAAAGGCAGGCGCAAATTGGCTGACGTCGGAATTTTTCGGGGCGCTGAACCGAATGGGCCAGGATATCGCCGACAGCCCCGTTTCGCCCGGCGGGGCGGCCGAATTGCTGAAGCTCGTCAGCGATGGCACAATTTCGGGCAGCATGGCCAAGCAGGTTTTCGAAGCAATGCTCGAAACCGGCGAAGGTGCTGCAAAGATCGTTGAGGATCGCGGACTTAAACAGACCAGCGATACCGGCGCAATCGACGCGGTGATCGCAGACATCCTGTCTGCGAACGCCGACAAGGTCGCACAGTATAAGGCCGGCAAGGAAGCATTGTTCGGCTTTTTCGTGGGGCAGACCATGAAAGCAATGGCGGGGAAAGCGAATCCGCAAGTTGTGAATGATTTGTTGAAAAAGGCGCTTGCCTGAGCACCTTGATTATACCAAATTGGTTTGGCAGGGGGGCGCCACGTGAAAATCAAAATTCTGATTGCAGCAGTTTATTGTCTTGCGATGCCGCAGTTTGGGCTTGCGGCCGAGATTAAGCCCGCGGCAGAGGTCAGCAAAAAAGAAGACGATCCCAGCAAATTCTTCTGGTTTTACAAAGCCGACACTGATGTTGTAGCGGCAAAGACCGATATCCAATATTGTTTTATTCAGACAAGCACGATCCGCGCGGCCCAAAAGCCATCGTCGGGAGCTGGCGGCCTGATCGGCGCGTTAGTCAGCGGCATCATCAACGGTATCACCGAAAATGTGGAGTCACGGCGGATGCGCGATTCAGGCATGCGCAAATGCATGGGCCTTTATGCCTATGAACGTTACGCGATGCCCGAAGTCGAATGGAACAGCATGATGCGGGCAACCGATGCGATCGATCGCCTGGCTGCTTTCGCCAGCGGACCGCGACCAAGCTACGGGAGATTGAACCCATGAGCCGCCTTCGTGCAATCGCGCTGGCGGCAGCCGTGCTCACAGCGACGCCGGCGACGCAAGCTGCGAAGGGGCTGAAGCCCGGGCCAGTGACGCTCGATCCGGCGCTCGGCTATGTCCTCGTTCGCATCGGGCCGACGAGTGGTAAAAAGTTCAAATCACCAGCGCTATATTTGCAGCGTTTCGATCCCGTGACGAACGAAGTGCGGACGCGCCGCAAGAAAGATCCGGCGCGGGTGCCCAAAGGGGAAGATACGGCAGTGTCTTTGGGCGATCGCGTGTTCCTCGCCGGGGAGCAGGCAAGCGTCTACATCGCATCGATCACGCCGGGGGAATGGGTGATCCACGGGAGTTACAAGACATGCCTGTGCCTCGGGTCGTACCGGTTCAGCGTCGCACCCGGAGAGATCACGGATATCGGCACTGTCCTTATCGCATCGGAGGCAGGTGGACTTTTTGTGCCGGGCCTAAAGCGCGAGCCGCTCGCTCCCGATCTTGAGGAGCGCCCGTACGCCGTGCCCGACGTCGTCATGGTCAAAGCGGTCGCTGAGGGCGATATCCTGCCGCCGCAAGTAGCAGGGTTGCCCCTGAAACGGGCCGAACTCGTGTCCGACATTCGTTTCACGAACCGCGGGAATCTGCGGTATCTCTATTATGGCGGAATACTGGTAAACCGCGCGGCCGGATTGCCCGCGCCGGTATCGGGCGATGCCAGCGCTTTTGTAGAACGCGTTACGAAAGCGACCGGGGAAAAGGAAGTTGTGGCAAAGCCGGTGCTTGAAGGCGAAGAGCCAAAGCCGATTTCGGATGATGACGAGGCTGCGGCGGCAACGCCTATCCATCGCTAAATGCAAAGTCGTTTTTATGGCTGGAAGTGGGCGAGTGCGACGATTGCGTTGGCAGCCCCGTCTTTTGGCGCTTGGAACGATAGGCACAACATAGACTACTCCATTGCTGCCATCGACTATCTGCCGGGTCCGTTTGAGCAGGTTGGGAAGCTTCAGGCGGGCTTGCTCTGCCTGCCGAAAGGGAAATTGCGATGGCGTGATGTGGCGCGGCCAAATGATGACCTAGTGCTCGCTCGGCTCGATGCTGTGCTGGCAGAGGGCGGGCTTACGGTCTCCGCGCGGGCGGATCGGTTGTTTGCCGATCCCGAGCCGCAAACGACGTACCGGGTAAAAGTCATTGTTGAGTCCGTGAAATTAAGACTCTGCATTGCCGGATTGGGGATCGGTGAAATGCAACCCAAAGGCGAAGGGCAAATGACGGTGCGTTGGGAAACTTATGATCGAGCAGCGCGGACCAAGATCGACAGCGTCGCATATGATGTGCCGTTGTCGATCCTTGGGCGTGATGCGCGCGGCACAAGCAGTGTTGTGAGCGATGCACTCGTCGAAAGCGCGCGACGCTACGCCACCGCCCGCTGATCAGGCCTGCATCGGCGCGGGTTGGTCGATATCATCGGGCAGCGACGGCAGCTCGACCGGCGGGACAGTCGGTTGCGGCTGTTCGACGGGTCCGGTGTCGGGCTGGGGGTCGGGTGAGGGGACAGTTGCCATCTTCATTCTCCTGGATGTGGAGAGGGTAACAAGGCTTGGCGCAATACGCTCCCTTGCCCTTCGCGCGGGCACTGTTATAGGCCGCCGCTTGCCGAACGAACGCAAGCGGGCGTGGCGGAATTGGTAGACGCGCTGGTTTTAGGTACCAGTATCGCAAGATGTGGGGGTTCGAGTCCCTTCGCCCGCACCAAGTTCGTCGCCTGTCAGATATTTTTTGAGTGAAGAGAAACCATGCAGATTGCCGAAACGCTGAACGACGGATTGAAGCGCGCTTACACGCTGACCATCACTGCCAACGACATCGAGTCGCGGATCGACGGCGAGGTCAAGAAACTCGCGCCGCAGATGAAAATGCCGGGCTTTCGCCCGGGCAAAGTGCCCGCAAATCTCGTTCGCAAGATGCATGGTCCGCAATTGTTTCAGGAAGCGCTGAATACGTCGATCCAGGATGGCGTTCAGAAGATGATCGTGGACAACAAGCTGCGCCCTGCGATGCAGCCGTCGGTCGAACTAAACGATGGCTATGAGCAGGGCAAGGATGCCGAAATCAAGATTGCGCTTGAGGTGCTGCCCGATGTGCCCGCGCCGCAGATCGAGGGCATCAAGCTCGAGCGACTTACTGCCGACATCGACGAAAGCGCGATCGACACGCAGATTGCCATGTTCCTCGGCCAGCAAAAGTCGTTCGACGAAGCGCCGAAGGGGCATAAGGCCGCGACCGGCGATCTTGTTGTCATGGATTATCTCGGCAAAGTCGATGGCGAGCCGTTCGACGGCGGCAAGGGCGAAGGCATGTCGGTCGAAATCGGCACGGGTCGGTTGATTCCGGGGTTCGAGGATCAGCTGATCGGCGTCAAAGCCAATGACGAAAAGCAGATCAACGTGACGTTCCCCGATGACTATAATGTCGCCTATCTCAAGGGGAAGCCTGCGACGTTCGACCTTGTGATCAACGAAGTCCGGGTCGCCAAGGCCGCTGTTGCCGACGATGATTTTGCGAAGACTTTGGGCCTCGAAAGTCTCGAGCAGCTGCGCAATCTGATCAAGGGTCAGATCGAGCAAGAGCATAATGGCCTGACGCGGACGCACATGAAGCGCAAGCTACTCGATCACTTGGCCGCCGCGCATGACTTTGCGGTGCCGCCGTCGATGGTTGATGCCGAGTTCAACCAGATCTGGGCGCAGCTCGAACAGGAAGCAGCCAAGGAAGAAGATCCGAAGGCCGCGCTTGCCGAAATGGAAGCCGACAAGGCCGATTACCGCTCGATTGCCGAGCGTCGCGTGCGGCTCGGTTTGCTACTGTCCGAAATCGGGCAGGGTAACGGCATCGAGATCACGAGCGCCGAAATGAACCGGCTGATCCAGCAGGCAGCGGCGCAATATGATCCCAAGGATCGCGAACGTTTCGTGCAATATGTCCAGCAGGAACCAATGGCGGCCGCGCAACTGCGTGCGCCGCTTTATGAAGACAAGGTCGTCGATTTCCTGTTTTCCAAAGCCGAAATCAGTGACCGGACGGTGCCCAAAGCCGAACTCGAAGCCGCGATCGAGGAAGAGGAAGGCCATGTGCACGGACCCGACTGTGGGCATGATCACGCGCCGGACGTGAAGCCGGTCAAGGCGAAGAAGCCGGTGGCGAAGAAAGCGGCGCCGACCAAGAAGACGGAAGCCAAGGAGGTCGAAATGACTCCGGAGGCCGAAACGGCACCCGCCAAGCCCGCCAAAAAGCCTGCCGCGAAGAAGAAAGCTTAACTCGCAGGCGTGTATAAAGGACGGCCATGAAGCAATTGCGCATCGCCGTCCTGCTGCCGTGTTACAACGAAGAAGCCGCCATATCGGGAACGGTTGCGGGATTTCGCGCTGTCCTGCCCGATGCCGATATCTATGTGTATGACAATAATTCGAGTGACCGGACGTGCGCCATGGCGGCGGCGGCAGGGGCGATTGTCCGCAGCGAGCGGATGCAAGGCAAAGGCCATGTCGTTCGCCGTATGTTCGCCGATATCGACGCCGATGTTTATGTCATGGCCGACGGCGACGCGACCTATGAAGCCGCCGCCGCGCCCGCGATGATTGCGCAGTTAGTGGAAGAGCGCCTTGATATGGTCGTCGGCGCGCGGTGTAGCGAAGTGGACGCGGCCTACCGCCGGGGGCACCGATTCGGGAATGCCATGCTGACGAACATGTTGGCGTGGTCATTCGGACGCAGTTTCAGCGATATTTTAAGCGGATACCGCGTTTTTTCGCGACGCTTCGTCAAAAGCTTCCCGGTGTTGTCGACCGGCTTCGAGATCGAGACCGAGATCAGCGTCCATGCGCTCGAAATGCAGATGCCGGTTGCGGAAATTGTCACGGCCTATGCCGCGCGGCCGGAAGGATCGGTGTCGAAGCTCAGCACCTATTCGGATGGCTGGCGCATTTTGAAGACAATCGCGATGCTGTTCCGGTTCGAGCGGCCGTTATTGTTTTTTGGCACTGTCGCGTCGTTGCTGGCAGCCGTTTCTCTTATTCTGGCCATACCGATCGTTATCACCTTTTTCGAAACGGGCCTCGTGCCGCGCTTTCCGACCGCGATATTGGCAACCGGGCTGATCATCCTCGCGGCGCTCAGTGGCTTTTGCGGGTTGATCCTCGACACCGTCGTGCGCGGACGGCGCGAAGTGCGGCGGCTGGCTTATTTGTCCTATCCGGCACCGGGGGGTTGATCCAGCCCCGGCAACAACCGAAATAGCATCTGAAATCAAAACAAGGATCACATATGCGCACTCCCGATCACGCGGATATTATCGGCGGCCTCATTCCCGTCGTTATCGAACAATCGACCCGCGGCGAGCGCAGTTTCGACATTTATTCGCGGCTGTTACGCGAACGGATCATATTTTTGACCGGGCAGGTCGAGGATCACATGGCATCAGTGATCACCGCGCAGCTGTTGTTTCTCGAATCCGAAAATCCGAAAAAAGATATCTTCATGTATATCAATTCGCCGGGCGGCGTGGTGACGTCGGGCCTCGCGATCCACGACACGATGCAGTATATCCGCCCCGAAGTCACGACCGTATGCATCGGACAGTGCGCGTCGATGGGGAGCTTCCTTCTGGCCGCGGGACAGCCGGGCAAGCGTGTCGCGCTGACGAACAGCCGGATCATGATCCACCAGCCGTCAGGCGGCGCGCAGGGCATGGCATCGGATATTGAGATCCAGGCCAAGGAAATCCTGCGGATGCGCCACCGGCTCAACACGCTTTATGCCAAATACACCGGCAAAACGATCGAGGAGATCGAAAAGGCGATGGACCGCGACATGTTCCTCGAAGCCGACGAAGCCAAGGCATTCGGCCTGGTCGACGAAGTGATGGAAAAGCGGCCCGTGGTCGTGGAAGATTAAGAGTCACGGCATATTCAGCATTGCCCGTTAGAAATGAAACGGTAACATGGCTCGGGGTGCGGACCCGGACCCGTATGGAAGGCGCAAATGACGAAGCTTAGCGGCAGCGACTCGAAGAGCACGCTCTATTGCTCTTTCTGCGGGAAGTCGCAGCACGAGGTGAGGAAGCTCATCGCCGGGCCGACCGTGTTCATCTGCGATGAGTGCGTCGATCTTTGCAACGATATCATCCGCGAGGAAACCAAGTCGTCGCTCGTATCTAAAAAGGACGGGGGCGTGCCCACGCCGCAAGAAATCTGCGATGTGCTCGATGATTATGTCATCGGCCAGAAGAAGGCGAAGCGCGTCCTCTCGGTCGCGGTGCACAATCATTACAAGAGGTTGAACCACGGGCAAAAGGGCGCAGACGTCGAGCTGGCCAAGTCGAACATCCTGCTTGTCGGGCCGACAGGTTGCGGGAAGACATTGCTGGCTCAGACTCTGGCGCGCATTCTTGATGTGCCGTTCACGATGGCTGATGCCACGACGCTGACCGAAGCGGGCTATGTCGGCGAGGATGTCGAGAACATTATCCTGAAATTGCTTCAGGCATCGGACTACAACGTCGAGCGGGCGCAGCGCGGGATCGTCTACATCGACGAAATCGACAAGATTTCGCGCAAGGCCGAAAATCCGTCGATCACGCGCGACGTGTCGGGCGAAGGGGTGCAGCAGGCTTTGCTCAAGCTGATGGAAGGCACGACCGCGTCGGTGCCGCCGCAGGGCGGGCGCAAGCATCCCCAGCAGGAATTCCTGCAGGTCGATACGACGAACATCCTGTTTATCTGTGGCGGGGCGTTCTCGGGGCTTGAGAAGATCATCGGCGACCGGTTGCAGGGCAAGTCGATCGGCTTCGGTGCGCATGTGGCGGGGCCGGACGATCGCCGCACCGGCGCAATCCTGCAAAGCTGCGAGCCTGAGGATTTGCTGAAGTTCGGATTGATCCCCGAATTCGTCGGGCGTTTGCCGGTCGTGGCTACATTGGAAGATCTCGACACCGAAGCCTTGGTCAAGATCCTGACCGAGCCGAAGAACGCGCTGGTGAAGCAATATCGCAAGCTGTTCGAGATGGAAGATGTCGACCTCGGCTTCACCGATGAAGCGCTGGTCGCGATCGCCAAGAAGGGTATCGAGCGCAAGACGGGCGCGCGCGGGCTACGCTCTATTTTGGAAAGCATCCTGCTCGACACGATGTTCGACTTGCCCGGCATGGACGGCGTCGACGAAGTGATGATCGACAAGGATGTCGTCGCGGGCACGAAAGAGCCGGTACGCGTTTATACGAAGAAAGAAGCGGTCGGCGACGCGGCGTGATTACGTCGCGGGCCGCCATGTTATCACGCGGTAAATATACCAGAGCACAACCGCGCCTATCACCGCGAGCGAAAGCGGGCCCAGTACGGTTTCGACCTGATCGAACTGCTGCCCGAGCACCCATCCGGCAATGGCCAGCCCGGACGTCCATATGGTCGATCCAAGCGTCGACCAGAACACGAACGGCATGAACCGCATCTTGAGCAGGCCTGCGGGGATCGAGACGAGCGACCGCACCGTCGGCAACATCCGCCCGACAAAGACAATCGCGCTGCCGTGATTGTCGAACAGCTTGTGCACGCGTTCGACTTCGTTCCAGTCGAGCGTCAGCCAGCGACCGAAGCGGCGGATGAGCGGCTCGAACCGTTCGTAACCGATCCATTTCGCGACGCCGAACCAGACGATATTGCCGAGCATCGCGCCCGCTGTCCCGCACAGGATCACAAGTGGCAACGACATTTCGCCCCGCGCGGCGATGACGCCGGCCAGCGGCATGATGACTTCGGACGGGATCGGCGGAAACACCGTTTCGAGGAACATGAGCAACGCAACACCGAAATAGCCGCCCCATTCGATCAGCCGGAACACGAGGTCGGTCATGCTGTGAGCCGTGCTTTGATCGCGTCCCAGATCATGCCGGCTGTGTCGGTGCCGTTGAACTGGTCGATCGCGACGATGCCGGTGGGCGACGTCACGTTGATTTCGGTGAGCCATTCGCCGCCGATGACGTCGATGCCGACGAACAGGAGGCCGCGACGCTTGAGTTCGGGCCCGAGCGCTTCGCAGATTTCCTGTTCGCGTTTTGTGAGGTCGGCTTTCGCAGCCGTGCCGCCGACCGCAAGATTCGACCGAATTTCGCCTTGGCCGGGGATACGGTTGACGGCTCCTGCGACGACACCATCGACGAGGACAATGCGTTTGTCGCCGCTGACGACGCTGGGCAGGAAGGCCTGCACCATATGTGGCTCGACATAAGCCGTGTTGAAAACTTCCATCAGCGACGAGAGATTGGCGCCGTCGCTGTCGATCTTGAAAATGGCTTTGCCGCCGTTGCCATGAAGCGGCTTGACAACGATCTGCCCGTGTTTTGCCAGGAAGGCGCGGGCATCATCGACCGATCGCGTAATCATCGTCGGCGGCATGAATTGCGCATAATCGAGCACGAAGAGCTTTTCGGGGGCGTTGCGCACTGATTCGGGATCGTTGACCACGAGCGTTTCGCCACGGATGCGTTCAAGCAAATGCGTTGCCGTGATGTAGCTCAAATCGAACGGCGGGTCTTGGCGCATGAACACAGTATCGACATCGCTTCGGAGATCGAGCGTGATGGGGTCACCGAACGCGTAGTGGTTTCCCGCAACGGGCCGCACCGTGACCGGGTGGGCGTGGGCATAAAGCCGCCCACCATCCCATGTCAGCGCACCGACATCATAATGCCATAGCGAAATGCCGCGTTCCTGGGCGCGCAGCATCAGCGCAAAGCTGGAATCGCCCGCAATGTTGAGGCTGTCCATCGGGTCCATCTGAAAGGCGGCGCGCAAGGTCATGCGTGGCCTTTGTCAGCCATGCCAGACATTGACAAGGTGGCGGGGCCGGGCGCGGGGTGCGATCAGGATGACATCGATGCTGATGTCCTCGCCGTTGGTCGCAAACCGCGGTGCGAGAATTTCGGCCGCAGCAGCGATCCGGCGAAGACGGTAATCGTCGATAGCATGATCGAGTTCGGCGGTTGTTGCGCGCGTTTTGACTTCGACAAAGGCCACGAGATTGCCGCGCTTTGCAACGATATCGACTTCGCCAGCGGGGGTGCGAACGCGCTCGGCGAGGATGCGCCAGCCCTTCATACGCAGCCACAAGGCGGCATAGGCTTCGCCCTTGCGGCCGCGC
>JBGSMP010000245.1:0-5390 GCA_041740105.1 Sphingomonadaceae bacterium
CGACAGCAGCAAGTCCGGTCAGGCCAACGCGGACGCGCTGCATGCGCTCGCGCGTTTCACCTGCTGTCGGCGGACGTCCGGGAAAACCCATTGGCATCGGCGGAATATATAGAGCTCAATTCGCCTCAAGCCAAGGGAAGACCGGCAGGCCCTTGGCGCGCAGCCAGTCGGGATTGTAAAGCGATGACAAATAACGAAAACCCGTGTCGCACAGGATCGTCACGATCACATGCCCCGGTCCCAGATCGCGCGCGAGCATGATCGCCCCCGCAACATTGATCCCTGACGACAACCCGAGGCACAAACCCTCATCGCGCAGCAATGCCGCGACTTGTATCAATCCCTCTTCGTCCGAAACGCGGTACTGCCGGTCGATCGGCGCGCCTTCGAGGTTCGCGGTGATCCGCCCCTGGCCGATCCCTTCGGCAACCGAGTTGCCTTCGGATTTCAGTTCGCCGTGCGCATAATAGTTGAATAGCGCAGCGCCGTGTGGATCGGTCAGCGCGATGGTCACCTTTTCATTTCTGGCTTTCAGTCCCAGCCCGACGCCCGCCAGCGTGCCGCCGGTACCGACCGCGCAGGTGAACGCATCCACCTTGCCGTCCGTCTGCGTCCAGATTTCCTCGGCTGTCCCGACGATATGCGCACGCCGGTTGGCGATATTGTCGAACTGATTGGCCCAGACCGCGCCTGCCGTTTCCTCCGCGATCCTGCGCGAGGTATGGACGAAATGCGCAGGATTGCTGAACGGTGCGGCGGGAACGAGCACCAGTTCGGCCCCGAGTGCCCGCAGCGTATCCATTTTCTCGCGGCTCTGCGTTTCGGGCATGACGATGATCGTCTTGTATCCCTTGGCATTGGCAACGAGCGCAAGGCCGATACCCGTATTGCCTGCGGTCCCTTCGACGATCGTGCCGCCAGGTTTCAGGGTTCCCGTCGCTTCGGCATCGTCGACGATATACAGCGCGGCTCGGTCCTTGACTGACGCACCGGGGTTCGCAAATTCACATTTGCCGAGAATTTCGCAGCCGGTCGCATCTGACGGACCATGCAAGCGAACCAGCGGGGTATTGCCGATCAGCGCCAGCGGATTTGAGAGTATCATATGCAGCATCTAGCGGCGCGGCGGGCTGACCGCAAACAAGACATCTATGCCATGCGCACAACAATTCTTGCCGGCACACCGACCGCCAGCGCACCGGCGGGCACATCGCACAGCACGACCGCATTCGCACCGACGACGGCGCCATCGCCCAGCGTCACCCGCCCGAGAATCACCGCCCCTGCCCCGACATCGACTCCCTTGCCGAGCACCGGCGCTGCCGCCAGATCGCTCTTGTCGCGGATGCCGAACGTGCAGTTCTGCCGGATCGTGCAGCCGTCGCCGATGACGGTGCAGCCGTGCACGACGATGCCGCCCTGATGCTCGATAATGACTCCGCGACCGATCACCGCGCTATACGGCAGCTCAATGCCATAGACATTGCGGCAGCGGCGGAAGGCCATGCGATACAGGATGCTCAGCGGCGCGCGCAGCAATTTGGGTTGTACGGTCATCCGCCACACACCGAAGCGATACACGGCCAGCGCGCGAAAGCCGGGCTTGGTCCAGTCGCGGTCGTGTGCGCGGTAATCCTCGGCAATCTGGGCCCATAGCGTCATTGGGCGATCTTATATTCAATGATGCGCGGCGCATATCCCCGCAACCGGCTGAGATGGAACCGCACCATGCCACCCAATTCGGCAAACTTTCCGACGATGATGAGGGCTGCATAGCCAAACCCGCGGCGCCCATGTTGCGTTTGACGTAGCCCGATACGGAGCACCTGCAGCGGATATAGGGCGATGAGAGCAAGGACGATGAGACCGGTGGCATAGCCCAATGCCCACGCGATAAACAGCGCCACAGTCGTCAAGGGAATTGCCAGACCCCACAGCATTATGCTCGACACTTGCCGCCGCCAGCTCGGGATCGACTGCGCGCCATGTCTCCAGGCATGTTCGGCATAGGCGTGGCCCGACCGCCGTGCCCGCCGCCACCATTGCGAAAAGCGTGTGAGCGCGGCATCGTGCAGCGTCATCTCGGCGTCGATGCGCTTGATTTTCCAGTCCGCGCGCGACAGCCGCAGACACAGATCGGGTTCCTCGCCTGCGATCAGATCGGCATTGTAATCGCCCACGGCCGTCAACGCCGCCAGCCGGAACAGCGCATCACCGCCGCACGATGCCGCATAGCCGATCGGCACATTCCATTCGTCATCGCACTGCCGGTTATAAATGCTGCGTGTCGGAAAGCGCTCGCGCCGCCGCCCGAAAACGACCGCAAGATCGGGTTCAGCCTGAAGCGCGGCCACGCCCTTGTCGATCCACGAGGGATCGAGTTCGCAGTCCCCGTCGATCATCTGCACGAATTCGGGCTGCGTCGCATTTTGGCGGACAACGGCAAGTCCGGCATTGCGGGCGCGGGCTGCGGTAAAGCCCGTCGTGCGGTCCAGATCGACAACGGTTACACCGAGCCCGCGCGCATGTTCCTGACTGCCGTCGGTCGACCCCGAATCGACATAAATGCGCATCGTTTCCTTCGGCAGCGACGCAAGACAACGATTCAACCGCTCGCCCTCGTTGCGGCCAATGATCACGATTGCGGGCAAAGGCAGTGCAGCGTCCATAACGCCCGATTAGCGGGCGCAACCGGCAACGGCAAACCGCGCATGGCGTTAAAGGATCGGACCTTAGATTATCACACTTGACGTGTATCGCCCCGCCCGCGCATTAATAAGGCCTATGATGCATCGCACAAAAATTGCCGTTGTTGCGGCACTCCTCACCCTTTCGGCCTGCCAGCAGGAAACTATCGTCGCCGGTCGCAAGGACGACATGGCCGAGGAGCTTGCAAAAGCGCCCAAAGTCGTCCTGCCTCCTGCGATCAAATCGACCAAAGCCTATCGCTGCAAGGACGGCGGGCTCGTTTATGTCGATCTGTTCCAGGGCGACAAGATGGCTAATCTGCGCGCCACGGAAAATGGTCCGGCAACGAAGCTAGAAGCGACGGAAGCCGGCCAGCCGATGGTCGCCGAGGGTGGTTACGCGCTGACGGTAACAGGCAACGACGTCACCGTGACCCAGCCGGGCAAGGGCGCGCAACTCTGCAAGGCCTGAGCACGCGCTTCGTTCGATAATTGCAAGTGGGTCCGGCGGATTGGTTCGCCGGGCCTTTTTTGTTAGGCTGCCCCTTGCAGGGGGCGCCTGTTGATGTTCATCGGCCATTATAGTGCGGCATTTGCCGCCGCAGCGCTCCCCAAGGCGCCAAAGCTCGGTACGCCGTTCGTCGCCGCCCAGCTGGTCGATTTCGGATTCTTTGCGTTGGTGCCGATGGGCATCGAAAATATGCGGATCACGCCCGGCGCAAGCGTAATGAACCCGCTCGACCTTTACGACATGCCTTGGACGCACAGTCTGCTGGGCGCACTGGCGTGGGGAGCGGTGTTCGCATCGTGGGTGGCACACAACCGGGTCCCCCGCTAGAGGCATTGGCCATGCCCGATATCACCCCCCAGATCGTTGCCGACCACGGTTTGTCCGAAGAAGAATACGCCCGCGTCCTGCACGCCATGGGCCGCGAGCCGAATCTCACCGAGCTCGGCATTTTTTCGGTCATGTGGTCGGAGCATTGCTCCTACAAATCCTCGCGCATTCACCTGAAAAAACTCCCAACGACGGGTCCGCAAGTCATTTGCGGCCCCGGCGAAAATGCCGGAGTCATCGACATCGGGGACGGACAGGCAGCGATCTTCAAAATGGAATCGCATAATCACCCGAGCTATATCGAGCCCTATCAGGGCGCGGCGACCGGCGTTGGCGGTATCCTGCGCGATGTCTTCACCATGGGCGCGCGCCCGATTGCGAACATGAATGCGCTGCGCTTCGGGCGGCCCGATCATCCCAAGATGCGCCATCTGATCGCAGGCGTGGTGAGCGGCATCGGCGGTTATGGCAATTGCGTCGGCGTCCCCACGGTCGGCGGCGAAGTGAATTTTCACAGCGCCTACGACGGCAACATCCTTGTCAACGCGATGACTGTCGGGATCGCCGATCAGGACAGGATTTTCTATTCCGCCGCGTCGGGCGTTGGCAACAGCATCGTTTATGTCGGCTCCAAAACCGGGCGCGACGGTATCAACGGCGCGACGATGGCCAGCGCCGATTTCGGCGACGATACCGATGCCAAGCGCCCCACCGTTCAGGTGGGTGACCCCTTTACCGAAAAGCTGCTGATCGAAGCCTGCCTCGAATTGATGGCGTCCGATGCCATTGTCGCGATTCAGGACATGGGTGCGGCGGGGCTGACCAGTTCGAGCGTTGAAATGGCAAGCAAAGGGGGTGTCGGCATCCGCCTCGACATGGACAAGGTGCCGCAGCGCGAAACCGGCATGACGGCCTATGAAATGATGCTGTCCGAATCGCAGGAACGGATGCTCATGGTCCTGAAGCCGGGGCGCGAGGGCTTTGCCGAAGCGATTTTCCGCAAATGGGAACTCGATTTCGCCTTGATCGGTGAAGTCACCGATACGGGCCGCATGGTCCTCGTCCACCACGGCGCGATCGTTGCCGATATTCCGCTCGCGCCGCTTGCCGACGATGCGCCGCTTTATGATCGTCCGCATGTCAAAACGCCGCCGCCCGCGCCGTTGACCGACGTGCCCGAGAGTGTCGACCTGATCGGCGACCTGCTCAAACTGGTGGCATCGCCCGACATCGCATCGCGCCGCTGGATCTGGGACCACTATGACCAGAAAGTCGGCGGGGACACCATTCAGCCGCCCGGCGGCGACGCAGCACTCGTCCGCGTTCACGGCACGCGCAAGGCACTGGCAATCACCACCGATTGCACCCCGCGCTATTGCTTTGCCGATCCGTACGAAGGCGGCAAGCAGGCCGTCGCCGAAGCATATCGCAACATCTCGGCGGTGGGCGCTCGCCCGCTGGCCGTGACGAACTGCCTCAATTTCGCCAATCCGCAGCGCCCCGAAATCATGGGGCAGATCGTCGGCTGCCTCGAAGGGATGAGCGAAGCCTGCATCGCACTCGACACCCCGATCGTCAGCGGCAACGTGTCGCTCTATAATGAAAGCAAGGCCATCGGCGGCGGCTCTGCCATTCTCCCGACACCGGCCATCGGCGCGGTCGGCCTGCTCGCCGACTGGTCGAAATCGGCGACGATCGCGTTCAAGGCCGCTGGCGAGGACATCCTCATCCTCGGCCACACGGTCGGCCATCTCGGCCAATCGATCTGGCTGCGTGAAATCCATGGCCGCGAGGAAGGCCCGCCGCCAGCGGTCGATCTGGCCGCCGAACGGCGCGCGGGCGAGCTTGTCCAGTCGCTGATCGCC
>JBGSMP010000255.1:0-3032 GCA_041740105.1 Sphingomonadaceae bacterium
TCCATCGCCTTGACCACGCCGCTCTGCACGAGTTGCTGACCCGCGCCGAAGCAACCGAAGGCCGCGCCCTGCCGCTGACGGCCGACGCGCGCACCGCGTTGATCGCAAGCGCCGACGGCGACGGGCGCTTCCTGCTCAATCAGGCCGAGACGCTGTTCTCGATCGCGATATCCGATCCGCTCGACCCGCAGGCGCTGTCGGCGCTGCTCCACCGCCGGATGCCGGTCTATGACAAGGATCGCGAGGGGCATTATAATCTGATCTCCGCGCTGCATAAGTCGCTGCGCGGTTCCGACCCGCAAGCCGCGCTCTACTGGTTGGCGCGGATGCTCGTCGCCGGGGAGGAACCGCTTTACGTCCTGCGCCGCCTTGTCCGTTTTGCCAGCGAGGACGTTGGTCTCGCCGATCCGCAAGCAATTGTGCAATGTCTGGCAGCGAAGGACGCCTATGATTTTCTGGGAAGTCCCGAGGGCGAACTGGCCATCGTTCAGGCCTGTCTCTATCTGGCAACGGCCCCCAAATCGAACGCGGCCTACAAGGCGCAGAAAACGGCATGGGCAACCGCGCGCGACACCGGATCGCTGATGCCGCCCATGAACATCGTCAACGCACCGACACGGATGATGAAGGATCTGGGCTATGGCAAAGGCTATGCCTATGATCACGACGCTGCTGAAAGCTTTTCAGGCGCAAATTATTGGCCCGACGACATGGTACCCGCGACCTTCTACACACCCGTCGATCGCGGCTTCGAAGCCAAAATCGTCGAACGCATCGCGCATTGGGATCGGTTGAGGAAGACGCCAAAGGAACAAAGTCCCGATTAGGGACAGACCCTGATTGCAGGATTGCTAACGCGTCGCTGGTCGGTATGGTTACCGGATAATCAATAACATACGGGAAGCGATGTTCATGAAAGTCCGCGGATTAGCCTTTGCCCTTGCGCTTGCTGTGCCATCATTCGCCAACGCGGCGTCATTTCCGACATTCTACGTTTTCGGAGACAGCCTCGTCGATGCAGGCAACATCGGGATTGCCACCGGCGGCGCGATCCCGGACGCATCGCAGGGCTATTTCGAGGGCCGTTTCACCAACGGTTACGATTTTACAGACCTGCTCAGCATTTCGGCGTTCGGTGCGCCGACCGTCGCATCGCTCGTTGGGGGCAATAACTTCGCATTCGGCAGCGCCCGCGTCGTGGCCAATGTCGATTTAGTCCCCGATCTTTCGTTTCAGCTTGCGGCGTACGCAAGCCGGGCGAGCGGAATCGCTGATCCCGATGCGCTTTATGTGCTGACCTTTGGTGGCAATGATGTCTTTGCGCTGGGCACCGGCGACACCGGCGCATTGTCCCCGTCAGAATATGTTACTGCTATTGCCACCCAATATGCCGGCGGCGTTCAATATCTGAACAGCATCGGCGCGCGGAACATCTTGATCACGGGCATCCCCAACCTGACCGCAACCGGCTTCACCGTGGAGGCGCAGCTTCAGACATCACTCGACGCGTTGACACTAGCACCTGGCACGAATTTATATCGGTTCAGCTGGCTCGACTTTTTCACGACGGTCGGAACGGACCCTGCCTCACTCGGCTTGCCAGCTCAGCGCACCGATACGACCTGTCTGCTCGCGCGCACGCCTTCACCCGGAATCGATTGTACGGGCATTTTCTCGTTCGACGGCATCCATCCGACCGCAGCAATTCAGGCGGCAGCAGCGCGCGAAATCAATCGTCAGTTCGCCCTCGTACCGGCGCCAGTGCCCGAACCGATGACATGGACATTCATGCTTGTAGGCTTTGCGGTAGCCGGGGCGGCGCTGCGCCAGCGTCGCCGACAGATGCTTGCCGCCGCTTAGGTTTAGGCATTTCGTCGCCATCGACTGGTCGGGCGCAGTCGGTGCGCGCCAGCCGGGTATTGCTATCGCCGTCTGCGGCCACGGCGACGATGCGCCGCTGCTTGTTCGTCCCGGCCATATCTGGTCGCGGCACGAAGTCCTCGACTGGCTCACTGCCGATCTTCCCGAGGATGCGATTGTCGGCTTCGACTTGTCGCCAGCCTTCGCTTTTGCCGACGCTGGGGCTTATTTTCCGGAATGGTCCGAAACCCCGGGCAACGCGCGCTCTCTTTGGGCGCTGGTTGATCGGCTTTGCGACGACGACCCGCATCTGGCGGCAAGCAGCTTTGTCGATCATGCCGAGGCCAGCCGTTACTTCCGGCGGCACGGTGGACTGACGGGGGACCGGTTCGGTATCGGTCGAGGACGGCTGCGCGTCGTTGAACATCGCCAGCAGGCGCACGGCCTGTCACCCTACAGTTGCTTCAATCTGGTGGGCGCCGCACAGGTCGGCAAATCCAGCCTGACCGGGATGCGGCTGTTCAACCGAATCGCCGCGACCCTACCCGTCTGGCCGTTCGATCCCCTTCCCGTCAGTGGTTCGGTCATCGTCGAAATCTACACAAGCCTTGCCGCGCGGCAGGCAGGGCTTCGTGCGGGCCTCAGCAAAATGCGCGACGCCGCTTCGCTCGACATGGCGCTGATCTCGCTCGGCAGTGACGCGCATAGCGCCCTCCTGCGCTACACCGACCATGCCACCGACGCGATCCTGACATCGGCCTGGCTGCGCAAGGTGGCCGATGATCCCGCCTTATGGAACCCGGACGGCCTGAGCGATGTCGCGCAAACCGAGGGCTGGACCTTTGGCGTTGTCTGACAGTATAGGCTGCCCCCGTGCCGGCTTAGCTCAGTTGGTAGAGCGCCAGTTTTGTAAACTGGATGTCGCGGGTTCGATTCCTGCAGCCGGCACCATTTCGTCGAAACGCAGGGGACTTGCCAGATGACGCTCCGCCGCGCCGCCATCGTGTCGCCGCTCCGGACACCGGTCGGCAAATTCCTCGGCAGTTTGGCCTCAGTCAGTGCTGGGGATCTGGGGGCCGTCGTCATCCGCGCGCTGGTCGACCGCACCGGCATCGACGCGGCGCGCATCGACGACGTCGTGGTCGCTCAAGGCTATGGCAATGGCGAAGCGC
>JBGSMP010000258.1:0-6218 GCA_041740105.1 Sphingomonadaceae bacterium
CGCGGTTGAGGGGGATGCCGGTGCCCCGCTGCCGCCGGCCGACGCGGTTGCGCCAGGACTCGAACGTTTCACTCTGCGGCTCGAACCCGGCGCGCCTGTCAACCTGGGCCAGGGGCGTTTTGCCAAGCCAATGCTTGCCTACCTGCGCACTGTGACAATGATGCGCGGCGTCCGCGCCAAGCGCCCAGAGAAGCCGTCGACCGAGGCGGCCGCGTACCAGCAACTGCGCCGAGCCCCCGGAAAAATCGCGGAACTCGCCGCGCTGGTCGCAGCCGATGGGGGTGTGGGCAATGTCAACATACCCGCGCTGAAAGTACAGGCCGAGGCGCTGCTCCGTGAGATAGTCGATGATAATCTGCCGCTGCCGAGTGTAATCAAGGCGGCTCCACTCTGCGAATGGCTCGATGCGGCTACGCCGAAACTCAAAGTTTTTCGTGAAGCGATCGATGCACTTAAGGTCAAACTGCCAGAAGCGGACAGGTGGGAAGAAGAACGCAACAATCTACTGGTTCCGCTGGTCGAAGCCGACGCGCGTCTTGCCTCGTGGTCGCCCGTCTCCGTCGGCATTATGCGTCTGGTCGCTGGCCCCATAAGCGATGCGCGCGAAGCGCAAGCTGCACTGCTGCAAGAAGTTGCATCGGTCGAAAAACGTATCATCGCTGCGCTCGATCAAGCCCTGAAGGCACTCGACCAACTAGATCCGATCCCAGACCTCGAAGCACTTGCGAACGATATCGCCGCGTCTGGTGCGCCCGTGACGCTAGCCGACGCGGCACGCAAAGCACTCATTCCCGTCGGTAACGCGGGTCGGCAAGCAAGCGCGGCAGCACCGCTCGTTGCTACGCTTGCCGTCGAGATTGCCTCCGCGATCCGGGCGCAACTCGACCGGTTGGTCAGGGTGGTGCCCGGTGCGACACCTGACCTGCGCAAACTCGCGGCGAATATCGAGGCCAGCGGAAACACGGCGAGCGACGCGCTACGCGGGCTAGCCAAGGCCCTCGCAGATCTCGACGCAGGCTCGCGCGAAAGCATCACGCGTTGGCAGGAAGGCGCAGACGAGGCGCGCGTCGCCTTGGCTAAATTGTTCCGCGAAGGTCAGAAGGCGCTGACTAAGACGTGGCGCGAGCCCGCCACAAAGGCCCTCATCGTCACGCGCGGCGAAGTCGAACATGCTGTAGCCACCATCACCAGTATATTGGCTCCCGAATCGTCGCCCCCACCAATCGATGCATTCGCCGGTCTGGTTGAAAACACTCTCGTACCGCTTGTCCCAGCCGGCCTTAACGAAGCGATGAAGAAGGCGAGGAGTGCCCTTACCAAGGTGCACGTCGCGGCTGCGGAAGCCAGCGACTATCCTGCGTCCGAAATCACAGCCGTTCGCGACATTCTTACTGAGGCAAGCGCGCATCTTGCGACACTCGAAACCAAAGTCGTAGAAGAGGTCGGAAAGCTTTGCACAGGTCATTTTGGTAATACCCTGATCGAAAAACTGCGTAACTATACTGCGCAAACGATTACCGATATCATAGCGACGCTCGACCCGAACGGTACGATCGAAGTATTCCGCTCGCAAATCGCCGACATCGCGCTAGCGCTCGAGACCACCGTGCAACAGCTCCAGTCGGCGGTCGCGGCCAAGATCGACCAGCAGGTCGTCGACGCCCTGAAGGGCGCGCTCGACGCCCCGATCAAGCCCGAGACATTGATCGAGGACGCGGCGCTCAACCTGCTGCGCGCTGCCGGGGCGCCGCCGATTGTCGAACAATTGGCCTTTAACCGCGAGCGAATCGCCTATTTCTTCGACCCCGAGCTCGACCGGGTAACCACCACGGCTGTCACCGCGCTGTTCGATCGGGTCGGCAACGAGCTGCGCGGCGTGGGTCTCGCCCAAGCGGTACTCGGCATCAATACCGAACTGCTCGCCCCCGTCAGCGATGCATTTGCCGACGTACGCAGCAAGCTCGAGCTCGACAAACTCGGACTCAAGGCGAAAGACGTCCTCAAGGACTTCGCAGGGCTCAAGGATCTGTTGCCGCGCATGAAGTTCGATAGTGCGCTGGCGCGATCAATCAAGATTACCCAGGAAGTCGATGTCAAGAAACGCACCGGGCGGTCGCGGGCCGACATCAATCACGGCCCCGTCACCGAGCCGTTATTCACCTACGATGCTTTCGAAGTCGTTGCCGAGCGGCTAACACTGACCGGCTCGGCGCGGTACGAGAGCGCGCTGTCGGGAGGCGAAACGAAGCGCGTAACCGCGCAGCTCAAGTCCGATTGGGTAATGGTGCTTGGCGGCACGCGGCTGGTGCAGATCAAGGACGCGATCGCGAGCTACGACGATCGTAGCGGCTTGAGCTTCGACATAAAGCCCGAGAATATTGAATTTGCTGGCGCAATCCAGATGTTCACCAAAGTTCTGGAGAAGTTCAACGGCGGTGATCCGCCGATGTCGATCGAAATGGTAATCGCCGACGGCCGCCCGGTGGGGCTGCGCTCACGCTACGACATGCCGCCAACAACCTTCACGGCTGGCGCAATCACGCTGCTCAACGCCTCGCTCGGCATTCACCTCGAACTCGCGCAGAAATCTGAATTCGAAATCCGCGTCTTCGCCTATTTCGGACTCGCCAAAAGTCCGTTCTCGTTAATCGTCGGCATACTCGGCGGAGGTGGATACCTTGAAGCCGAGGCGATCCATCGCCCGGCGTCAAATTCGACCGAGATCGCTGTATCGCTCAGCGTCGGTGCATGCGCAGGCGCCGGCTTCTCGTTCGGACCACTGAGGGGTTACGTCCAGTTCTATCTGGGGATGCGCGCTACCTACCGTTCGGGTATCGGCGGCTCACGGCTGTCGATCTCGGCGCTCATCGTAATCTCGGGCTCGGTGACGGCGTGGGGCTTCGTGACCGTCGATCTCGGCATGGTTCTGACCATCACCTACGACGGTGCGAGGATGATAGGCCAGGGATCGGTGCACGTCGAAGTGCGGATCAGCCGGTTTTTCAAAAAGAAGTTCTCGCGCGCGATCGCACACAAGCTGTGAGGGGCCAGCATGCCTGAACTGCATATCACCATCTACGCTGAAAGTTGCCTTGCATCGGTCGATGCTGGCGGCAATCGATTGCTCCTCGGTGCCGCGCTGACGGTTGATTTGACGAACGCCGACGGTATTGGCGCGGCCGAAGTGCTGGCGGCGAAACCGATCCTTGCTGCGCTTCTAGCTCCATGGCGCTGGCGAAATCTGAAATGGAGAGCACAAAACCTGAATGGCCCGACCTGGTACCCACCGGCCGATCCAATCAACCCGATCGCGTTCGGCACGCGGCTCGATAGTCTGCTCGATAGACTGATCGATAATGGACACGAGCGGCTGCGACTGTTCAACGATGACGACGCGCAGCTCGAGGAGGAAGAAAGACCGCGCTGGCCCGGCCTGCTCGCGCAATATGCGCGCCTCGATCCGCGCGTCGCCGCGCCGCTCAACCTAAGCGTGCTCGCTGAGGGCGAGCTCGAAGGCACTACACAGTATGTAATGCTCGACAAGTTCACGGTCGATATCGGCGGCACCGCGCGTGCCATTAACTTGGCCAGTGGCCAGCCGACAGAGAACGGCGACGAATTGACGTTCCCCCAGATCGAGATCGATGTGTCGTCGATAGATGACAACTTCCGCCTGTTCATTGCCCGTAAGGCGATCGTCTCGCCACCCAAGGCGACCCTTGACGATTACCCCAACAACGGCCGGATCCATGGGTTGCGCCGAACAATCAAGCCCGACAACGAGCTGGCGCGCAACTGGTTCGCCGAATTGCCGGCCGCGCTCGGCCGCACGCTTGACCCGCTGCCGCGCCTTGCGGACTATCTCGAAATAATAGACCGGCCGATTGATCTAACGGCAGCGCTCGGAATCGCTCTCGACCGCCAGTTCGCACCGCTCGGCGACGAGGTGCCCGAGCTGGGGGAAAGCGATCTGCGCAGGCTGATGCTTGCCGACCCGGACCCCGACCCCAGCGCACCGCCTATCGCCATGGCGAAAATCAAAGATTGGGTCAAAGCGTTGCAGCCGAAGTTGCTTGAGCTGCCTAATCGCATCGTCAGCACCGTCGATATCAAGCGTGCCAAGACGGCGGCGGAGCAGGCAGTCGTTGTGCGCGAACTGTGGCGATCCACCGAACATGCCGAGCTGCTCAGTGAAACGTTGCGCGCCACGGTTCCGTCGGAGTTAGCCGTCGCGCTCGCGAAGCGCCTCGACACCCCGGACAAGCGCGATACGCTCCGCTACGGGTTGCTGCCCATTGGCTTGGCGCGCGCCTCTAACGGCCTGCTCGCCAAGCTCGCGGCCGCCCTGGGAAGCGGCGAGGCAGACTTTAGGGAGCTAAGCACGAAATTCGAAGAAGTGTTCGGTCGCGAGCTGGTGAAGGGCCTGCCTGCCGGGGTCAATCCGACGGATGCCGCGGTGACCAAGATCGCCAAAGCCCAGGCCGAAGCCCTGGTCAAAGCGCTCAGGGAGCGCGAGTCCGATGCCACCGCCGAAAGCGGCCTGACAATCCGCGTCGATACGCTGTTCAGCAAAGCGGGCTACCCCGATCTCCACGAACTGACCGACGGCGCGCTGCTCGCGGTGCGCTGTTCGCGCAGCAAGACGCTGATACCGGAGTGGGAACCCTATCAACTCGTCACCCACGGTTTGCTCGCGGTTGAGTCCGGGGATTCGAAAGATGAGCTGGGAGAGGTGCGGACGCCTCTCCCCGTCGCGTTCGAACTTGGCGCAGGACTTAGCGCTTCGGGAACGGCCGAGGCGCGCCACGCTAGCCTGAGCTATCGTGGCGAGGCGCGCATCCCTTGGTCCGATCGACCCGCGCCGGTGCTCAAAGGCGACGAGGTGGGGCAAGAGACGTCAAAGGCCGAGGTGCGCCTCCTCTACTATACCGAATCTGCGACCAGCGAGCTGCCAGGCCTTGCCTATGGCCGGACCTACCAGTTGACCGCTGGCTATCAATCCCTGGGTGGCGCACTGCCGGCGGGATGGTGCGATCCGGCCCAGCCGTTCGTCTTCGATGCCGACCGACTGGCGGCACCGGACCCGGAGAAGATCGCTACGTCCTTCAAGGTGCGGCGGACACAAGCACCCGGTGCGCCCCGGCTGTTCCAGAAAAAGGGGGGTATAGAACGCGCTCCAGAATTCGGCGGGGCGCTCGAAAGCAAGGTCCGTCCGCTATGGCAGGAGCGTCTGCGCACAGCGATCTTCACCGGGGTCGAGGCGCAGCGCCGCCTGGTCGGCCAGGCGGCGACGGTGTACCTCGGGCGCGATCCGGCCAATCCGGGCGATGACCGCATCTCCTTCATCGTCCGCCCACCCGCGCTGGCGCACGTGCACGAGTTGAGCGATGGCTATGCGCAGCGCAATCTCGTCCGCGATTATTGGCTGACGCGCGACAGTGATTTCGGGATCACGCCAACGGAGTCGATGGATGACCCGGCCGTCGTCGGCAAGCCCGGAACGGCGGACGGCAATCCCGCAGCTGCGGAAGGCAACGGAGGGGTCCTGGCGGAACTCTACGAAATCGGCAAGTCGGCACCGATAAGGACGCGTCTCGTACCCATGGGTGCCGACGGCGCGCTCAATGTCTCGGTCAAATGCGGCAGCGTAGCCGAGCCGACTCTGACCGCGACAGGCGACCTGAACATCGTCCTGCCCGTCGGCGGCCTCTATGCGTTGCGCATTCGGACCGTGGTCGACGCAAATTTCTTCAGTGGCGGCTCAGACCCGCGTTTCGACGACATAGTCAAGGAGGTGGGCGAAGTGCTCAGCGGCAGCGTCCTCGGCTTTGGTAGCGCGGTCCTCGCGCTCGAATGCCTGCCTGCCGAAACACATCTACCGACCCCCGTTGCGCTATGGAACGCCATCGAATTAGACGACAACGTCGGTGGCTTCACTGCCTGCATAGCAGCCGCCTCTGACAGGGCATTCGACTATGTCGCGTCGGCGCAAACGGTGCGCCAGCTGTGGACGTGGGACGGAGGGCCGGTGCTGGAGGGCACCGTGAATTCATTGCCATGGGTAAATGGTGAAATCGCCGGCACTGCTCGGAACGCCGAGTGCCTCGCGTTCGAGCGCGACCATTTCGTTGGGCGCGGGGCGGCGGGACTCGCTGAAACTGCGCAGGCAAGCGCGGGTCAGCCGACGACGTTGTTCCGCATTGCCGCGCCCTCCAACC
>JBGSMP010000318.1:0-4355 GCA_041740105.1 Sphingomonadaceae bacterium
GCCATCGACGCGGTCGTTTCCCCGTCGCCGGCGATATAGCGCGCGCGGATGCCGGTGCGCTCGACGATCCATGCATCCGACGTGTCGACGGTTTCGGCAAGTTCGGCATTGGACACGCGACGTGCGGGCAGCGCCGAGCCGGTTCCAAGGATGGCCGCACGCCTCATTTGGCGGCAGCGGCCATGGCCCGGTGTCCGGCAAACTGCTCGAGATCTTCGGTGATCCGGCGCGTGATGTCGTTGGCGACCAGTTTCGCTGCAACACCGATGGCATTGGCGATCCCTTTGGCATTTGCCGATCCGTGGCTCTTCACGACAACGCCGTTGAGCCCCAGAAAAACCGCGCCGTTGTGATTGTTGGGATCGAGATGATGCCGCATCAGTTCGGTCGCAGGACGCGAGACAAGAAAACCGAATTTGGAACGCACCGAACTGGTGAACGCGCGGCGCAACAGATCGGTGACAAAGCGCGCGGTCCCTTCCATGGTTTTCAGCGAGATGTTGCCCGTAAAGCCATCGCAGACTACGACGTCGGTCAGCCCGCGCGAAATTTTGTCGCCTTCGATAAACCCCTGAAAGCTCATGTGAAGTTCGCTTGCGGCGCGCAGTTGCGTGGCGGCGTCGCGGATTTCCTCGGTCCCTTTCTGCTCTTCGGAACCGATGTTGAGCAGCGAGACGCGCGGGCGGTTTATGCCAAGCGCAATGCGCGAATAGGCCGCACCCATGACGGCAAATTCGATAAGGTTGCGCGTGTCGCATTCGGTATTCGCGCCGAGATCGAGCATGACAAAATCATTGTCGCCAAGGCTCGGAAGCAGTGCGGCCAGCGCAGGGCGGTCGATGCCGGACATCGTGCGCAGTGAAAGTTTCGCCATTGCCATCAGCGCACCGGTGTTGCCGGCGGATACGGCGGCGCCCGCCCGACCCGATTTCACGGCATTGATGGCAAGACCCATCGACGTGGTTTTCGCGCGGCGGATGGCCTGGCTCGGCTTTTCGCTGCCATCGATAACATCGGGGGCGTGGACGATTTCCGAAGCGGCGGAAAGATTGGGATGGTTCTCGAGGCCCGATCGTATCGCGGGTTCGTCGCCGACCAGCAGAAACGTCAATCCCGGCCATTGGCGGCGCGCGTCGGCAACGCCAGCGAGCATTGCCGTCAGCCCTTCGTCACCACCCATTGCGTCGATGGCGAGCCGTGGGCTTTCAGTCACGCAAGTGGCCTCCCCGATGGTTACGCAATCAGCCTGCGACCGCGAGGATTTCACGTCCGTTATAATGGCCGCATGCGCTGCACAGATTGTGCGGACGCTTCAGTTCGCCGCAATTGGGGCATTCCTGAAACGATGCAACAGTCAATGAATCGTGCGCGCGGCGCATGTTGCGCTTCGACGGGGTGGTTTTTCTTTTTGGAACGGCCATTTCGGCACCTGTCTCACTTCAGATAATAGGATAAGCGGACAAAACAGCCCGACTGCGAGCGCGCGCTATACCGATTCCCCAAAGACTTGCAAGGTGGCGCGAGTTGCAAGCTGGTATCCCGCGTGGCAGGTTGCGTTTGAAAACCAAAAGGGGTGTGCGATGATTTTGCCGATTACATTGACCGCGGCGGGCGCAGCGGCGCTGATCAATCTGTGGCTTGCCATTCGTGTCGGACAAAAGCGGATCGCGGGGAAAGTCTCGATCGGTGACGGCGGCCACCCACCGCTTATCGCGCGGATGCGGGCGCATGCCAACTTCACGGAATATACGCCTTATTTTCTGATCCTCGTTGCGCTTATCGAAATGGCGAACGGGACGTCGACATGGCTTTGGCTTGTCGTTGGCGCCTTTCTTCTCGCGCGTGTCGCGCATGGCATCGGGATGGACACCGTCGAAGGGCAGAGCAAGCTGCGCGGCATCGGTATATTGGTGACGATGCTGGCACTGGCGGGGCTGGCGATTTATGCGCTCACCATCCCGTATCTGAGTGCACCGCAAGTGATGCCGATGCAGGAAGTGCAGTCGGGCTAAGGCGCGCTTTTGGTCGGCTTTGCCTCGGCGAGGATCAGCGCAAATTGATCGGCGGCGTCGATCCACTCGGCAATCGGCGACCAGCCGCCCGACCGCAGCAGCAAGCGGGCATCGCGGGGCCCATATTTATGACTATTCTCGGTGTGGATGGTTTCACCTGATGCCATCGAAAACGTTTCGCCCTCGACGGTAAAAGTTACATCGCGTGTGACCTGAAGATGCATTTCGATGCGGGCATAGCTGTCGTTCCAGCGCGCGACATGCGCAAAGGCGTCGACCGGGATGCTGCCGCCAAGCTCGCGATTGATCCGGACCAGCAGGTTCTTGTTGAACCGTGCCGTCACCCCTGCCGCGTCGTCATAGGCACTGACGAGCGTTGCCTCGTCCTTGACCCGGTCCATGCCGATCAGCAACATCGCGCCAACACCGAGCGTCTCGCGCATCCGCCGCAGCAGATCGACCGACGACCGCGCGATCAGGTTGCCAATTGTCGATCCGGGGAAAAAGCCAAGTTTCGGCATGTCGGCTACGGCATCGGGCAATGTCACTCGATGCATGAAATCGGCTTCGACCGGATAGATCGGCACATCGGGAAACGCGCGACCGAGTTCGCGTGCCGAGGCGCGCAGGAAATCGCCCGAAATGTCGATAGGGACGTAAGCGCTGGGCCTGGCGGCGCGCAGAAGATGCGGCGTTTTCACCGATGACCCGGATCCGAATTCGATCACCGCGCGCCCTGTGCCCGTCAGCGCGACAACATCGTGGGCGTGCGCTTCAAGCAATGCGGTTTCGACGCGCGTGGGATAATATTCGGGGAGCGCGGTGATCGCCTCGAAAAGTTCGGACCCCGCGCGGTCATAGAACCAGCGCGCGGGTATCGCACGCTGTGCCGTGCGCAACCCGGCAAGAACATCGGCGCGAAACGCCGGATCGACAATGATTTCGGGGGCATCGTGCCGCAGCATTACAAATCCCTTGCGAGCCGCACGCCGCTGAACTGCCAGCGCGCGGTCGGCGGGAAGAAATTGCGCGTGGTCGGGCGTGCGGTTTCGGGCGCGGTTGCATAGCTCGATCCGCGCAGCACCATCTGCCCGCTCATGAACTTTCCGTTATATTCACCGACCGCGCCGGACGCGGGCGTGTATCCCGGATAGGGAAGAAATGCAGAACCGGTCCATTGCCAGACACTGCCGAACATTTGCGACAGCCGCGCGTCGCTTGCCGCGGCTTCCCATTCATATTCGGTCGGCAGCCGAACGCCCGCCCAGCGCGCATAAGCACCAGCCTCATAATGGCTGATGTGCGTGGCCGGCGCTGCGGGATTGCGCGGGCGCAGGCCGTTTAGCCCGAACGCGTTGCCGTCGCGCCAGTAGAGTGGCGCTGTGATTGCTTCGCGCTGCACCCAGGCCCAGCCTTCGGACAACCAATATTGGGCGCGCGCATAACCGCCGTCGTCGACAAAGTCCTGCCATTCACCATTGGTCACGAGCCGGTCGGCCAGGGCGTGCGGCCCGAGATAAGTTTTGTGTCTTGGGGTTTCGCAGTCGAAAGCAAAGCCGGTATTGCCGAAGCCGACATCGACAACGCCGGTCGGACCGTCGATCCAGCAGATTGGCGCGGGCATCGCCGTCAATTTGTCATCGGAGTCGTGACAGTACGCAGGCGCTAGCGGATTCTGCGAAAACAGATGCAGAATGTCGGTCAGCAACAGTTCCTGATGCTGCGCTTCATGTTCGCAACCCAATTCGATCAGGGCGCGCGGGGAATCGGGAAATACGGCGATCACAGCGTCATCGACATGCGCGCGATAGGCGCGGATTTCGTCAAGCGACGGCCGCGTGACCATGCCGCGTTGTGCCCGCGCGTGGCGATCCCCTTCACCGTCATAATAGCTGTTGAACAGGTAATGATAGGCCGGATCGAATACCCGATAACCCGGCACATGATCCCGAAGGACAAAGGTTTCGAAGAACCACGTCGTGTGCGCCAGATGCCATTTTGCAGGCGAAGCATCGGGCATCGACTGAACGGTGGCATCGGCATCGCTCAGCGGTTCCGCCAGCGACAGCGTCCGCGCGCGCGTTTCCGCATATTGCATCGCAAGATCGTCAGCCGCGATGTTCTGCGTTGCCATGCCTGCCACCACCATATTCCGTTAAACAGTGAGACCGCGCAGCGGTTCCCCTATCGAGAAGCGCCCGGCACCCACAGCACGTCGTCCGCGCCATTGCTGTTTGCCACCCGCGCCATCGTGAACAGATGGTCCGACAGGCGGTTGAGATATGCAAGCGCGGGCGCGTTGAGCCCGGTCGCGGCAACCGCACTGCGCTCTGCCCGGCGGAC
>JBGSMP010000005.1:0-6634 GCA_041740105.1 Sphingomonadaceae bacterium
GGTCAGCCGCATCCTGATGTCGCGGCGCTGGCGGCGGTTGTCGCTCGCCGACGTCGCGCGGCTGACGGTGTCGATCAAGAAGCTCCGGCCTTTCATCGTGACCAGCGACTGGCGGCCTTTGGTGCTCAGCGACAAAGCCGATTTGCGCCCGCTGGTCGCGCCGCCGG
Source organism: Sphingomonadaceae bacterium (assembly GCA_041740105.1). Taxonomy (GTDB): domain Bacteria; phylum Pseudomonadota; class Alphaproteobacteria; order Sphingomonadales; family Sphingomonadaceae; genus Sphingomonas_O. The sequence continues at coordinate 168 of JBGSMP010000005.1, forward strand.
TGGAACAGTTGGAGCTTTTTGCTGCTTGAACGGCTGATGCAGACCGTCTTCTTAACCGAGCCCGACGATTTCGCCGCGTGGCGCGATGCGGCGCGCGCGCTCGTCTTGCTTGGTGTGCCGCCGGATCAGGTTATCTGGCAAACCGGCGCTGCAAATGATCTATTCGCATCGGTCGATCCATTGCCCGAAACAAGCGGGACGATCACGGTCTCCCGCACTTTCGTCGATTTGGCAAAAACCGCGATCTGCCACAGCGAGCCAGAACGATTTGCGCTCCTCTACACCATGCTGTGGCGGCTGCAGACCGAACGCTCGCTTGCCAGCGATCATGCCGATCCGCTCGTCCGCCGCATCGACGAAATGGCCAAATCGGTGCGCCGCGACATTCACAAGATGCGCGCCTTCGTGAGATTTCGTGAACTTGATGGCCGTTACGTCGCCTGGTTCGAACCCGATCATCATATCGTCCGCGCCAATGCGAGTTTTTTCGTCCGCCGTTTCGCTTCGATGCGCTGGTCGATCCTCACGCCTGACGTGTCGATCCACTGGGATGGCGACACTTTGTCCGAAGGGGCCGGCGCACAAAAAGCCGACGCGCCTGATGGCGACCCGATCGAGGAAGTGTGGAAAACCTATTACGCGAGCATCTTCAATCCCGCGCGCGTCAAGATCGGCGCGATGATGAGCGAAATGCCCAAGAAATACTGGAAGAACATGCCCGAAACCGAACTGATCCCCAGCCTTATCGCGCACGCTCAGGCGCGCGAATCGGGAATGATTGCGCGGCAAACCTCAGGTGGCAGCAGCGACGCGGCTTGGGATGCGCTGCGCGACGAAGCTGTTGGCTGCACGCGTTGCCCCTTGTGGAAACCGGCAACGCAGATGGTGTTCGGCGAAGGGCCGGTCGATGCCGCGCTGATGTTCGTCGGCGAGCAGCCCGGCGATCAGGAAGATCTGGCGGGGCATCCGTTCATCGGTCCGGCTGGCCAGATGTTCGACAAGGCACTTGCCGAAGCGGGCATCGACCGGACGCGCGCCTATGTCACCAATGCCGTCAAGCACTTCAAGTTCGAAGCACGGGGCAAGCGGCGCATTCATGCCAAGCCCGGCGCGGGCGAGATCGAAGCCTGTCGCTGGTGGATCGATCAGGAACGCGCGATCATCCGCCCCAAGCTGACTGTTGCCTTGGGCGCGACGGCGGCGCGCAGCCTGTTCGGCAAAGTGATGACGATCGGTAAATCGCGTGGCGCGCCGCTGACGCTGGCCGACGGCAGCGAAGCATGGGTGACCGTGCATCCAAGCTATCTGCTGCGCATCGAGGACCCCGATGCAGCGGCGCTCGAATATGACCGGTTCGTCGAAGACCTAGCGACAATCAAGCAGCGGCTTGACGCCTAGGACCAGCGCGTTTTCATCCAGGTCGCGTAATCGCGGTAGGCCTGATCATGGCTCAGATGCTTTTCCTCGGTCTTGGCGCGCCACCAGTAAACTGCGCTGACGATGCCCAGAATTGCCGTATTGCGCACGGCATCAACCAGGCTGCCCGTCGTGACCAGAAACGGCAGCGTCGCCAGCCACCAGAAGACGTTTTTAGAGAGATAGGCCGGGTGCTTGGCAAAGGCATAAGGCCCGTGCGTCAGGATGCCGCGGTGCGTGAGGTTCGAAAAGCGCAACCCGAACGCAACCGTTGCCCATGCGTAGATCGCGGTCAGCAGCACCAGCGCACTGCCCCAGAGCCACAGCAGCGCTTGATAATCGCCGAGCCAATAGGCCCAGCTTTGGTCGCCCATTGTGCCCGGATGATAATCGAGCGGCCCGCCATTCCCCATCAGTATGAACGGCGGATAGCAGATCAACGCCGCCACCCACCCTTCGGCATAGGGCGTCGCTGACCGGATATGTGCATCGAGCGGCCGCATCGTCAACAGATAGCCGACTGTCGCCAGTGCCACATCGACCACAAACATGAATGAAATGAGATAGTTGGCGAGTTGCACCGGTCCGGCAGCAATGTCGGCCCACGGCCGCGATACGACATCGTAAAAGCCACCCGGCACGATTGAAATCATGAAAGCGAGGAAAAAGCCCTTCACGGCCCAGCTACGAAAATGGTCGGCTATGGCAGCGCGGTCCGCCGGCCCCTGCCCGATCAGCCATGCGCCGAAAGCCCACGCACCGTCTTTCGGATCTGTGAGGCGGCGGTCGAGCCAGATCACGTAGAAGGGCGAAGCAATCAGCAAAAATGGCGCCGCTACCGTGAAGCATTTCATCGCGAAGACATAATTGCCCGCCCAATAAAATCGGCAGAGCGCATACAAACATCCGATGATTGCCCACGTCGCCCACAGGCCTGCTAGCTTGGTCAGGCTGATATCGAGCGTTGCCTCGCGCGGCGGCAGGGGTCGATCCCAGTCGATCCCCGTCGAGGGATTGCGGTGGACCTTGTCGACGAATATCGACCAGAGCACCATCGGCAGGGCGCAAGCCGCGACGTTGACCAATGCCGAATAAGGGCCCGACAGGCCGAAGCTGCGCGCAATCGCAAACCATGCGAGCAGCCCTGCGAGCCCCGCGAGTCCGACTCCCTTGCTGACGGCTGATTTGGGCCGTGTCGAAACCGCTGGAGCGCTCGGGTCGGCAATCGTGGCCATGGCGCCCTTTATCCCAAGCCTAGCGCCCTTGCGAACGCCATTTCTTGATGACGCGCTGGACGATTTCCTCTTCGCCGCCGCTTTCTTTCCAGAGTTCGGAAAAGAGCGGGTCGCTCGATGCGGGCCGCTTATTTTCGTCTAGGCTGTCGAACGAGACGCGGATGGGAATCGATACGCCTTCGCCGCACATGATCGCCTCGCGGTTGCGCAACGCGGGGATTGTGTCGAGAAAGCCGCGTGCGCCTTCGGGCATTGCCGCCTTCACGAAAGCCTGGTCGCGGTCGTTGTTCAGGCGCATCGCGATGATCGTGCCGCATTGTGACAGCACGCCTTCGGCCAGATCGGACGGACGCTGGGTTATCAGGCCCAGAGAGACGCCGTATTTACGGCCTTCCTTGGCAATCCGGCCCAAAATCTTGCCGACCGAACTGTTATGTGCGTTGCGCTCGCTCGGGACATAGCGGTGCGCTTCTTCACACACGAGCAGGATCGGGCGCTGCGGTTCGTTGCGGCTCCAGATCGCATAGTCGAATACCATGCGCGCAAGTACCGCGACGACGACCGACGTGATGTCCGACGGAACGCCCGACACGTCGATGATCGAAATCGGCTTGCCATCGACCGGCAGGCGAAAAATGCGCCCGAGGAAATTGGCCATATTGTCGGCAACGAGCATCCCCGAAAACATGAAGCTGTAGCGCGGATCGGACTTGATTTCGTCGATCTTGGTCTTGACGCGCATATAGGGGGCGTTGTCGGTCGCCTTGCCCAGTTGCCCCATTTCAGTCGTCAGGATGGCAGTCAGGTCGCTCAGCAGATACGGGATCGGCGAATCGACCGTCAGTTTCGAAATGCCCTCGGCGGCACGGCTTTTGGCGCGGGCCGCAAGCAGGCACTTCGACAGGATGTCGGCGTCGGTCTGTCGCTCGTTACCCTGTGTCGTCAGAAAAACTTCGCAATGTTCTTCGAAATTCATCAGCCAATAAGGCATGGCAAGGTTCGACACGTCGAACAGCGCGCCATTGGTCTTGAACGCCGCCGAATATTCGCCGTGCGGATCAATCATGACAATGTGGCCCTGCGGCGCCATCTCGCAGATTTTGTGCAGGATCAGCGCGGCGCTCGTCGATTTACCCGTGCCGGTCGATCCCAGCAGCGCAAAATGCTTGCCGAGCATGGCATCGATGAACAGCGCGGCACGAATATCCTTGGTCGGATACACATTACCGACTTCGATGTGCGGGCGGTCGTCGGCGGCATACATTTGTTTCATGTCGGCGGATGTCACCGGAAACGCCAGCGCGCCAGGCGACGGGTAGCGCGTCACACCGCGGCGGAAGTTATACACCTTGCCGGTCAACCGTTCTTCGTCACCTTCGCCGAGGAAGTCGATATAGCCGATTGCGGAACCCTCATGGGACTCGTCGACCTTCAACGTGCGCAAATTCGCCATCAACCACGTCGAGCCGACCTTGACTTTGATCTGGCTGCCGACCTGTCCGCCCATGGCGAGACAAGGGTCGGCCGCGTCGGTCAGCGCCGTCACGGCTTTCAAGTCGAGCCGGACCTGCGACGACGACCCCGAAATCTCGATCACCGAACCGATAGAAATGCTAGCCAGCGGATCGCGTGGTGTGTTTACCGCTGTGTCCTCGGCTTCCGAGTGCATATTGAATGCTGCGCCGCGATACATGTCCATGAACGAAAAACCCCACCCGAAAAACTGTTCGGGTGGGGCTTAACGTCAAAGAGTAAACAAAGCGGTGACGCCGTTCAGCTCTTGGGCATAATCACGGTGTCGATGACGTGGATCACGCCATTGGTGCATTCGATATCCGCTGTTGTAACGGTTGCGCCGCTGACGACGACGCCGTTGGTGCCGTCAACATGAAGCGCTTCACCGGACACGGACGCCGGTTCCATTTTCTGACCGGCGACGTCGGCCGCCATCACTTTGCCCGAGAGAACGTGAAGCGTCAGTATCTTGGTCAGCTTGTCCTTGTTTTCAGGCTTCACCAACTCGTCCACGGTCCCGGCGGGGAGCTTGGCAAAAGCGTCGTCTGATGGCGCGAACACCGTGAATGGACCTTCGCCTTTCAGCGTGTCCACGAGACCCGCTGCGGTGACGGCAGCAACAAGCGTGTTGAACGAACCTGCGGCGGCTGCAGTATCGACGATGTCATGCATAAAATATCTTTCGGATGCCCAGGATAGGACACGTGATACATGGGAGCCCATGATGCGCCGAACAAGTAGTTGAAAACATTAACTAAAGTGGAAAATTGACGACGCGAGTTAATGGTTAACAGTGGCCTAACCAACAAGTATCCGACTTGGTTTCATGCTTTGGCCTTTAAACTTTGCGCCACCGCAAAGCCGTGCTTTTCCAGACCGGCAACGATTTTCTTGGCTCCTTCCAGATCGCCCCAGAACATCGGGCCGCCGCGATAGACCGGCCAGCCATAGCCATAAATCCACACAACATCGATGTCGGATGCGCGCTGCGCCTTGCCTTCTTCGAGGATCAGATACCCTTCGTTGACCATCGTATAAAGCGTGCGCTCGATGATTTCCTCGTCGCTGATGTCGCGCTTGGGCAGGTTTGATTTGGCAGCGAAATCGTCGATGATTTGCTGGGCTTCGGCACTGGGGGTCGGATTGCGCTTTTCGTCATAGTCATAATAGCCCTTGCCGGTTTTCTGGCCCCAGCGACCGATCGCGGCGAGCGCGTCACGGACATTTTCGATGCGCGTCGGATCGCGGTGCCAGCCGATGTCGACGCCGGCGAGGTCGGCCATCTGGAACGGCCCCATCGGCATGCCGAATTCGACATGGACGCGGTCGATCTGCTGCGGCGTCGCGCCTTCCATCAGCAATTTGTTCGCTTCGACCTGGCGCGGCATCAGCATCCGGTTTCCGATGAAACCGTGGCAGACGCCGGCCACGACAGCGACCTTGCCGATTTTCTTGGCTATGCCCATCGCCGTCAGCAGCGCGTCGGGCGCGGTCTTTTCGCCGCGCACGACTTCCAAAAGTTTCATGACATTGGCAGGCGAGAAGAAATGCATGCCGAGCACGTCCTGCGGGCGGCTCGTACTGGCGGCGATCTCGTCGATATCGAGATAGCTCGTGTTCGACGCAAGGATCGCGCCGGCCTTGCAGATCTTGTCGAGCTTGCCGAAAATCTCTTTCTTGACGCCCATTTCTTCATAGACTGCCTCGATGATGAGATCGCAGTCGGCGAGGTCGTCGAGGGCCAACGTCGGCGTCAGCAACCCCATCGCGCCTTCGGCCTGTGCGGCGGTGATCCGGCCTTTCGACGCCGAAGCCTCATAATTCTTGCGCATAACGCCCGTGCCCCTGTCGAGCGCGTCCTGCTTCATCTCGACGATCGTCACGGGGACACCCGCCGACAGAAAGTTCATCGAAATCCCGCCGCCCATCGTGCCCGCGCCGATCACGCCGACGCGCTTGATGTCACGTGGCTTCACATCGTCACCGATGCCGTCGATCTTGGCGGCTTGCCGTTCGGCAAAGAAGATATGCCGCTGTGCCGCCGACTGCGCACCGAACATCAGCTTCATGAACTGCTCGCGTTCGAAAGCGATACCTTCGTCGAAGGGCAGTCGCGTTGCGGCCTCGACGCAGGCGATGTTTGCGGCGGGCGCATCGAACCCACGGAATTTCTTGGCGTTTGCTTTGGCATAAGCCTCGATCGCAGCCACATCGCCCTTGACCGGCATGGCGCGCGTCGGGCGTGGCCCGCTGGCAATGCACTCTTTTGCAAAGGCCAGCGCGTCTGCAACCAGCGTGTCT
>JBGSMP010000014.1:0-8125 GCA_041740105.1 Sphingomonadaceae bacterium
GACAGGCGCCTTATTGACCGGTGACTTGGGCAACGGCGCCAAGGCAACGGGCGTCCCGACCGGGTCGGTGCGCCGGTCGGCTGCCTTGTCGAAAACCTGCGCCAGCCGCAGCCCGCGCTCGCGTTGTTCGAGCGGAATATACTTGTCGAGCTGTTCAAGTCCCGCTTTTGCCGCGCTGACATCAGCCGCAGCCGCGCGCGTCATCAACGCATAGGCGCGGACCCAATCCTTTTCGACCATATCGCCGTTGAACAGCAATGTGGCATAAACATATTGCGACTGCGGAAAGTTATTGCCTGCCGCTTCCTCGATAAAGGGGATCGCTTCCGCCCGCCGACCGTTTTGGAATAGAGTCAGGCCATAAGCATTGCGTGCACGTTCGTGCCCCTGATCGGCTGCTTTCTTGAACCAGCTTTCGGCCATCTGCGGGTCAACCGGCACGCCGCGGCCCAACCGATAGGATTGACCCAGATTATATTGCGCATCGGCGTCGCCGGCGACAGCCAGCGGCCGCCACGCGCTGACGGCAGAGGCGAAGTCGCCGCGCTGATAGACATCGATACCGGATTTGACGTCGGCGAACGCCGGTGTGCCGATCCACAGCGCGCAAATCAGAATGATGCGACCTTGCATTGACGATGCTCCCGCTAAGAACGCAATCAATGCCACAAAAATGGTTAATGGGCGCTTAGCAATACTGCCAGCAAAGCAATTCCGGCCATCAATTCGATCTTGGCGATGTTAACCGTATCTTAGGCTCGTACGTGGCAATGAGGTCATCGAACGCACGATTATCCAAGGACTCCAGATGCGCGTATTGGCAATGGCTTCGCAAAAAGGCGGATCGGGGAAGACAACCCTATCCGGACACCTCGCGGTGCAAGCACAGCTGGCTGGTGCCGGTCCCGTCGTGTTGATTGACATCGATCCGCAGGGGTCGCTGGCCGACTGGTGGAACGAGCGCGAGGCCGAACTGCCCGCCTTTGCGCAAACGACCGTTGCGCGGCTTCAGGCCGATCTCGAAATGCTGCGCCAGCAGGGGTTTCGCCTTGCAGTCATCGATACGCCGCCCGCAATTACGATGGCCATCCAGAGCGTCATTGCCGTTGCCGAACTCATTGTAATTCCGACGCGACCCAGTCCGCACGATTTGCGCGCCGTCGGTGCGACTGTCGACCTTTGCGACCGCGCAGGCAAACCGTTGCTGTTCGTCGTCAACGGTGCGACGCCAAAAGCAAAGATAACTTATGAGGCAGCTGTCGCCTTGTCGCAGCATGGCACCGTTGCCCCCGTTACGCTGCATCACCGCACCGACTTTGCGGCTTCGATGATCGATGGCCGCACGGTTATGGAATGCGATCCCAAAGGTCGTTCGGCAAATGAAGTCCGCGAGCTTTGGGAATATGTTTCGGATCGCCTCGAAAAGAATTTTCGCCGGACCGTGTTCTCGGCGCCGGGCGCCATGTCGTCGGCCGTTGCTGCGGCACCACGGCCTGCTGCGGGTGGCTTCGGCCGCCGTGTGGTCGGGCAGTGAGAGGCGCAATGATGACAGAACCAAAGCCTCTCGCGTCGCTTTCCTCAACCCTCCTTGCACGCAAAGGTCAGGCAAAGCCGGCCATGCGTCCGCAAGGGTTCGCCGGTTTCGGCATGGCAGCCGCTTCGGCGGCACATGACGATCTGGGCTGGAACGACATGGGTTTCGAACAATTTCAGCAGTCGGCCGACATTGTGCCGATAAATGCCAGCATCGATCCTGAAGCGCCGGCAACCGCTATCGTGAATCGCCAGCAGGAAGCGCTGGCACGTGAACTGGCGCCGGTTGCCCAAGCGCAAAAAGCTGCTCGTGCGGCACCGGGATCAAAGGGTAAAGCCGCCTTCACGCTGCGGCTCGATCCCGAGCGGCATCTCCAGCTGCGGCTGGTCTGCGCGGTGCAGCATCGGTCTGCCCAGCACGTTGTGATTGCCGCGCTCGACGCCTTTCTGACTGATCAACCTGCCGTGGCCCAGTTGGCCGCATCAAAATCCGCCTCTAAGCGCTGAAGGATCCGACGATGATTTCGACCCGGTTCATCAAAATAGCCGTTTCCGGTTTGGCCCTCGGTATGTCGCTCACAGGCGGCCAAGCAACCAATGTTACGCCAAGCACGTCGTCGGCCGAAGCAAAGCAGCTCCAGGTCGCAGCCGAAGCGGCGGCAAAGGCAAGCGTCGCACTTGCCGCACAAAATTATCGCAATGCGATCCGCTTCGGTGAAACGGCCGTCGAGTTCGCGCCGCGCAACGCCAGCTATCGTATGATGCTGGGCCAGGCCTATCTCGGCGCAGGCCGCTTTGCTTCGGCAGAAACCAGTTTTTCCGATACGCTGACCCTAATGCCCGATAATGGCCGTGCCGCATTGAACCTCGCGCTCACTGAAATCGCACAGGGAAAGCGTGATCAGGCAATATCGACACTTGCAGATTACCGTGCGAAATTAGCCGTTTCGGATTACGGTCTTGCCGTCGGACTGGCTGGCGACGTCCAGTCGGCGATCGTCACGCTGGAAGGTGCGATCCGTGGCGGGGATACCGATGCCAAGACGCGGCAGAATCTCGCGCTGAGCTATGCGTTGGCCGGTCGCTGGGCCGATGCCCGCGTGATGGCGATGCAGGATCTTTCGGGCAACGATGTCAACGATCGCATCGCGCAGTGGGCAACGTTCGTGCGACCCGCATCATCCTACGATCAGGTCGCGTCGTTGCTAGGTGTTCGCCCGGTGCCCGACTCCGGACAGCCGACACGCCTCGCGCTGAACGGCTTTGTCGATATGGCCGTTGCGGCGGCCGAACCGGCGCCGGTATCGGCTGACCAACCCCCAGTCGAAACGGCGCGGACCGTGCCAGTTGCTGAAACCCCTGCTGTCGTCGCACCAGTGACAATGGCTCAGTCGGCCGTAGCGGGCATGGTCATGGAGGAGCGTCGCGAAGTGGTTCAGGCATTGCCGCCAGTTTATGAAATGAACAATCGGACCATCGCTGATGTCGCTCGGCCGACAAAGCAAATCGTTAAGCCTGCTGCCCTGCCACGACCAGCAATTTCAGGCGCGGTTGTGCAGCCCAAGCGGATCGTTCGCAGCGTGGAGGCCGGCAGGTTCGTTGTCCAACTCGGCGCATTTGAAAACGCTATGGTATCGCGCGACGCGTGGAAGCGCCTTTCGTCGCGCTATGCCTTGGCAAATTTTGATCCCGCAAACAGCGCGGTGAAGGTCAGCGGTGCGACGTTCGTGCGCCTTTCCGTGGGTGGCTTCGAAACGCGCGCCGATGCAAATCGCGTCTGCACCCGCATCCGCGCCGCCGGGGGAACCTGTTTCGTCCGTGGTGTGCTGGGCGATGCGCCGGCGCATTGGGCACAGCGGGCGACGTCCAAATCGTCAAAGCCCGTGCGGATCGCGGCCCGCTAACCGATCGTTCGTCCGCCTTTGATCGTCCGCACGGCTTTGCCTTGAACCGGCAAGCCATCAAAGGGTGAATTGCCTGCGTAAGACCGGAACGCACCCGCTTTAATCTGCCATGGCTTGTCGGGGTCAATCAGGCATAAGTCGGCCGGTGCGCCGATCTCGAGTGTCCCAGCCTTGACGCCCAATATCCGCGCGGGCGCAGCCGCTGTCATTTCGAACAAGCGGTCCATCGTTATGAATCCGTCACGGACGAGGCCAAGGCCAAGGGTCAGGAGCGTTTCGCACCCGGCCATTCCGGGTTCGGCATCGGCAAAGGGAAGTCGCTTTGCCTCGGGCCCCCGCGGATCGTGTCCCGAACAGAGGACATCGATCGTTCTGTCCGACAAAGCATCGAGGCAGGCCTGTCGATCGCTTTCGCTGCGCAAAGGCGGCGACATGCGGGCAAAGGTTCGGAAATTGCTGATCGCGATATCTGACAGCAGAAGATGCGCAGGGGTAATGCCGCATGTCACGGGCAGCCCGCGCGCTTTGGCGCGTCTGATGCGTTCGAAGCCGGCCTTGGTTGTCACCTGCCGAAAGTGGATGGCGGCGCCGGTATCTTCGGCCAGCATGATGTCACGCGCAATGGCAATCGCTTCGGAGAACGCAGGGGCAGCGGTCAAGCCATGGCGTGTTGCCGTCTCGCCGCTGGTTGCAAGCGCATGCCGCGTGAGCCCGCCGTCTTCGGCATGCGCGATGACCGTCATGTCCAGCGAACCGGCATAGGCAAGAACGCGGTGCATGACGCCTGAATCGGCGATCCAGTTTCGCCCGGTCGCCACAGCTTTAGCGCCCGCTTTGCGCATCAAGGCATATTCGGCGAGGTCGTTGCCCATCAGTCCGCGCGTTGCAGCGGCTATCGGGTGGACCCAGAGATGCGGTTTAGCGGCTAGTGCGGCGCGCTGGACAAGCCCTGGATCATCAAGTGGCGGCGACTGATCGGGCATCAGGGCGATACGCGTGATCCCGCCGGCAGCGCAAGCGCCGCGCTCCACCGCAAAGACACCCAGATCGACGAGGCCCGGCGCAACGACTAGCCCTTTCGCGTCGATAACCTCATCAACATCACGCATATCGAAGCTGGCGAGACCAGCGATGGTGTCACCGTCGATCAGGACGTCGATGCTGCCGCCGGTGATGGCAATGCGCGTCATGCCCGGCGCTCCCGCGTGAGGACGTCGAGGCAGGCCATGCGGACGGCAACGCCCATCTCGACCTGTTCGGCGATGACAGAACGACCCGCTAAGTCTGCGATATTGCTAGATATTTCGACGCCACGGTTCATTGGCCCCGGGTGCATGATGATGGCTTCGGACGCCGCCAGCGCCAGACGTTCTTCGGTCAGGCCATAGAGCATGTGATATTCGCGCGTCGACGGGATGAAAGCGCCGTCCATCCGTTCATTCTGGAGGCGCAGCATCATGACGACGTCGGCACCGGCAATCCCGACGTCCATATCGGTAAACGGCGTCACGCCCATCCGTTCGATGTCGCGCGGCATCAATGTGGCAGGCGCGACGACGCGGACTTCGGCAGCAAGCGCGGTGAGCGCCAGTATGTTCGAGCGGGCGACGCGGCTGTGCATGACATCGCCGCAAATGGCGACACGGATGTTGGCGACGCGGCCGAAATGGCGGCGGATCGTCAACGCATCAAGCAGGGCCTGCGTCGGATGCTCGTGACTGCCGTCGCCTGCATTGAGGACAGGGCAATCGACCTTGTCGGCGATCAGCGCGACCGCGCCTGAAGACGCGTGGCGGATAACGATAACGTCGGCGCGCATTGCATTGAGCGTGATCGCCGTGTCGATCAGTGTCTCGCCCTTTTTCACGCTCGATTGGGCCGCATGCATGTTGACGACGTCGGCGCCAAGGCGTTTTCCCGCGATCTCGAAGCTCAGCAGCGTGCGCGTCGAATTTTCGAAAAAGGCATTGATTTGCGTGAGACCGTCGAGGCGATGGTCGGATTTGCCGTGGGCACGGTTGTGATCGACCCACTGGTCGGCCTCATCAAGCAGAAACGAAATTTCGTGCGGTTGGAGGCCCGCGATGCCCGTGAGGTCGCGATGGGGGAACGGCGATGTCATTAAAGGTGTTGCTTAGGCGGCGCTGGCCAGCCGGTCAATTGCGCCTTGAAGGATGTAGGCAGCGGCGGCGCAATCGACGCGCACGGCGCGTTTGGCGCGGGTGATGTCGGCTTCGATCATCTGGCGTTCGACGGCGGCTGTCGACCAGCGTTCGTCCCACAGGAGGATGGGCAGGACGAGTGCTTCGAGATTGCGGGCGAAGGCGCGGGTCGACTGCGTACGTGGCGATTCGCTGCCGTCGAGGTTGAGTGGGAGGCCGATGACAATGCCGTTGACGTGTTCGCGCAAAATCAATGCTTCAATTGCCGTTTTGTCAGCTGTGAATTTTGCGCGATTGATCAGGACAGCCGGGCTGGCGATCGTCCAATGGGAATCGCAAAGTGCGGTGCCGATCGTTTTGGTGCCAACATCGAGCGCGACAAGGCGACCGCGGGCGGGGAGGGCGGTAGCGAACGTCGCGGGGTCGGTGGTTGTCACTTCGCCTCGAATGTCGCCAGTCGCCGCGCAGCGTCGGCACGGATGTTCGACCAGAACAGACTGTAGTCGAAAACGTGATAGTTGTTGCCCGGAAGCACATAGGCACTGATCCCCTTTGGCGGGCCGCCGATGAGCAGGAAGCCACGGGCGTCGCAGCGGGCGGGGATCGTGCCCGCTTCGAGCGTTGCGGTTTTCAGGTCGATGCTGGGGATGGTTGCACCGATGTTTGCCGAAGCGTTGGCGCTCGCATTAGGGGTGCCGGTCAATGGATTGGTGCACAGCATTTTCGTGGCAGCGCGCGATTTACCGTTGAAACCGGTGGTCGCGTCATACACCGCTGTGATCTGACCGGTCTCTGCAGGCTCGGCAAAGCTTTGCCAACTGAGGATACACCGCGCCTGATCCGCCGTCGCGCAGGCAGGAAGGCCGAGGGCAGGCAGGTCGGTCGCGACCGAAACCGGCCAGCCGACGACATACGCCGCTGCAATGCGTTGTGCCACGGACTTGCCCGCAATCTGCTCGCGCAGGAGACGGAGCAGGTGCACACTGCCCTGACTGTGCGATGCAACAATGATCGGGCGGTCGGGGCCGATGTCCGCAAGAAATTGCCCCCACGCGACGGCGACATCGTCATAGGCCGCATCGAGCGCTTTCTGTGCTTCGGGCTGCGTGGTCAGGAATGCCCCGAAACTCGCCTGGCGATACCGCGGTGCCCAGATTTGACCGACGCCATTGAATGGGCTGGCCTGACCACGGATGAACAGTTCGGCACGTTCGTTGGTCGTCGCGTCGCCGAGATCGGCATTCCATGTCGTCGGGCGGGGGGTGAGAAAACTGGTCGGATGAAGGAAAAACACGGCGGCGCTTTTGGCCGCAGACACCTCGGACGACGGCTTGAAACCGGTCGGCGTCCAAAGCGCCGGGTTATTGGCCAGCTTTTTGGGGTGGGCATACCACATCTCCACATTGGCATAGCGATTGGCCGCGAGCGCGGGCGGTGGCGTGAATTGAACGCCGGGAACCATGACAAACCGCATCAGCCGTTCGCTGAACAGGGACCAGCCGATCCCTGCGGCCAGAATGAGCGTAATGATGACGGCAATGATGATCAAGAATTTGCGGGCCACAGTGGCTCCCGTGGTTGATGCGTTGAAGCGTTGCTGCTAGCGGCGTCACGCATGTCAGTCGATAGCGCAACCGTCAGGAAAATCGCATCGCTTGCCCGCATTGCCGTCAGCGACGACGACGTGGACGCGATGGTCCCCGAACTCAACAATATCCTTGGCTGGATCGAGCAGTTGGGCGAGGTCGACGTGACCGGCATCGAGCCGATAACGGCCGTCATCCCCAATTTGCTGCGGCTGCGCGACGATATCGTGACGGACGGTGGCATACGCGATCGGGTGCTGGCGAATGCGCCGGCGGCCGAGCATGGCTTTTTCGGTGTGCCGAAAGTGATCGAATAGTGGTGCTGTTTTTTACAATCGTCATCCCAGCGAAAGCTGGGATCTCCCGTTGGCCGGGTGCATTCTTTCGTCATGAGATCCCAGCTTGCGCTGGGATGACGGTGGCGTGGTGACGGTCCTTACTGACCTCGGTATTGCTGCGATCCGCGACGGCGTGCGCGAAGGCGATTTCTCCGCGCGTGAAGTTGCGATGTCGTTTGTCGATGCGGTTGCCGGGGCAACAGTGCTGAATGCATTCCTCGTCGAGACGCCCGACCATGCACTGGCAGCAGCAGACCGCGCGGATGCGGACCGGGTGGCGGGGACTTTGAAGCCGATGTCGGGTGTCCCGATCGGCATGAAGGATTTGTTTTGCACCGAGGGCGTCGAAACCACCGCCGGGAGTTTGATCCTCGGCGGGTTCAAGCCGCGATATGAATCGACCGTGTCGGGCAATCTTTGGGCGGCAGGCGCGGGGATGCTCGGCAAGCTCAACATGGATCAGTTTGCAATGGGGTCGTCGAACGAGACCTCCGCGTTCGGCAATGTAATTTCACCGTGGCGGCGGTCGGACGGTGGCAATGCAGCGCTGACGCCGGGCGGATCGTCGGGCGGATCGGCGGCAAGTGTCGCAGCGCGGCTGT
>JBGSMP010000063.1:0-2295 GCA_041740105.1 Sphingomonadaceae bacterium
GGTCGATGGCGGCAGCGCCGATGCCAGCGTCGCAATCGCACAATCGGCCGGGTGGCGCGTGATCGCCGCACCATGCGGGCGCGCCATCCAGGTCAATGCGGGTGTCGAGGCGGCGAGCAGCCCGATAGTCTGCGTGCTTCACGCCGACACCATTCCGCCCGACGACATGGTTGCGGTGATCGCGAGAGTCTTGGATGATCGACGGACCGCACTCGCCAGTTTCACGCCACTGATCTGCGGCCCGGACAAGACACGCTGGGGCACGAGCTTTCACAACTGGATAAAGACCTGGTACGCGCCGCTCCTGCTGCGGCCACATCTGTTTGTGCGCGGCGTGCGACTGTTGTTCGGCGACCACGCCATGTTTTTTCGCCGCGCCGATTTTCTCGCCGTCGGCGGGTGCGATACCGGCACACCGATCATGGAAGAGGCCGATCTGTGCATAAAACTCGCGCGGCTAGGCCGTATCCGCATGATCGGGCGCGTCGTCCAGACATCGGATCGCAGGATCGCCGCATGGGGTCCGCTCCGGGCTAACTGGATCTATTTCAAGGTCGGCATGATGTGGGCGTTTGGCGCGCGCGCGCGCCTCGGGCGGCACTATCCGCACATCCGCTGATCATTTGCTGGGCAGGAAGCCGGTCGCGATGCAATGATCGATGAGGAGCCGGAGATAGGCGGGGCCAGCCAACTGGCACGACAGTCCGGTGACGGCGCGAAATTGCGCATCGCCGAAACGTGGATCGCGCTGGAAGTAACTGCTGTAGAGCGCGGCGACTTTGCCGTAGATTTTCCGTTCCAGCGGAGGAAGCGCAGACGGATCGAAGGCCTCTGGTTCGACAAGCACGGGGGCATGGAAGTGCTTATGGCGTCCGATTGCCGCGGCGAAAGCGGCAACCGGGATCGGTTGCCCCGAGACAAGGTGATACGCACGCCCCGCCGCTGCCTTCATCCGCTCGGCAAGCGCGACAATCCCCGCCGCGACATGGTCGATCGGGACAAAATCAAGTGTCGCATCGGCACGAGCCGGCAACTGCCGAACCCGTCCTTCGGCGATCAGCCGAAACGCTGTGTAGAGAGCGTCGAACGTCCGGATTGCACCGGTCATGCTGTCGCCAAGGACAACGCTGGGGCGGGCAATCACGGTGCGCAGTCCGCTCTGACCGACAAGTCGTTCGCCAGCCGCTTTGCTTGCCTCGTAACCATTGGCAAAACCTGCGTCGGGCAGCGGATCGCTTTCGTCGATCGCGCCGGTGCGTTTGCCGCAGACATAGGCAGTGCTTACGTGGAGCAGTGCGAGATCGCCTATACGCGCCAGTTCGATCGCATGCGCCGTTCCGCCGACATTGACACTGTCATAGTCCTTCTCCGGAAGATCGAACCGAGTGGTTGCCGCGCAGTGGATAAGCAGGTCATGGTCACCCATAATCCTGGCCGCTTCATCGGCTTTCCATCCAAAGTGCGATTCCGCGATATCGATCGGAATCGCGGCATCAACTGCCACCACCGAGCCGTCATTAGCGCGCACGTCGCGATTGCGGTGGACGAGTGCGGTGACGCGGTGGCCCCGCGACACGAGACGCGCCGAGACTTCGCCGCCGATCAATCCCGCAGCACCTGTAACGAGAATCTTCATTGCCACTATTCGCTTGCCACCACTTGCCATCGCTCGGCCAAATGAACAAGCTGTGTCCCTAGCTCACGCGCAGCCTGGTTGAAACCGAATGCCCGTAAGGACCGAATAGACTAGATGGCATATACGCACGACCTGATCGTCATCGGCGCAGGATCGGCCGGTTTGACCGCTGCAGGGGGTGCTGCGATGTTTGGCCTGCAGGTTGCGCTGATCGAAGCAGAAAAGATGGGTGGCGAATGCCTCAACACCGGCTGTGTGCCCTCAAAGGCGCTGATCGCGGCGGCCGCGCGGGCGCAGGTGGCGCACGTGGGAACAAGGCTAGGCGTGACGCTCACTGCGCCGCAGATCGATTTCACAGGAGTCCGCGCGCATGTCGATGCCGCGATTGCAGCGATTGCGCCTCATGATTCGCAGGAACGGTTCGAGAGCCTGGGCGTCGAGGTGATCCGCAGTCTTGCCCGCTTCACGGGCCGAAGAACATTGGCGGTCGGGGACCGCGTGCTCAGCGCCCCGCGCATCGTGATCGCAACCGGGTCGCGGCCGCGCATACCCGACGTTCGCGGTCTCGCAGAAATACCTTATCTGACCAATGAGACGTTATTCTCAATCGACACATTGCCACGACATTTGGTCGTCCTTGGCAGCGGAGCGATCGGGAT
>JBGSMP010000112.1:0-1685 GCA_041740105.1 Sphingomonadaceae bacterium
GGTCGATCCCGATCACGGCATCCGCGCCCAGCGCGCGCGCTTCGGCAGCGGCTTCGTCGAGCGCGGTCTTGCGCGCATCGCGCAGCGTCGATTCATACTCGCCCGATCGCCCGCCGACGATATCGCGGACGCTGGCGAACAGATCCTTGAAGATGTTGGCACCAACGATGACTTCGCCGGTGACAATGCCCAGATATTCGCGGACCGGGCGGCCTTCGATGGTGGTCGTGGTTGTCATGATCATGATCGTTTCTCCCAAATGTCAGGCGAGGCCGAGCGCTGTCTTGTACATGTCGAGCAGCGTTTCGGCCTCGTCGCGATCATTCTTGTCCATTTTTCGCAGGCGGACAATCTGGCGCATGATTTTGGGGTCATAGCCGACCGCTTTGGCTTCGCCGTAAACATCCTTGATGTCGTCGGTGATACCTTTTTTCTCTTCTTCGAGCCGCTCGATCCTTTCGATCAAAAGGCGCAGCTGGTCAGCTTGAATGATGTCGCTCATGGAATCCCCAGGGAAAGTTAAGCGCGCGGCCTAATGCCCCGCTGCGTTCTTCGCAACGCTTTCCGCCATGCGCGCCAATTGTTCGGGTGTTGCTTCGGGTTGACCCGCTTTCCACGCGGCATAAGGCATGCCGTAAATCACCTCGCGCGCTTCGTCCTTCGACATCCCGCCCGCTTCGGCGACCCAGTCGGACAGGCAGTTGCGGCAGAAGCCTGCGAGCCCCATCAGATCGATGTTGGCCGCGTCCTGCCGGTGCTGCAAATGCGCGACGAGGCGGCGGAACGCCGCTGCCGCTACGGCATCTGAAATCTCTTGCATACGAATACCCTCGCTTGAAGTGTCGCATTTAGGCTCTATTCGAGGAAACGACCAGTCGGGGAGAGACAAACTTGGTTCAAACATTGCCTGCCCGCACCCGAAAGGTCCGCATTCTTGCAACGCTTGGCCCTGCGAGCAAGACGCCCGAGATGATCGAAAAGCTGATGCGTGCAGGGGCCGACGCGTTCCGCGTGAACATGAGCCACGGGACGCAGGACGATCATAAGGCAACGATCGCGGCGATCCGCGGGCTGGAAAAGGCACTGGGGCGGCCGACGACAATCCTTGCCGATTTGCAGGGACCGAAGTTGCGGGTCGGCACTTTTGCGGATGGCAAGGTCGAGCTGAAAACCGGCGCGAGTTTCCGGCTCGACCGTGATTCGACAGCAGGCGATGCCACGCGCGCGTGCCTGCCGCACCGCGAGATTTTTGCCGCGCTTGAAGTCGGCGCGAGGCTGCTACTCGACGACGGCAAGCTCGTTCTGCGGGTTACGGCGATGGCCGACGATCATGTGATGACGCGCGTCGAAGTCGGCGGGATGCTGTCCGACCGCAAGGGTCTGAACGTGCCCGATGTCGTCATCCCGATGGCAGCGCTGACCGAAAAGGACCGGAGCGATCTCGCGTTCGCGCTCGACCAGCATGTCGATTGGGTTGCGCTGTCGTTCGTCCAGCGACCCGAGGATCTGGCCGAAGCAAGGAAGCTCATTCAGGGGCGGGCGGCGCTGCTCGCCAAGATCGAGAAACCAGCGGCGCTCGACCGGCTCGAGGACATTATCGAAATGGCCGACGCGGTGATGGTCGCGCGCGGCGATCTGGGCGTCGAGTTGCCGCCCGAAGCGGTGCCACCGGCACAAAAGCGCAT
>JBGSMP010000145.1:0-13747 GCA_041740105.1 Sphingomonadaceae bacterium
CGTCGAGTTCGGCGGCAAGGTATTGGGTCCGATGATCCGGCGCATCAACGCCGATTGCAAACAGCGCGGCGTGGTGACGATGGCCGATCTCGAAGCTGCGGTAAAGGATCTGTGATGTTCGACCTGACTGGGAAAACTGCACTCGTCACCGGCGCAAGCGGCGGAATCGGCTCGGCGAATGCGATGGAGCTGGCAGGGCAGGGTGCCCGTGTCGCACTGTCGGGAACGCGCGCCGAAGCGCTCGATGCTGTCGCGGCGCAGATTGGCGGCGATACGGTGACACTGCCGTGCAATCTGGGCGATGCCGAAGCGGTCGAGCGCCTGATCCCGGCCACAATCGAAGCGCTCGGGGCCCGCCTCGATATTCTCGTCAACAATGCCGGCGTCACACGCGACAACCTCGTGATGCGGATGAAGGATGAGGAGTGGTCGGACGTCATCCGCATCAATCTCGAAGCCGCATTCCGACTGATCCGCGCGGCATCCAAGCCAATGATGAAAGCGCGCGTCGGTCGTATCATTACGATCACCAGTGTCGTCGGCACGACGGGCAATCCGGGTCAGGCAAATTATGCGGCGTCGAAAGGAGCGCTGACGTCCATGTCGAAAGCGCTGGCGCAGGAACTGGCCAGCCGCAACATCACGGTCAACTGCGTTGCACCGGGTTTCATCACGTCACCAATGACGGACGGATTGCCCGACGCGCAAAAGCAAGCGTTGACGACGCGTATTCCGGCCGGTCGGCTGGGCGAGGGCGCTGAAATCGCAGCCGCAGTTGTCTATCTCGCGTCAGATGAAGCGGCCTACGTCACCGGGCAAACACTGCACGTCAACGGCGGCATGGCGATGATCTGACATTCGGGCGCGAATCCCGAAACCGGACGGTAATTAACCCCCTTTTCCCGTGGTCATGATGGTCAACATCGCGTTAACCTTTGGCCATGAAAAGGTTGCTTGTCCTCACCAACGAAGCCGCGCGGCATCCGTTCCGGCGCTTGCTTCCCCCCGCATCACGAAGACCCGCGGTTCAGGAACCATCTATGGGCGACATGAAGTTCTTCGTGCTGAGTTTTGCGGCCGCTTTCCTCGGCTTTTACGGGTTTCTTTCCTAAGCCGGACTGGATAGCATGTCGGGTTCGAGCAACCTGTGCAGATGCGTGACGACAAACCGCATTTCGGCATCATCGACCGTTCGCTGCGCAGCGCTGCGCCAAGCCTTTTCCGCGCTTTTGTAGTCGGGAAAGATGCCGACAATCTGGATTGTGGTCGGATCGAAATCGAGTGTGCGGGGGTCGTTCACGCGACCGCCGAACACGAGGTGGAGTTTGCTCGTCATTCGTTCGGTGTAACGTCATCCTGCGTTTCGGGCGAGATGTTTTCGAGCGAATCCCGGTAAACGACACGCAAACCGACCGCCGTGATTGCCGCCAGACCTGCGCCAACCAGAGCGCGTTTGCGTTGTCGCGGTGTCGTCCGGATCGCGCCAAGCTGCGTGATCGCGCGCGCCATCGCAAGTTTTGCCAAATCGGCTGCGATCAGTCGCGGATCAAGCCGCCGCCGGATCGACGCTGTTGTTGTCGCAATCGCGGCTTTGCGGTGCTTCAATTTCGCAGCCGCGTCGGCAACGGCATCATCCGTCATGGCGACGCCGCCAGTTTGCGCGCACCAGCCGAAGCCTACGCCGGATCAGCGAGATGAATACGACCGCCAAAATCGCGCACCCCACAGTAACGCTGCCAGTTGCCAAAGCCGCGCCGATCAACGGCGTCAGCACAAACAACAGCCCTACCACGAGCGCGATCATGGCACCTTGCGCGAGGACCACGGTCAAGAGTGCATAGGCCGCAATCGAACTTGCCGCTTTCCGCGACAGCCGCGCCTGAACCCCGTAGACTTTTCGTTCGGCATCGAAATAAGCCGAAATGTCGCTCATCAATTGCCGAAAAAGGTCGGTAAATGACGGTGGACTCTCGTTATCGAGCTGTGAAACGGATTCCACCGTCACGCCCCGATCAGGCCTTGTCGTTTTTGTTGCGGCCGGTGAACAGTCCGACCAGCACAAGTCCGATTGCGGCAACAGCGCCTGCGACGATCGCCGGGCGTTTTTTTGCAAAGTCGGTTGCTTCGGTGATCAGCTGGTCGACGTCCTTCTCGTGCAGCTTGGTCGCGACATTTTCGACACCGGTCGATGCCTTGCGGGCATAGTCGCCGTAGGTTTTCCCAAGATGCTGATCGACCGCGCCGGCGGCATCATTGGCGATTTTCGACAGGCCGGAGAGTGCTTCGGCCGCTTTATCCTTGCCCGTCGCCGCCGCGTTGCGCGCTGCGCCCTTGGCTTCGCTCGCCATCGTCGAGGCTTCTTCCTTCAGTTTTTCGACCGTTGTTTTGGGGCCGGCGATTGTTTCGGGAACAGCGACATTCGGGGTCGCCTTCTTGCGGGGGGTGCTGACTGGCGTGGTTTCGTCCATGAGAAAATCCTTTGTTATGCCCATTCAGGAATGTGGGAATCAAACTGCGCACGTCAACCACAGTTCCATTTGTGGCACGCCGATATTTGCACAAAGTAGGGCGCTTCGATAGGGGCGCTAGCGAGCCGAACGCCTCGATACGAAAGCGAAATATGACCGAGATTCTCGATATCCATGCCCGCAGCATCGTCGACAGCCGCGGCAACCCCACTGTCGAAGTCGATGTCCTGCTCGAGGACGGCAGCTTCGGCCGCGCGGCCGTGCCGTCGGGTGCGTCGACGGGTGCGTATGAAGCCGTCGAGTTGCGCGACGGCGGCGCAGCCTGGCTGGGCAAAGGCGTATCGAAGGCGGTCGATGTGGTGAACGGCGAAATCGCCGGCGCACTCGCGGGCTATGACGCCGAGGATCAGAGCGAAATCGACGCCGCGATGATCGCGCTCGACGGAACAGCGAACAAGGCGCGGCTCGGCGCAAATGCGATTCTGGGTGTGAGCCTTGCGGTTGCCAAGGCCGCCGCCGATGCGCGCGGATTGCCACTGTATCGCTATGTCGGCGGTGTTGGCGCGCATGTGTTGCCGGTGCCGATGATGAACATCATCAACGGCGGGATGCATGCCGACAATCCGATCGACTTTCAGGAATTCATGGTCATGCCGGTTGGCGCCGAAAGCCTGTTTGATGCGGTGCGGATGGGCGCCGAGATTTTCCATACCCTGAAAAAGAAGTTGCATGAAAAGGGGCTAGCGACAGCGGTTGGCGACGAGGGCGGCTTTGCGCCGAACCTTGCCAGCGCACCCGAAGCGCTCGATTTCATCATGGCGTCGGTCGAAGCCGCCGGATATCGTCCCGGCGAGGATGTCGTGCTCGCGCTCGATTGCGCCGCCACCGAATATTTCAGGGATGGTGCATACCGGTTCGACGGCGAAGGCGTTGTGCGCAGCCCGCACGAAAACGCGGCGTATCTGGCCGACTTGGCGTCGAAATATCCGATTGCCTCGATCGAAGACGGTATGAGCGAAGATGATTTCGAGGGCTGGAAAGCACTGACTGACCTGATCGGCGACAAGGTCCAGCTGGTCGGCGATGATTTGTTCGTCACCAACGTGGCGCGGCTGTCCGACGGTATGGCCAAAGGCCTTGCCAATTCGCTGCTCGTCAAGGTCAACCAGATCGGCACGTTGACCGAAACGCTCGATGCGGTGTCGATGGCGCACCGTGGCGGATACACGGCGGTCATGTCGCACCGCTCGGGCGAAACCGAAGATGCGACGATCGCCGATCTCGCGGTTGCCACCAATTGCGGACAGATCAAGACCGGCTCGCTCGCCCGGTCGGACCGGCTTGCCAAATATAATCAGCTCATCCGGATCGAGGAAGAACTGGGGTCTGTCGCAAAATATGCCGGAAAGTCGATATTTGCGCGGTTTCGCGGTTGACACTGCGGGTCGATCTTGATTCAAGGGTTTCGTGAACAAAGCGCGAAAAAGAATGTGGAGCACGCTGAAATCGGCAACGATGCCGGCATTGGCGACGCTGGTTGTCGCTTTTTTCGGCGGCTATGCCTTGTTCGGGTCGAACGGGGTGCTGGCGTGGGGCGAGTATTCGAAAGCACTTGAAGCGCGACGGGCGGATCTGATTGCTGTCGAGCGCGAAAAGGCGTTGCTGGCAAACCGCGTTGCCCTGCTCGACCCCGCCCGTGCCAATCCAGACATGGTCGACGAGTTGGTCCGTCGCGATCTTGGCGTTGCGCATCCTGATGAAGTGATCGTTCCCTTACGCCAGATTCCCTAGCGTTCGCAGTTGCGTCACCCCGCGGCTTGCTTATAGCGGCGTCGGGTCATCGCCGACTCTGAAAGGTTCAAATCCTTGGCTAAAGCTGCCGCAAAATCCGACGCCGCCCCTGAGTCAATCACTGAGCGTCCGCCAGAGCCGTCGCGTTACAAGGCATCGAAGGACGAGATGCTCGATTTCTATCGGCAGATGCTGTTGATCCGGCGTTTCGAGGAAAAAGCGGGGCAGCTTTATGGCCTCGGGTTGATCGGCGGGTTTTGCCATCTCTATATCGGGCAGGAAGCCGTCGCAGTCGGTTTGCAATCGGTGCTCAATATCGGCCTCGATTCAGTCATCACCGGCTACCGCGATCATGGTCACATGCTGCTCTGCAACATCCCGCCCAAAGTCGTCATGGCCGAACTGACCGGCCGCGCGGCGGGAATTTCCAAAGGCAAAGGCGGCTCGATGCACATGTTCAGTGTGGAACATGGTTTTTACGGCGGACATGGCATTGTCGGGGCGCAGGTTGCGCTCGGCACGGGCCTAGCGTTCGGCCATAAATATAAAAGCGACGGCGGTGTCTGCCTTGCTTATTTCGGCGATGGCGCATCGAATCAGGGCCAGGTCTACGAAAGCTTCAACATGGCCGAGCTTTGGAAGCTGCCGGCCATCTACGCGATCGAAAACAACCAATATGCGATGGGGACAAGTGTTGCCCGGTCGAGCGCTGAAACACAGCTTCATCGCCGTGGCGAGAGTTTCCGTATTCCAGGGATTCAAGTCGATGGCATGGACGTTCTCGCTGTCCGGGGCGCGGCCGAAGTTGCCTTTGCGTGGACGCGCGGCGGCAACGGGCCAATCATCCTCGAGCTGAAGACCTATCGCTATCGCGGGCATTCGATGTCCGATCCGGCAAAATACCGGAGCCGCGACGAGGTTCAGGCCATGCGTGACACGTCCGACCCCATCGAACGGTTGAAGAAAGAGCTCGAAGCACTCGGCGTCACCGAGGACGATCTGAAAGCGATCGACAAGGATATTCGCGCGATCGTGGCAGAGGCTGCGGATTTTGCCGAGCAATCGCCCGAGCCTGCGCTCGACGAACTCTATTCCGAAGTGCTGGTGGGGCAATATTGATGGCCGTCGAGATTAAAATGCCAGCGCTCTCGCCGACGATGGAAGAAGGTACGCTGGCAAAATGGCTGGTGAAGGCGGGTGACAGCGTCAAATCGGGCGATATCCTTGCCGAGATCGAAACCGACAAGGCAACGATGGAGTTCGAGGCGGTCGACGAAGGTATCGTCGGCGAAATCCTCGTTGCCGAGGGCACCGACGGCGTAAAAGTCGGAACCGTGATCGCGACGATGGCTGGTGAGGGCGGGTTGGTCGCCACCCCCGCGCCCGCACCGGCAGTTTTGGCCGAACCGGTGCCGACACCTGTAAGCCAGCCAGCAAAGCAGAGCGCACAAGTCACAGCCGGCCAGTCCCTCACACTGCGCGAAGCGCTCCGTGACGCGATGGCCGAAGAAATGCGCGCCGACGACCGCGTCTTCGTGATGGGCGAGGAAGTCGCCGAATATCAGGGCGCGTATAAAGTCACCCAAGGCCTGCTCGATGAATTCGGTGCGCGCCGCGTGATCGATACGCCGATTACCGAACATGGCTTTGCCGGGATCGGGGCGGGCGCGGCAATGGGCGGATTGCGGCCCGTGATCGAGTTCATGACGTTCAACTTTGCGATGCAGGCGATCGACCACATCATCAATTCTGCAGCCAAAACCAATTACATGTCGGGCGGCCAGATGCGCTGCCCGGTTGTGTTCCGTGGACCCAATGGTGCTGCATCGCGCGTCGGCGCGCAGCATAGCCAGAATTACGGGCCGTGGTATGCCAGCGTCCCCGGTCTGATCGTCATCGCACCCTATGATGCCGCCGATGCCAAGGGGCTGCTGAAAGCCGCGATCCGGTGTGAGGATCCGGTGGTTTTTCTTGAAAACGAACTGCTTTACGGGCGGACCTTTGACGTGCCCGAAGGCGACCATATTGTGTCCATCGGCAAAGCGCGAACCATGCGCGAGGGCAGGGACGTGACGATCGTCAGCTATTCGATCGGGGTCGGGCTCGCACTCGAAGCGGCGGAAACGCTGAGCCGTGAAGGCATTGATGCCGAGGTCATCGACCTGCGCACGCTGCGCCCGCTTGATGGCGCAGCGGTGCTCGCAAGCCTAAAGAAAACCAACCGTGTCGTGGTGGTCGAGGAAGGCTGGCCGGCTTGTTCGATTTCATCCGAAATCATGGCGATATGCATGGAGCAGGGTTTCGACGATCTCGACGCCCCGGTGCTTCGCGTCACCAACGAAGACGTCCCGATGCCCTATGCCGCCAACCTCGAAAAAGCGATGCTCGTCACCGCCCCGAAAATTGTCGAGGCGGTGAAGAGGGTTTGTTACCGCTGATCGGGGCCGTCGTTATTTGACGAGGCGCGGCGTCGCGACGGCTTTCTTGAACAATGCTGAGAGCGCGGTTGAGATGTCAGACCCAGTTGACACCTTGAGCATCAGGCCTGGCGAAGCGCAGTCTCTTAACTTCCCTTCGACGAACGGAATACGGCTCAAAGCCCATGCTCTTTGTCCGGGAGAGTCACTTGCGATCGAGTCAGGTGTATATTCAGTATATAGAATTGCGATCCGGACGTTGCGTGCCTTGATAGCATTGCATTTGTTCATGTGTGATGGGTTGGTGGGATTGGGCAGACTTCCCGACAACTCGGAACGTGTCCGATCCACCGCCGCACTTGAGCCTTCTTTCGACCAGACACCGTCCACGAGTGACGATTTTTCGCCGCTCATGCCATCAGTCACGACAAACAAGATGGCCTGCGGCGTATCGCCGACGGTTAGTGTGCCGTTTCCTCCCATGGCCGGCAAGAAGCCCGCGCCCTGCATGCCGTCGAACAAGCCCTTGTAGCTGGTGAAAAGATAGCGATTGGTGCTCGTGCAGCCGACGGCAGGACAGCCGTTACCGGTCTTGTCGTCAAGCATAGCCAGTTCGACCGCAGTCGAGTTCGCTGTTGCCTTGAACGTGACGCCATTTGCGATCGTCGCTGCGCTCGGCGTTTTCTCGGCAATTTTGACGACGCCCGGTGCCATTGGATAAATCCGGCGGAAATTGGCTTCATAATCAAACCCAAAGATGGCTGCTTGATAGGTTGCGCCGTTTACGGCGGCTTCGTCCAACGCCGTTTTCACGAGTTCGGACGTCGCACGGCGCAATTCGTCGATGCGCAGCGTGATGCCCTTATTGCGTGTATACCAATAGGTATCTGCATAAGATCCGTCCGCATTATAGACGTTGATATCGGTCGTGCAGACCGGCGCGCCCTTCTTCGGTGTTGTGCAGTCTTTTTTGTTGCCCGTATAAACATAGGTGTTTGCGGCATCGATGTAGGTGATCGAATTCGACCCAATCGTGCCGGTTCCAAACGAACCCTTGTTCAGCGCAAACGTGCCGTTATCTTTGACGGCGCCAGCGGGGGCCTTGTTGGTGTGGCAAGCAAATGTGCAACCCGTCGTCGACGTCATTGCCGTAATGCCTGCCGTGGTGACGGGTAGCGCCATCGACGGCGACGTGTCGAGCGCGACATAGAAATCGATGTTCGGCGCGATCGACGATTCCGAACCGGCCCGGCCCGTCACGGGCATGGTGAGCGAACTGAACAATGCCCCGAATAGGTTTCGCGATTCGACCGAATAGTTGAGCGAAACGACGCGACTCGATGCGCTCGACGGTGATCCCGCTGGTGCCGAACAGCTGTCCGTCCCGCCCACATAGCTTGTGTTGACCGGGGCTGCCTGCGATCCGACGGTAATCGTGACGCTGCTTGCTTTGCTATAGTCGATTTGCGGGATGGTGCTCGCCTGCGAATGGAACAAGGCCGCGGCCCGTTCGCAGACGGTCTTGTCGGTCGAAATGTTCGCTGCTTCGGCGACTGCAGATAAAACAGCGGCATCGGCTGCTGCATCAAGCTTTGTTTTAAGCCGTGCCGCGCGCGTGTAATCGACTGTCATTCCCGCCGCCATCGTGATCGGAATGAGGGCAAAACCCATCAGCATCAGCACGTTGCCGCGCTTGTCGGATTTGAATTTCCGCAGCCAGGCTGGGGCGTTCGAGGTTGCTAACATATTCGAATCCTTCTGGAATTCTGACTAAAACTCACTAGGTCTTATTTATTTTCGGGATGGATCTTGGGTACATATAGATCGTATCGCCAAGCGGGATGTCAGTGCGCACCATGCCGCCCAGATTGGCGACATAGTCGTAATTAACTTTGCCGATGATCAGCGATGTGCCGTTAACCCCTACACCGGCGGGGAGCGTGTACGTGCTGCCGACCGTATCGCCAGCGACACCCGACCCGCGACTCCAGTCGACGGTCGCCACGCCTGCTGCGCTGACTGTCACCTGAGTCAGGACCATCCGCAAACCGGTCGTTGCGTACGGGGCCATCACCTGGCTTGCAGCACTCATGATTGAATCGAGTTCCGTGTCGGAAACACTCGTGTACTGAGACGTCAGATCAGCGATCGTCCGCGTCGTGGTCGTGGTCTTGCGATAAACGGCAACCGCATCGCAAATCTGCACGCACCCGAGATAAAGCATCAGCAATACCGGCAGGGTAAGCGCGAATTCGAGCAGCGCGGTGCCGTTTTGATCGGACCCGATCCGGCGCTTTGCGCGCAAGCGGCGATAAAGTGCCATGGCCATCAGTTCCCGTACGGCTCGGCCATAAAGACCGATGTTGCGACGAGCACGCGATTGCCGTCGGTTCTGTTCGACAAGGTAAAGTCGTTGGGGCCGCTTCCGGCGTACCAGACGTACGAAAGGCGAACCATGCCGCGCTCGCTCTTGGCGGGCGTGTTGTAATCCCCGCTATTCGTGACGGTCCCGGTTGGGCTGATCGCTGGCGCCGGCGCTGCCATGTTAAGCGATGCGAACGACGTCGCCCGGCGCACTTCAATATAAAGGCGGTCGCACTTCATATAGCCGGGCAGCGTTGCGCAGACGGCTGTCTTGTAATTGGCTTGCGAAGTGCCTGCCATTTGCGAAGTGCCGGTGATCATCAGCCGCGCTGCCTTTTGCGCGCTGGTTTCAAGCGCTTGCGACGTGAAAAATATCAGACTGGTATAAAGGCTGGCGACGATCAGCGCGATGAACGGTATCACCACGAACGAAAACTCAAGCATCACAGCGCCGCTCTTGTTGGTTCCGACGCGGCGCAGGACAGCGGGAACGATGCGTCGCGACGCCATCTTTGCTTCCTTCCTCACGGCATAACCCCCAAAAATGTTGCGCTAGCCCATGTCCCTGCACGGAATTAGGCTAACAGCCGTTGAAGCGATGCGGTTAACGAGGCGTTTGCCGTAAAATGTCGAGACAGGAACATGAATGATCTGATGCGTCTGGCGCTTGGCTACGCGCCCCGGCGATCGCGCGAGGCGCTAAAGGCGTTGTGGACGCTGGATGATGCGCTGGGGCGTATCGTTGCGACGACGACCGAGCCATTGATCGGGCAGATGCGGTTGACGTGGTGGCACGAACAGCTTGTCGGGCTTGATACGGGCAACGTCCCTGCCGAACCTATTCTCTGCGAACTGGCAAGGTCGATGCGCGACCATGGCGTCACCAGCACTGCGCTGGCGTCGCTGGTCGAGGGGTGGGAAGTTTTGCTTGAGCCATTGCCGCTGAGCGACGACCAATTGCGCGGTTATGCAACGCTGCGCGGCGAGCGGTTGTTTGCCCTATCGTCACAGATAACCCGGCGGGAAGTATCGACAGGCCTCGGCGCGGGCTGGGCGCTGATTGATTTTGCCGCGCGCTGCTCGGAACGGATCACGCGCGAACGCGCGATGGCCTTGTTTGCACCGGCCCCGATAAAAGGAGCGAAACCACTGCGGATACTGGCGCATGTTGCCAAAAGCAGAGCACAGCAATCAAGTGATCAAATCATGATGCCGGTTTCGCGATGGATAATATTGCGCGCTGTCTTGTCGTGACTTCAGGCGATGCTATCGTCACGCCGAACATAATCGGGGGATTCGGCGATGTGGCGTTTTTTGGCAGGCGTTGGGT
Source organism: Sphingomonadaceae bacterium (assembly GCA_041740105.1). Taxonomy (GTDB): domain Bacteria; phylum Pseudomonadota; class Alphaproteobacteria; order Sphingomonadales; family Sphingomonadaceae; genus Sphingomonas_O. The sequence continues at coordinate 10,371 of JBGSMP010000145.1, forward strand.
CGGCTGTGCTGTTGATGACGGCGGGTTTGCTCGTCTGGCAGGCGCAAGCGAACAAACCGTCGCCGATCCGATCCGCACCCGCAGCCGGACCGGATTTGCCGTTGGGGATCGCTGATCTCGCGCCGCCACCCGCAGCAAGCGAGCGCACGCGCGAGGAGAAGCGGTTTGCGCGCTATGACAAGGACAGGAACGGCGCGGTCGGACGTGCCGAGTATCTGGCGTCGCGCCAGAAGGGATTCGCCAAGCTTGACGTCAATGGCGACGGGCGGATCTCCTTCGAGGAGTATGCCGTCAAATCGGTCACGAAATTTGCCGCCGCCGATAAGGACCGGGACAGCGCGTTGAACGCGACCGAGTTTGCGACGACGCGGATCGTGCGCAAGGCCAAGGCAAAGCCCTATTGCCCGCCTAATCTGCGGGCTCCAGCGCCGGTAGAGGACGAAGCCGAAGGGTAGGGAACCAATCGTCGAGTGCCTCGCGTGCGCGTGCGGTATAAAGCCGCTTGCGATCCGCCTTTTTGGATTTGCCCTCGAAGGCGAGCGGCGGAAACAATCCGAAGTTTACATTCATCGGCTGATAGGTGCTGGCATCCGCGCCACCAGTAATATGCGCCAGCAGCGCACCGAGCGCGGTTGTCGCCGGAGGCGGCGCAAGGCAGGGGTCGGCGGCAAAGCGACCTGCAAGCATGCCGATGGCCGCACTTTCCAGATAGCCTTCGCAACCCGTGATCTGCCCGGCAAAGCGGATGTGCAGCGCATTTTTGAGGCGCAGTGTTTCATTGAGCAGCACGGGCGACTTGATGAAGGTGTTGCGGTGCAACCCGCCCAACCGCGCGAATTCCGCGTTTTGCAGCCCAGGGATCATGCGGAATACGCGAACCTGTTCGGCATGTTTCAGCTTGGTCTGAAACCCGACGATGTTCCACAGCGTGCCCAGCGCATTGTCCTGCCGCAATTGCACGACGGCCCAGGGCCAGTGTCCCGTTTTGGGATTGTCCAGCCCCACCGGCTTCATCGGCCCGTAACGCAGCGTGTCGAGACCGCGCTCGGCCATGACTTCGATCGGCATGCAACCGTCGAAATAGGGCGTATTTGCTTCCCATTCCTTGAAGGCCGATTTCTCGCCATCGATCAGTGCGGCGTGGAATGCGAGATACTCGGCCTTGGTCATCGGGCAATTGATGTAATCGGCGCCACCCTTGTCCCATCGGGCGGCGCGCCAGCAGATGTCCATATCGATACTGTCGTGATGCACGATAGGCGCAAGGGCGTCGAAAAACGCCAGGGCGTCTTCACCTGTTTGCGCGCCGATAGCGCTCGCGAGGGCAGGGGCGGTCAGCGGGCCGGTTGCAACGATTACCGGACCCTCTGGCAGAGCATCGATGCGCTCGCGCACCAGCGTGATGTTTGGGTGTAACGATATTGCCTCCGTCACGCCGGCGGAAAAGCCATCGCGGTCAACGGCAAGTGCGGACCCGGCGGGGACCCGGTGCTTGTCGGCTTGTGCCATGATCAGCGAGCCGAGCGCGCGCATTTCCTGATGTAAAAGACCCACAGCGTTTGAGTCGGCGTCGTCCGAGCGGAAGCTGTTCGAACACACAAGTTCGGCAAGATCTTCGGTCCGGTGCGCCGCAGTACCGTCGCCACTGCCGCGCATTTCAGACAGGCGCACGCGTTGCCCTGCTTCGGCCAATTGCCAAGCTGCTTCGGACCCGGCGAGGCCACCGCCGATGATGTGAATGTCGTGCTTCATACCCGCAACCTAGAACCTGACGCTGAATACTGCGCCGCCGTCATCCCTGACGTCGACCGTGCCATCAAGACTTTGTGTCAGGGCCTGGATGAGGTTCATGCCGAGGCTTTCCTCACCAGCGGCTTCGATGCTGAAATTCGGGCCGACACCGACTCCCTTGTCGCCTATTTCCAGTAGATGTTTCGCACCATCGCTTGTCAGACGAACATCGACGATCCCGCCGCGCTCACGATAGGCGTGCTTGGCGGCATTGGTAATTAGTTCGGTTACCAACAAAGCAAAGGAAGCTGCATTGTCGGGAGCCATTTCGACAAGTTCAGCACAGCAGCGGATTTCAATCACTTCAAGCTGGGTTTGGAGCGTCTTACATAAGTCGACCAAAAGCGCCCCAAGGTCGATCGTATCGCTACCGGCGTCCCGCCACAGGCGATCATGCGTCCGCGCAACCGCGATCACGCGGTCGGATGCTTCGCCCAGTGCGTCTGCCTCTGCCGTCGTTTTGCTCGACTTTGCTTTCATCATCAGCAAGCTCGACAGAATTGTCAGGTTGTTCTTGACGCGGTGGCTCGCTTCCTGAACCATCATTTTCTGATAGTCGAGCGCTTGCGACAACCGGTCTTCAGCCACTTGTCGATCAAGTGCGACCCCGATGAAATTGGCAAGCCCCTGAAGAAAAGCGAGATCGGCGGCTTCGAATTCGCCAGCCGACGGGCTGTCGACTTCGAGGACACCCCACCGGCCGCCGCCGTACGTAATCAACACGTTGATCGCGCGTTTCACGCCGTGTTCGATCATCAGGGTCGGGGTGCGAAACTGGTCTTCACCTTCCAAATGGTTCGAAATTACGGGAGAGCCAGTGTGAAAAGCATAGCCAGCGGGGGATTCAAGGTCGGCCCCGAACGCCATCACGCCCACCACGCCGTCACGCCATCCGACGCCGGCCCGGATCAGCAGGTCGTTTTCAGCTTTGCGATACTCGAGGATCTTCGACAGGTTGGCGCGCATGCCCAGCGCCGCCGTTTTCGCCGCCTGATCGAGCAAACCCGACACAGCGGACGACTTCAGCGCTTCCATGCCGAAGTTCGAAAGTGCGGCCTGCTGCTCAAGCCGATAGCCAAGCATCGACCCTGTGCCGACAGCATCGACGGCCTGCGCAAACGACTGCTGCTCGGGCTCTCTTGTCGAAGCGTTTTCGACAACTTCGAGGCCAGTGGTTTCGAGTTCGATCTTTTTACGCGGCATTCGAACCGAACCTTTACTTCTCTTGAGATGAAACAGCCTGCGACCGTAAGATTACAGTGCTTTAAGCTGAGCAACGCCGATTGTCAGTCCATAATGTCAGTCTGACGAAAGAGGGCTGCGACGTTTGATCTGGCGCAAGGCTTCGTCGAGCGCCGACAGAAACCGCGAGCGATCCGCTTTCGAAAATGGCGCGGGCCCACCGATGGCGTCGCCGCCGGCGCGCAGGTCGGCCATGATCGCGCGCGTTGCGATCGCCGTGCCGATGCTGTTGGCGGTGAAGGGCTTTCCGGTGGGGGCCAGGACAGTTGCGCCTGCTTTCAGAGCGCGGTCGGCGAGCAGGATGTCGGCCGTGATCACGATGCTGTGCGCGCAAGCGCGTTCGG
>JBGSMP010000164.1:0-2309 GCA_041740105.1 Sphingomonadaceae bacterium
CGTAAAATGCCGGACCCGCCGCGCGTGTATCGGCCGGCGAGCGTTCCGAATGCACGATCCCGCGCCCGGCGGTCATCAAATTGATCGCGCCGGGACTGATCACCGCATGGCTGCCCAGTGAGTCGCGATGCTCGATCGCCCCTTCGAACAGGTAGGTGACGGTGGACAGATTGATATGCGGATGCGGGCGGACGTCCATGCCGCCACCGGCGGGCAGCCGTGACGGGCCGAACTGGTCGACGAATATGAAGGGCCCGACCATCGTACGCGTCTTGGCGGGGAGCGTTCGGCGGACCTTGAAGTCGCCAAGGTCGTGCGTGACCGGGAGGATGGTTTCCATTGCTTAAATCTCCGCTTCATCCGCACGGGCGCTCGTCGTGGGTTCCGGCACGCGGGGCCAAAATTCCACCAACAGCGTCATCATAAGCCACACAGCAAAAGTTGGTTGCAGTTTTTCGGGAATGCGCGAGGCGTCCGAAAAAAATTGTTCATTCAGCAAGTCGGGCAAGAATGAAACAAATCCAATGCCGATGGCTGCATAGACCAAGCGGTGTTTTGAATGGCTGACATAAAGAATGACAGTGGCAAGCGTTGCCGACGTGAACAATGTGAAGATGTAATCTCGTGTGATCATTGTCTCGGTCGACGCCAGCACGAAGCCTAGAACCGCGCCGAAAACGATATTAAGTCCAGCGATATTCGCGCGGGCCTCGCGCGCCGTCACGCGAAAAGGCTTAATCGCCATTTTGGACAAGTCGACGAGAGCGCCCAAAATTTATTCCCCCGGTGCTGTTGCCTTGATCGCCATTGCATGAACCTTCTGCCCCGGCAAATCGCCCAGCGCGCGGTTGACCATCCGTTGCCGCTGGAGACGCGTAACGCCCGCGAACGCCAGGCTTTCGATCTCCACGGTGAAGTGCGATTCGCCCGTGCCGTCGTCGCCCATGTGCCCCGCGTGCGAGCCGCTGTCGTTGATCACGGCGAGGTGTGTCGGCGAGAGGGCCGCCGTCAGCCGCATTTCGATTTCGCGGGCCATTGGCCCTTTGAGGTCGCTTTGCATCGACCCTATATAACGCCTCTATGCCATCCGAACAGTTCCGCCGTCACACCCGTTTCCATGGCCGCGTCGATCGCGAAGAGCCGTGCGCCGAACCGGGCTGCCACGAACATGGCCAGTTTCGTGCGCCACTCGAACCGGGCGGTTTTGACGGGCCGGGATCATGGCGCTGGCTGTGCCTCGACCACGTCCGCGAATTCAACGCGCGCTATAATTTTTTCAACGGGATGAGCACCGACGAAATTCTCGAGCAGCAGCGCCCCTTTGCCGGATGGGAACGCGAAACCCGCGCTTTCAACACGGTCGGCGCGGACCGCCCGCCGCACTGGGCGAATTTCACGGATCCGCTCGATGCGATCTCGGCGCGCTTTCGCGATACGATGCCCAAGCGGCGCGCCGACGGACGCGAGCTATCGGGCGAAGACCGCCGTGCGCTGAAGGAACTGGGTCTCGAGGTCGACGCCGATCGCAAAGACCTGCGCGCCCGCTACGCCGAACGACTCCGCAAATTCCACCCGGATCGTAATGGTGGCGACCGGACGCATGAGGCAGCGCTCGGGCGGACGATTGCAGCGTATACGCTGCTCAGGAAATCTGCGGCTTTCGCTTAACTCCCGCAGCCCCCGCATCCGCCACCACCACCACCACCACCACCGCTATCGCTGTCGGATGACGACGACCCGCCCCCGTTTTCGCTCGCGCGAAGCCGGTGGAAATCGGCCCATGCCGACCCGGCAAGCACTGTCGTGCCGAATAGCGCGACGGCAACGCCAACCTCATCGGTTGTCGGTGCAATCTTCAGGCGCTGGTTGCGCCGCCGCGCGTCTTCGATGACGTCCAGTGCGGTCTGTGTCCGCCGGTCGACCTTGAACCAGCGAACGGTTGCGATGATCACCGTTACGATCAGCAGCGCGGTCAAAATCCCAACTGGCCGGTCGCGCATGTCGCCGATGATCCATTTGGTCGTGCCAAAGCCGATCAGGAAGACATAGGGCAAAGTCTGCCAGAAACGGATGTCGGCGGTTTCCCTGTCGCTGATCAGCAGACCGCTTGCCGCAAGCTTGGCCGCAACGGGCTCTGCATAGGATTTGACCTGCAACAGGATTGTCGACCAGCTGACGGGCGACGACAGCGCAAGGACGCGCTGTTCGGCCACCGTCTGGCCCTGAGCGCCGGGCTTGATTAGAAACGCTGTGCGCCCCGATTGCGCGATGGCCCCGCGCGCCAGAAGCCGCGTCACCAGCGCATCGAC
>JBGSMP010000171.1:0-2246 GCA_041740105.1 Sphingomonadaceae bacterium
GCGCGCTTGCAGCACTGCCCGCCCTTGCCGAAAACTGGCGCGTCCGTGCCGCAAAAATGGCCAACCGCTAAAGGCGGCGGAACAGCGCGCCCGCGCCCCAGCCGAACCCGACTGACAACACGACCGCAAACAGTCCGTAGATAAAGGGCCACTTCACTGCCGCTGTGGCGACAAAGCGTTCGAATCCCGTTTTGCGCACGTCAACGTCGCGGGTGGCGGCCGCGATCACCTTGCCGTCGCGGATCAAGAATGTCTCGGCGGTGTAGCGCCCGACGGGCACGCGCGCCGGAATACGCAAGCGAGCGCGATAAAGCACGTCGCGTGTGATCTCCACCGCGCCGGGGCGATCGACGAACAATTCGCCGCGCGCGCGCAAGTCGACGAAGCCGGTTTCGAACCGCTGCGCATCGGTTGGGTTGCTGCCGCTCGCTGGTGACAGATGAATGTTGCCGAGACCCAGTTCGTAAATCGCGGCCGTCCTTTCATCCACCAGCTGGTCCAGCGGTCGCGATGATGCGATGGCATAAAAGGTCGGCGCCGACCGAAAGCGTGCACTGTCGGCATTCGCCCAGATCAGCCCGGCCAGCTTGCGCTTTTCGCGCACGAGAATCGATTGTGACGGCCCTTTCAAGACGACAGCGATGTCGGTCCGCCCGTCGGGCACCAGTCCGCCGGGATAGATGATGGCACCGAACAGCAGCAGTTCGGCGCCGGTGAACGAATAGGCAATCTCGACCTCGCGCTGTGATACGTCGGGCACAAGCAGCGGCTCTTTTGCGCCAGCCAGCAACACGACCGCAAGAAGCGCCAGCAGCCGCTTCATGCGAACTGCACCGTGTAGATTTCGTCTGGCTGCCAGCCAAGGCCGAGCGCCATGCGGATCGCGACGCCGATCACGATGGCGGCAAGGAACAGCCGCAGATAATCGGGCGCGAATTTCGTCGCGAGCTGAGCCCCGACTTGCGCTCCGATTACGCTGCCGATCAGCAACAACGCGGCAAGTACGATGTCGACGGCTTGTGTCGTCAGCGCATGAACCATGGTCGTTGCGGCCGTGACAAACAGGATCTGGAACAGCGATGTGCCGACGACAACGCGCGTCGCCATGCCGAGCAGATAGAGCATCGCGGGGACCATGATGAAGCCGCCGCCCACGCCAAGCAGCACTGTCAGTATCCCGGTTACGAAACCGAGCAGCAGCGGGGCCAGCGGCGAAATGTAGAGGCCCGAAGCGTAAAAGCGCCAGCGCATCGGGAGCGATGCCACCAGCGGATGGTGCCGCCTTTTGCTCGGAGGCAGGGTTTGCCCGCGCAGCTTTGCCTTTACGCTTGCCCATGCCTCGCGCATCATCAACGTCCCGATGCTGCCGAGAAGAACGACATAGAGCAACGCAATGATCGTATCGATCTGCCCCCAATTGGTCAGCAGATTGAAGATGCCCGCGCCCGCAATCGCACCGATAATACCACCCGCAACGAGCACCGCACCCATCTGGAGATCGACACCGCCGCGCCGATAGTGCGCCAGCGCGCCCGACACACTGGCGCCAGTCACCTGCGTTGCCGCAGATGCTGCCGCAACCGTCGGCGGGATGCCATAGAAGATGAGCAGCGGTGTCGTCAGGAACCCGCCGCCGACTCCGAACATCCCCGACAACAGCCCGACGCCTCCACCCAGCAGAATGATGACCAGCGCGTTGACCGACAGGTTCGCGATCGGAAGATAGATGTCCATAAGTCTTGATGACACCTAGCGATTTGCCCGGCTGAACACACGCTTAAAAGTCGAAACCAACCGTGACGCTAGGGCCCGACGATGGCGCAGCATCGCCTGCAATCCGATGTCGCCATTCCGCCGACACGCGCAGGGTCGTCTCGGCGACATGCACTCGCGCAACAATTTGCGGACCCGCATCGAGCCTTGCGACGCCTGGCTGCGCACCACCCCAGATGCCTGCGCCGAGAGACAGGCTGGCGTCTTGGGTTTTGAGTAATGTGCGCTCGATGCGGACAGCGCCGTCGACGAAGGCTGCCGGATCTTTCACACCGACGACCCCTGCCTGAACATAGCCGTCGACTGTGGCGCCAACGGCGATTTTCACGTCGGACATGCCACCATAAGCAAATACTGCCGGTGCATCACGCCCCGTTTTGTCGAGCGAGACGCGATGTTCGGCGATCAGGCCAACATTGCGCCCGCGCAGCGCCACGCCGATTGCGGCCTCGCGCCCGCCCGGTTGCGACAGC
>JBGSMP010000185.1:0-2217 GCA_041740105.1 Sphingomonadaceae bacterium
CGCGGCATCGTCGATCAGGTTCGCCGCGCCACGGACGATCAGAACGGGCCGTGCCGCGCCGTCCTGAGACCAGACCGCAAGCCCGCTTTCGACAAGCGATCGCGCCGTTTGGTCGAGCGTCGCTCTGCCCCGCTTCAATTCCGAACCAACGCGGACCTGCGCTTCAGCCAGCGTCATACCCGACAGCTGCGCCGTCATGTAATTGCCCGCTGCGACCAGATCGGATGGCATCATACCCATCGGCAGATCGATCACGCGGTTCTCGACCGATCCGTCATCACCGACCAGCACGGCCAGCGCCTGTTCCTTACTCAGCGGCACGAAAGCAAATTGCTTCAGGCGGACTTCGTGAGCAGGCACCAGGACAATGCCGGCGCAAGCCGACAAGCCCGACAGCGCCATCGTCGCGGCTGCCAGCGCGCCCTCTACCGGTCCGCCGACCGAAAGCCGTGATTCGATGACCGTGCGCTCTTCCAACGTTGGCTCGGCCGCCTGCATCATGCCATCGACGAACAAGCGCAGCCCGATCTCGGTCGGCATCCGTCCCGCCGACGTGTGCGGCGCAGCGAGCAGACCATATTCTTCGAGATCCTGCATGACGTTGCGGATCGATGCCGGCGAAAGGTTGAGCGGCGACAATTTGGAGATCGTCCGCGAACCCACGGGTTGACCCGAATCGATATAGCTTTCGACGACGATGCGGAACACATCGCGCGCGCGGTCTGTGAGTTCGGTAACGGGTGCGTTCATCGGGTCAATTTGGGGCTCAACGCCGCGCGCGCCAGATCATGACGGCACCAAGGAGCGCCAAGATACTCCCCCACAGCGCCCAGATTTTCTGTTCAAGCATGAAACTCGACGACGGCCACATGACGAGACCAAACCCCTGTCCGATCCAGAGCAGTCCCATCAGCAGCGCCAGCACGCCTACGATCAACAAAATCATCTTCATGCGCGTTGTCCCGAACCCATCCCCCCGCTAGATGCGCGCATTCAACCGATTAGGACAGTCAAATATGCGACCCTCTGGCCGCGCGCCTGACGAAATGCGCGTCATTACAATCGAACCTGCCTTCACCAAACATGCCGAAGGATCGTGCCTCATCAGCTTCGGCGAAACGCGCGTGCTGGTGACAGCCAGCGTCGAGGATCGCGTGCCACCGTTCATGCGCGGGAAGGGTGAAGGCTGGGTCACGGCCGAATATGGCATGCTGCCGCGCGCCACGCACACCCGCAGCAACCGCGAAGCCGCCAAAGGCAAGCAATCGGGGCGGACGCAGGAAATCCAGCGGCTTATCGGCCGCAGTTTGCGCTCGGTGGTCGATATGAAGTTGCTCGGCGAGCGGCAGATCACGCTCGATTGCGACGTCATCCAGGCCGACGGCGGCACGCGGACAGCGTCGATCTCGGGTGCCTGGGTCGCCATGCGCCTTGCCGTCGACAGCTTGCTCAAGGACGGCAAGCTCGAAACCGATCCGATCCAGCAAAAAGTCGCCGCCATCAGTTGCGGCATTTATGAAGGCACACCGGTGCTCGATCTCGACTATATCGAGGATTCGAATGCGCACGCCGACGCTAATTTCGTTTTGATCGGTGACGGCAACATTGCCGAAGTTCAGGCCACCGCCGAAGGCGCGACCTATGACGAGGAGGCTCTGCTGCGCCTTCTCCGCCTTGCGCGCATCGGCTGCACCGGAATTTTCGCCGCGCAGGACCGGGCAACCGGCCGGTGAATAAACTCACGCCCGGCAAGCTGGTGATTGCCAGCCATAACGCCGGGAAAGTACGGGAAATCCGGGCGCTGCTCGAACCTTACGGGATCGAACCGGTTTCGGCCGCCTCGCTCGATCTGCCCGAGCCTGAAGAAACGGGCACGACCTTTGCCGCCAATGCCCTGCTCAAGGCCGTGTCGTCGTGCGACTTGTCAGGCATGGCTGCGCTTGCCGATGACAGTGGCCTATGTGTCGAAGCGCTTGGCGGCGAACCCGGCGTTTACACGGCAAACTGGGCGGAATCCGCTGATGGCGGCCCGCGCAACTGGGCAATGGCGATGCAAAAAGTCGAGGACCGGTTGCACATGCTCGGTGCCGACGTGTCGCGCCGCGCACATTTCGTCTGCACGCTCGCGCTGCGATGGCCCGATGGCAGCGATGCGCTGTTTGAAGGCCGCGTCGAAGGCACGCTGGTCTGGCCGCCGCGCGGGGACCGCGGGTTTGG
>JBGSMP010000186.1:0-1962 GCA_041740105.1 Sphingomonadaceae bacterium
CTGCCGTGCCGGTCGCATGAACGCGCAGGTCCGCGAAATCCTGCATGCCGTGAACGAGGTGCTTCGACGCCGCGATGTCGGGGAAGCGCGCTGCAACGGCGGCGCGCGAGCTTTCATGGAAATGGCCGATCAGGTCCATCCGCGCATAAAATGCGGTGTAGAGCGCTTCCGATTCACCGCCCCGGTCGGCATGCGGCAACATATTGTGCACTGTGCAGACCATTTTGGTCGCGGGCTTCAGCACATCGATCCGGTCAAGCACGCGGCGCATCGCGCGCGGCGAGGGTGGCATGGCCCAGCCGGTCAGCTCTTCGGGCCAGTGAAAATGGATAAGATCGAAGTCGCGCAGCCCAAGGTAGAGTTCCGGCAGCCCGGCACTGACGCTATGGCCGGCAGCCTTGTAGGCATGTGACAGGCTCACACTGAATGTACGGTCTTCGGTCGCAACGAGAATGTTCACGCTTTGGAACCCATGCCGAAGCGGCGAAACGCCGGACCGACGAAATCGTGCAACATTGCCTGCATCGGCCGATAATGCGCGAGGCCATAAAGACAGGCAGCACCGAGCGCGACATAGGCAAGCCCGACAGCTGCACCGCCAATAATGATGCGCACGACGTCATGCATGTCCGCCGTCGTTCGGTTGACCAGTTCCCCCGCGCCGATTGCAAGCATTGCGGCCACAAGCACGGGAACCATCCACCGCGACAAAGTGGCCATGCTGATTGTGGTCTGGCGCATCGCATAGGCGAAATAGAGCGGCGTCAGCGCAAAGACGCAGATGGCATAGCCGATCGCGACGCCTTGCGCCTTCCACGGTAGGCCGAGCCAGAAGGAAAGCGCGTAAAGCGGGCATCCGAACAACGACCAGTAGAAGAGCTGCCGCGTCCGCCCCAGACTGATGAACACCCAACCACAGGAATTCGATGCCGTCCCGAAGATCGACGAAATGGCAAGCACGCGGAATATGACGGCGACTTCGTGCCAGCCCGGCCCCAGAACGATATCGACGAGTGGATCGGCGACCACGAAAAGCGCGGCGCATAGTCCGCACCCCATATAGGCCGTGACCGTGGCCAGCCGCAGATAAGCGGCATTCCACCGTTCGGGATCATCCTTGCACTTCGACAGAATCGGAATCGCCGACGACGACAGCGACCCGTTGATCAGGCCGATCGGCAGCGTCAGCAGATTATAGGCGCGGGCATAAAAGCCAAGCTCGACGGCACCCCAGCGCCAGCCGATCAGAACGTTGTCGAATTGCCGATGAAGGAAGTTCAGCAGCGCAAAGCCGGTGACATTGGCGCCAAAGCCAAGCTCGGCTTTTGCCACGCGCCAGTTTTCGACCCGTGACGGGCGCCAGTCGCAGACGGCCCACGTCAGGATCAACGTAGCAACGCTAGCCGTGATCATCTGCGCCACAAGCGCCCAGACGCCCGCGTCGGTTTTCCAGGCAAGGAGCACACCGACGACAAGCGCGATTGCCTGACTGGTAAAAGCGATCAGCTGTAACGGCATCCAGCGCATCGATCGCGCGAGCAGGGCATTATGCTGGGCAACCGCCGCCCCGAGCGGGATCGACAGCGCCATGCCGATGACAAGCCATGTCACGCGCGGATCACTATACAGCAACGCGGCGAACGGCGCGACGATTGCTGCGATAAGCATCAGGATCAGCCCGACGCCGAGATTGACGAACAACAAAGTGCTCACCAGCGGCTGGCTGACTTGGCTGCGCTGGATAGTTGCCACCGAAAGGCCCATGTCGGTGAACATGCCGACAAAGCCGGTGACGGTGACGGCCATGGCGATGAGCCCGAAATCGGCAGGGGCGAGCAGACGCGACATGATTGCCGTGCCCAGCAATTGCAGGATCAGGCGCGAAATCTGGCCACCAAAAGCAATGGCGCCGCCGCGCGCGGCATCGCCGGCAAAGCTGCCGCCGTGGTCCGGACCGGCCAG
>JBGSMP010000198.1:0-5234 GCA_041740105.1 Sphingomonadaceae bacterium
GCGTCGTCTTCATCGTCATGCGCTGGCAGGCGATCGTCGTCCACGGTTGCGTGTAGAGCGGCTTGGCTTCGCGGACGTTGCTGAACCAGACGCGGACGAGCTCGTCGCTGATCTGTTCAGGCCGGTCGATGCATTGCGGCCACGCATAGACGAAGCCACCGACCAGCAGCGCGCCGCCGATGCCTGCTGCGACCAGACGGACCAGCGGCTGTTCCGCCTTCAGGAACGACAGACCGACCGCCAGCGCGCCTGCAACGGTCATCGTGGTCAGCCAGATCGGTGACAGCACATCGCAGCGCGCAACCTGATTATCGTACGACGCGAAACCGAGATAACCGGCGATGCAGCCCAGCCCGAGTGCTGCGCCATAGCTCCGCATCCGCAAGGCTTCGTCGCGCTCCCAGATCCAGTGGAGCACGACGGCCGCACCGGTGATTGCCAGAAACGGCATGAGTTCGAGCCCGATGGTGAGCGACACGGCGCTGGACAGACCCATCGTAAGCCCGCCGCGGCGGATGTCCGGATCGGCAAGGCCGGCAATCGTGATGACCAGCAGCGCAAGCTGCCAGCCATGATGATCGACACGCAACGGCATGAACATCAGCATGGCGGCCTGACACGCAAGCATCAGCCCGGCCGCAAAAGCGAATGACCCGGGCGCGACCAGCCGCCGCACCGCGATTCCCATTGCAAACAGCGCGACCAGCAGCGGAATCAGCGGGGCAAGCGCCGCCGATGCTTTTTCGGCAACCACGATCCCGAAAAATGGCTTGGTGATCAGTTGCAGCGCGGCAATCGGCAGATCGACCAGCCGCGTCCAGTGGACATTATACCCCTCGGGCGGGTTGAGCTTATACTGGCGCAGATCGTACCAGTCCTGCCCGTTCAGCAGCGCGCGGACTTGCGCCATGCGCAGATTGTCGTCGGTATCGCCAAGGCCGAACGCGACGATCGCCTGCCAGCGCATGACGATGAAGACGACGCAGGCGAGCAGCCAGATCAGGACAAGCCAGCGCCGCCAATGCCTGATTGCCGGATTATCGGCCTCACTCATCACTGGCGCTCATCGATACTTCCCCTGAACCGTCCGCGCCATTAAGGGGCGGAGGCTTCCCTGCCAAGCGAACCATGATGTTAGACCGCCTGCCCCTAAATAAGGATCAACGCACACTTTTGGGCCAGGTGTTGCGCTATGGCGTCACGGGCGGGATCGTGACGGCCTTTGGCGTCGCGGCGTATCTGATCGCTGTCGGTTGGGGGCAAGTGTCGCCGCTGGGTTCCAATGTCATTGCCTATCTGGTGTCGATGGCGCTCGGCTATTTCATGCATGCCCGCTTCAGTTTCCGCGAGACCAGCGGCGATGCGTCGGCAAGGCAAAGTGGCAAGTTTTTCGTGACGTCGGGGATCAGTTTTGCGCTGAACAGCTTTTTCGTGTGGCTGTTTACCGACGTCATGGTCTGGGACGATCGGACGCCGGTGATCGCGATGATCTTCATCACGCCTGCGATCTGCTTCGTCATTTATCGCAAATGGGTTTTCGCGTAGTGGACCGCGTTATTTATGACCGGATGGCCGAGCATGACGCCACGCATTGGTGGTATCGTGCGCGCCGCGACGTGCTGGCGAGCCTGATCCGGCGCAAGATCGAACTGCCGCGGGTGGCGCGCATCCTCGAAATCGGCTGCGGGACGGGGCATAATCTGGCGATGCTCTCTGCCTTTGGCGATGTCGATGCGATCGAGATCGATGATCATTCGCGCGCGATCGCCTCGAAGCGCCTCGGCCGCGATATCGGCGCTTCGCCATTGCCCGAATTAATCGGGGTCGCCGACCAAAGCTATGATATGATTGCGATCCTCGATGTGCTCGAGCATGTCGAGGACGACGACGCCGCGCTGAAAGCCATTGCCCAACGATTGCGTGTGGGCGGCACGATCCTGATCACGGTCCCGCAATTCCCGTGGATGTGGAGTGGCCATGACGTCGCAAACCATCATTTCCGGCGCTATACCAAGGCGACGTTGCGCGCGGCTATTAGCGAGGCCGACCTAAAGCTCACGATGCTCCAGAGCTTCAACAGCCTGCTGTTTCCGCTCGCCGCTGCGGACAGGATCGTCGCGCGTATCACGGGCCGCACGGGAAGCGACGATGCGCTGCCGCCTGCACCGGTCAATACCCTCTTCGAGAAGATTTTCGGGCTCGAGCGCTATCTGGTCGGGCGCGTGCCGATGCCGCCGGGCGTGTCGCTGGTCGCGTTGGTGTCAGCACGGTGACCCAAGCGTGAGCCCTCGCGCGCCGTGCCGATAATGTCCGCGACGATGTAAAGCGGGCGTTTCTTCGCTTCGATATACAATCGCCCGAGATATTCGCCGATCAGCCCGAGCACGAACATCTGCACCGCGCCCAGCCCGACGACGACAAGCATCAGCGACGTCCAGCCCTGAACCGTCGTTCCGCTCAGCCAGCCAAAGCCGATATAGGCCATGAGCAAGACCGAAGCCCCGGTCAGCAGCAGCCCCGCATGGCTTGCAAATCGCAGTGGTGCGGTCGAAAATCCGGTGATCGCGTCAAGCGCCAGCCCGAGCATCTTCGTGAAGGGATAATTTGTCGCGCCTGCGTGCCGTTCGGCGCGATCATAAACGAACGGCACCTGACGAAAACCGATCCACGCCACCATCCCGCGGATAAAGCGCGCCTGTTCGGGAAGTGACAGGAACGCGTCGAGCGCGCGGCGGCTCATCAGGCGGAAATCGCCGGTATCGAGCGGGATATCGGTATCGGTCAGCCGCGCGAGCAGCCGGTAGAACAAGGCTGCCGATGCCTTCTTGGCAAAGCCTTCGCCCGCGCGCGCGCGCCTCACGGCATAAACGACGTCGGCACCCTCGGCGCGCATCGTCGCCAGCATATCGGGAAGCAATTCGGGCGGATCCTGCAAATCGGCATCGAGGATCAGAATATGCTCGCCGCGGGCAAGATCGAGCCCTGCCGTCAGCGCAAGTTGATGTCCGTGATTGCGCGAAAGATTGATCGCCACGATGCGGGAATTTTGGGCGGCAAGGCGCTGCATCACGGCCCAGGTCGCGTCTTTCGAGCCGTCGTTGACCAGCACAATCTCATGGTCGTCACCAGCCACGGCGCACGCAACACCTGCAACGCGACGATAGAGTTCGTCGAGACAATCCGCCTCGTCGTAGCAAGGAATGACGATCGAAAGCGCAGTCATGGCGCGACGGTCATAGCGCGCTCGTCGATCCGATACAGCGCGTTTTTCCCGTCGCTCCACATTGGCGTCATACCGCGCAATCCGGCGGGATCATACACGGGGGGCTCGATCAGCCAGACATAATCGAACGCCCCGCGCGGCAGATTGGCGAGCGACCAGTCGAGCGACTTCCATTTGTTGCGGCAGCGCCCCGCGATGACGACTTGCGACGGATCATGGCGGAAATAGCCCGCATCGGCCTTGATCGGCCGCATCAATTGCGCGCCCGCCATGTCCCATTGATCGTTCGAATAGGCCGCGCGCCGTACCGTGGCGATCGCGGGCAAATGCCAGTTGCGGTTGAGTGCCCACGGCATCCGGCAGGTGTGGCCGACGAAGCTGACGAGCCGCGCGCCGACGGGGATTTTTTCGAGCGCGACCAGCGCGCGGTTCTGCGCAGCGGCAATTTCGTAGAGGCTGAATGTGTTGCCGCCGATACGCGCTGCAAAAAAAGCAAAGGCCGCAACCGCGAGCACCGACATCGTGCGCTGGCTTGCACCGGGCAACGGCCGGATCGCCACGATCGCAATTGCCAGCATATAGGGCGTCAACCGCATGTCGGCATAGGCCGACCCGAAAACGATGCGCGGCAGCAGGATGAAAACCAGCATAAGAAATGCCGCACTCGCCGCAAGATTGCGTGACAATTCGAGATGGCGATAAAGCACCGCGCCGACGGGCAGCAGGCCAAGCAGGATGACCGAAGCAATGTCCCAATCCTGCCAGCGATCGCGCAACGTCATCACCAGCCACTGCGATTTGGCAGTCCAATTGAACCAGTCCGCCGTCTGCCCGCCGACTTGGCCGCTGCGCCATGCGACCATCAGCAGGATCGGCGGGGCAAGCGACAGGCAATGGACGCCGGTCCAGAACACCGCGCGCGGCCACGACCGGCCATGGTCATGCTGGCGGATCAGTTCGGCCGAAAAGGCGAGGACGCCGAGCGTACCCCAGCCGAATGTGTGCGTGACCCACAGGATCGGGCCGATCACGACGAATAGTGCCGCACGCAATCGCAGCCGTCCTTGGCGTGCCAGCCGAAGCCACAGCGCGAACGCCAGCAAGGCCAGCGACATCGACAGTGCGAAATTGACAAAACCGAACAGGAACGGGTGGCCATAAGCCAGCGGCAACGCGAACATGGCGGTCGGCGGGATTTCGCCGTGCACTTCGCGCGCAATCCACAACAGCCCCGCAACCATCAATGCGGGGATACTCATGACGATCAGCTTCGTGCCGAGCTCGAGGCCGAAGATTTTCGACACGGGAATGATCAGCAAGTCGACACCGAGATTGCCAATCAGGTTCCATTTGAAGCTGTAGAAATTCCTGAGCGTCTCGCTGTCGTTGTAATCGAGTTGGACACGAAAGCGGCCCATATGTCCCGGCAGGTCGACCAGTGGCGGGGTCGTCGGCCAGAGCAACGGCAGCATGGCCATAACCGCGAGCAGCACGACCGTCGTCCGCTTTTGCCACCACTGGTCATGCTGAATTGCCACGTCATCGCCTTAGCGGGCGGACGGGCGACGTTGCAATCCTGTGTCAGTCGCGAACGCGATAGACCCGAAGCGTGGGTGATCCTGCGGGATCATCCTCGAGCCAGTCAGGCAACGGCCCTTTGACAAGACGCGCCATCATCCCTTTCGGTGCCTTTTGCATAAAAAGGACCGCCTCGGCCGACGTGGGACTAACAAGAATGCGGCGAAAGCCCTTTTGCCGCATGAACACCTTGCCTTCCTCCGACGACCCTTCGAAGAACAGGATGGTTTCGCGCAGCGGCGTGACCATCCGGTGATAGCCCGTGCCGTGAACGCTGTGCGGCGTCCGCGCGATCACCATGGGGCCGAGGTCGATACTGGCGAGCAGCGCTTCGGGCGGCTGCTTTGCCAGCCGGTCGAGGACGCACAGCCGGTCGCAATTGTTGACCGGCCCTTTGAGCAGCGGCGCAGGTTTCGTCGGCGGCATCATCGAA
>JBGSMP010000221.1:0-3260 GCA_041740105.1 Sphingomonadaceae bacterium
GCCGGCATTGCCGCCGCCAAGGCCGTCGGGCTTGCCATCAAAATCAACATGGTCGCGCTTAAAGGGCTGAACGAAGACGAGGTTGAAGCTATGCTCGTCTGGTGCGGGGCGCAGGGCTTTGGCTTGTCGCTCATCGAAACGATGCCGCTCGGACAGATCGACGAAGACCGGCACGATCGTTTCTTGCCGCTAACAGCCGTGCGGGAGCGGCTGGCCTCCAAATTTTCGATGGTCCCGGCGTCCATGAAAACCGGTGGCCCCGCGCGCTATTGGGACGTGCCCGAACTCGGAACGACACTCGGTCTCATTTCGCCATTGACGCAGAACTTCTGCGACAATTGCAACCGCATCCGCGTGTCGGCGTCGGGCCAGCTTTACATGTGTCTGGGGCATGACGACAAAGTCGATCTTCGCGCGGCGTTGCGATCGGGCGATGCCGCCGCCGTTGATGCCGCCGTCGACACGGCCCTGCGCCTGAAGCCCCGCCGCCACGAATTTGACCTTTCTACCGCTGCCACCACGCGCCACATGAGCGTGACGGGCGGATGAGCGTTGCCGAACCGAAGCGCGCGCTGCTCGTTTCTCCTACGGCGACTGCCGAGGATGCAGCAAAGCTGCTGAACGAACGGCGCGATTGGGTGACGCTCGATCAGGCCGAGATGGTCGTGGCACTCGGCGGCGACGGTTTCATGCTGCAAACCTTGCACGCAATGCTCGAAACGCACCGTATCGTGCCGGTTTTCGGCATGAATTTAGGCACTGTCGGTTTTCTCATGAACGAGTGGCGGGAAAAGGGCCTCGACCAGCGCATCGACAATGCAAAACGATTCGATGTCAGTCCGCTGCGGATGGAAGCCGAAACAGTCGCGGGGGATCGGATAACGCTGCCCGCGATCAACGAAGTCTCGCTGCTGCGCGAAACGCGGCAGACAGCCAGGCTGGAAGTCACCGTGAACGACCGTGTCGTCATCCCCGAACTGGTCTGCGACGGCGTGCTGGTCGCAACGCCTGCAGGATCGACCGCGTATAACCTGTCGGCGCACGGCCCGATCCTGCCGCTCGGATCGGCCTTGCTGGCGCTGACTCCGATCAGTCCGTTTCGTCCACGGCGCTGGCGCGGCGCGATCCTCCCCGAAACGGCAACAGTGAAGTTTCGCGTGCTCGATGCCGTGAAACGTCCGGTTTCGGCGGTGGCCGATCAGCGCGAAGTGCGTGACGTTGCGACGATTACGGTTTCGATCGACCGATCCGCGCCGTTGAAACTGCTGTTTGACCCCGAGCATGCGCTCGATGACCGGATCGCGATGGAACAATTTGTGGTGTGACTTGCAATCGGGGCGGACGCGATGCTACGGCGCCCGCCTGCCAGTGTTCCCCGGTAGCTCAGCGGTAGAGCGTTCGACTGTTAATCGAATGGTCGCCTGTTCGAATCAGGCCCGGGGAGCCATTTTCTTTAGGCTGTGTCGATGAACCCGATCTACACTGCGCTTGGCACGACGATCTTCGAAAAAATGTCGGGACTGGCGCGCGAGCATGGCGCGGTCAATCTCGGGCAAGGGTTTCCCGACGGCAACGGACCGCCCGATGTCGTCGAAGCGGCGGCTCACGCGCTGCTCCATGGCTCGAACCAGTATCCCCCCATGGCCGGACTGCCGGTGCTGCGCGAGGCCGTTGCAAAGCATTATTCGGCGCATCAGGGGCTGGACCTGACCGCCGACGAAGTGATCGTGACGTCAGGCGCGACCGAAGCCCTGGCGGCCGCGATTTTCGCGCTTGTGTCACCGGGCGATGAAGTCGTGATGTTTCCGCCGATCTACGACGCGTATCTTCCGCTGGTGCAGCGGGCGGGGGGCGTCGCGCGCTTTGTTCGCCTCGAACCGCCCGAATGGAAGATTACCGCCGAGGCGCTGGCTGCGGTCAGCAGTCGCAAGACCAAGCTTGTTATTTTGAACAACCCGCTCAATCCGACAGGCAGTGTGGCGACACGTCACGAACTGGAGATCGTCGCTGCCTTTTGCGTTGCGCATGACGCCATCGCAATTTCCGACGAAGTTTGGGAACATGTCACGTTCGGCGGTGCCGAGCATAAGCCGCTTATGTCGCTCCCCGGGATGCGCGACCGCACCGTCAAGATCGGGTCCGCCGGCAAAATATTTTCGCTGACCGGCTGGAAAGTCGGCTGGATGTGCGCAGCGCCGAAAATCGCGGCCGTGCTCGCAAAGGCGCACCAGTTTTTTACGTTCACGACACCGCCGAATTTACAGGCCGCCGCTGCCTATGGGCTTGGCAAGGACATCAGCTATTTCAGGTCCATGCGCAGCGACTTTGAAAATTCTCTTGACCATCTGGCGAGTGGATTGGCACGGCTCGGCTATGTCGTCCTGCCGAGCAAAGCGACCTATTTTCTGTCGATCGATCTCGCGGCGTCGGGCGTAACCGGCACGGATACCGATTTTTGCGAGAGCCTTGTCCGCGATTATGGCGTCGCGGCCATCCCGGTTTCGGCATTTTATCCGCAGGATCCGGTTACGACGATCGTTCGCCTGTGCTTTGCCAAGGATCAGGCAACGCTCAATGCCGCGCTCGAAAGAATGCCGCGCTCGGTGATGTAACCCGTGACCAAGCGCGCCGGCGTCACGTCGAATGCCGGATTATAGCCCGCCGATTGCGTTATCCGCATGTCGCCGCTCTCGCCCGCCACATGCGTCACTTCATAGTCGTCGCGTTCCTCGATAACGATATCGGCGCCCGTCGCGGTTTGCGGGTCAAACGTCGTGTAGGGTAATGCCACGTAGAACGGCACATCGTTGTCGTGCGCAGCCAGCGCTTTCAAATAGGTGCCGATCTTGTTGCAGACGTCGCCGTTCGCGGTCACACGATCCGTCCCGACAATCACGGCATCGACCTGCCCGCGCATCATCAGATGGCCACCGGCATTGTCGACGATGACGCTGTGCGCCACGCCATGTTCGGCCAGCTCGAATGCCGTCAGCAGCGCGCCCTGGTTGCGCGGGCGTGTTTCGTCGACCCAGACGTGCACAGGAATGCCCGCATCATGCGCCAGGTAAATCGGTGCGGTCGCGGTGCCATAATCTGCCGTTGCAAGCCAACCGGCATTGCAGTGCGTCAGGATATTGAGCGGGCGCTCGGGATACTTGGCGTGCAGCGCCTCCAGCACGCCGAGCCCATGGCGGCCGATGGCGCGGCACAATTCGACGTCTTCATCGCAGATCGCATCGACCCGCGCGAATGCCGCTGCC
>JBGSMP010000271.1:0-1834 GCA_041740105.1 Sphingomonadaceae bacterium
TTCGATCGCGTCGGCCGCCGCGCCGTCTGCCGGGTTTTTAAGCCAGGCCCGCATTGCATCGCCAAGCGCTCCTTTTTCCTGCGTTGCGCGCGCCGTGAAATAGGCACGTGTCGTTTCGTTGAGTTGCGGCGCGAAGCGGTAGGCCTCGAGCTTTTTCAATACTTTCGACAGCTCGTAAATCGCGTTGTCGGCGCGCGGCCGCGAACTATGCCCGCCTTTGTTGCGCACTGTCAGCGTATAGCTTTGATAAAGTTTCTCCGCTGTCTGCAGCCCGAAGCCCAACGCCGCGCCGTCTTTGGCAAAGGCACCCCCGCCCGAATCGGCATTCAGGGCATATTCGGCGTCGATCAAGTCGCGCCATTCGTTCGCCGCGCGCCGCGCGCCCGCGCCGCCGGTTTCCTCGTCTCCCGTGAACAGAACGATGATGTCGCGCTTCGGCTTGAGGCCTTCGGCTTTCAGCCAGATCAGGGCATTGGTGATCGCCGCGATGCCGTTTTTCATGTCGGTCGCGCCGCGTCCGTAAAGATAGCCGTCGGCTTCGACGACTTTGAACGGGTCGACGCTCCAGTCTGTCGGCAGTGCTTCGACGACGTCGAGATGCCCGAGCAGCAGGATCGGCTTGGCCCGCGGCGATCCAGCGGCTTTCCAGCGGACGATCATCGATTGCGTCCCGTCATGATCCTTGACGATGACATCGGGGATGCCGCCTTTTTCGAAGACGTCTTTCAGATAGGCAACAAGCCGCTTCACTTCGGCCGGTCGATCGGTGACCGACGGGATTGCAACGGCATCTTCGAAAATAGTCCGGCCCTGCGCATGCCAGCGCGCGGTATCGGGCGCGGCAGCAGCGGGTGTGACGATGAAAGCGGTGGCAGCGAGAAGAAAAGCAATGCGCATATGATATCCCCTTTATGCGGGGACGCTACCCTATCCGTGGCCTTCCGCAAGGTAAGACGTCGATTGCATCTCGATCAGGCGGCTGACGGTGCGTTCGAATTCGAATGTACCGTCGCCGGTTTCGTAGAGGTCGGCGGGTTCGGCGTCGGCGGTCGCAATCAGTTTGACTTTATATTCGTAGAGCGCGTCGATCAGCGTGACGAAGCGTGCGGCTTCGTTGCGGTTTTCGGGGCCGAGTTTCGGGATGCCGACAATGAAAACGCTGTGATAACGGCGTGCGATGGCGAGATAGTCGGACGCGCCGCGCGCCTCCGCGCACAGCCGCTTGAAGCTGAACACGGCCACACCTTTGAGGCTTTTGGGGACATGCAGCGTCCGCCCGCCACCCACATCGATTTCGGCGGTCGGCACGTTCTTCGCATCTTCGGGCGGGTAGTCCGTGAGCTTGAAGAAAGCCTCGCGAACGGCGGCGGTGCTCTCTGGTCCGTTCGGCACATGCCATGTCGTGACGCCCGCAAGCCGCTCCATCCGGTAATCGGTGGGTCCGTTCAGCGCGATGACGTCGAGCCGCTGCTCGACCGAAGCGATGAACGGCAGAAAATGCTCGCGGTTCAGCCCGTCCTTGTACAATTCGGAAGGGGGCCGGTTCGACGTGGCGACAATCGTGACGCCTTGATCGAGCAGTGCGGTGAACAGGCGCGACAGGATCATTGCATCGGCGGAATTGTTCACGACCATTTCATCGAAGCACAGGCACCGTGCGTCGGCGGCGAAATCAAGCGCGACATGCGGGATGGGATCGCCCGGCTTTGCCTCTCGCCACGCGCGCATCGCCCGGTGCATCTCGATCATGAACTCATGAAAATGCACACGGCGTTTGCGCTGGATTTTCAGGCAATCGAAAAACAGGTCCATCAGCATCGATTTGCCGCGCCCG
>JBGSMP010000284.1:0-9169 GCA_041740105.1 Sphingomonadaceae bacterium
CAATCCGATGACAGGTGCCGTGGCGACGACCGCCGAGGCGATGACGGTTGCGCAGGCCGTTGCCGTTGCCGATGCGGCGCAGGCCGCGCTGCCCGGCTGGTCGGCACTCGGACCCAACGCCCGGCGGGCACTCTTGACGAAGGCAGCCGATGCGCTGGCGGTAAAGGTTGATGCCTTTATCACCGCGATGTGTGCCGAGATCGGCGCGACCGAAGGCTGGGTGCGCTTCAATCACGTGCTTGCGGTATCGATGCTGCGCGAGGCAGCCTCACTGACGACGCATATCGGCGGCGAGGTCATCCCCTCGGACAAGCCTGGCTGTCTGGCAATGGCGCTTCGCGAACCGGCGGGCGTAGTGCTGAGCATCGCGCCTTGGAATGCGCCGATCATTTTGGCCGTGCGCGCGATCGCTACCCCGCTTGCGTGCGGCAACACGGTAATCCTCAAAGCATCCGAGCTGTGCCCGGGCACGCATGGCCTGATAATCGACGCCTTCGCCGAGGCTGGCTTTCCCGTCGGCGTCGTCAATCTTGTATCGAACGCGCCCCGCGATGCCGCCGAGATCGTCGGCGCGCTAATCGACCATCCGGCGGTGCGGCGGATCAACTTCACCGGGTCGACCGCAGTCGGCCGGATCATTGCGGTCCGCGCGGCGCAAAACCTCAAGCCCGTGTTGCTTGAACTGGGCGGCAAAGCGCCGTTTCTCGTCCTCGACGACGCCGACCTCGACGAAGCAGTGGCAGCAGCGGCATTCAGCGCGTTCATGAATTCCGGCCAGATCTGCATGTCGACCGAGCGAATTATCGTCGCCGACGCCGTCGCCGACGCGTTTGTCGCCAAGTTTAAGGCGAAGGTCGCGACGATGGCGGTCGGCGATCCGCGTGAAGCAAAGACGCCGCTCGGCGCGGTCGTCGACGTGAAGGTCATTGCGCATGTTGAGGGCCTTGTTGCCGAGGCAGTCGCCGACGGAGCCGAACGCATTAACGGCGGACCTTCGGCGGGCGTCCTGATGCCCGCGACCGTCGTCGATCGCGTGACATCGACGATGTCGCTGTTCCGCGAAGAAAGCTTCGGTCCAGTTGTGGCAATCACCCGCGCGCGCGACGAGGCACATGCAGTCGAACTCGCCAACGACACCGACTATGGCCTCTCGGCAGCGGTGTTCACGCGCGACATTGCGCGCGGCTTGCGCGTCGCCAAGCAAATCCAATCGGGCATCTGCCATATCAACGGGCCGACGGTGCACGACGAGGCGCAGATGCCCTTCGGCGGCACCAAGGCATCGGGATATGGCCGATTCGGGGGCCGTGCAGGGATTGATTTCTTCACCGAGCTCCGCTGGATCACGATCGAGACCACACCGGGCCATTACCCGATTTGACTCGAGGCCGATCATGACGCTCGCCGCTCCAGTCGTCGACTCGCCGACAAGCCCGGCCCGGTGGGACACCGCTTATGAATGGCGTGTCGTCCTTCTGCTGTCGCTGTCGTTCGGACTCGTCGGCCTCGACCGGTGGATCCTGGGGCCGCTATTTCCCGCGATCATGGCGGATTTGAAGCTCGATTATGCGCAATTGGGCACGCTGGTCGGCGGACTCGGACTGGCGTGGGGCGTGTTCGCGATATTGATTGGCAATTTGTCCGATCGGATGGGACGCAGGAAAATCCTGATCCCCGCACTTATTCTGTTCTCGGCGTTGTCGGGGGTCGCGGGGCTGGCGACCGGTTTTGTGGTGCTGCTCGGCGCGCGGGTCGCCATGGGCGCGGCGGAGGGAGCTTTCCTACCGGCCAGCGTGGCGGCCACCGCCGAAGCCTCAAAGCCCGAACGCCGGGGCTTTAATCAAGGACTGATGCTTGGTTCCTTCGCGCTGTTCGGCTTCGGAATCGCGCCGATCGTGGCGACGCAGTTGCTCGAGGTGCTGCCGTCGTGGCGCGAAGTGTTCATGATCGTTGCGATTCCCGGCTTTGTGCTCGCTTGGCTCCTCCACCGCGTTCTGCGCGACATGCCGCCTCTGCCCACCGCTCAAGCGACAGCGCCGATCCCCTGGACCGACCTGCTCAAGGCGCGAAACGTCATCGTCGGTGCGCTCTGCCTGTTATGCGCGATGAGCTGCATCTTCGTACTCGGCGCGATGGTGCCCAGCTATCTCGTCGATCACCTGCGTTTGACGCCGGTGACGATGGGCCTCGTCATGTCGGGCATGGGCTGGGGCGGCTTCGTCGGCGAATTTGCAATCGCAGGGATCTCCGACCGTATCGGCCGCCGCCCTGCGACAGCGCTCGCGTTCGCAGGCGCAGCGGTCTCGACCTGGTTCTTCGCGCATGCCCCTGCCGACCCATGGGTGCTGTTCGGTTGGTTATCGGCGACGTCCTTCTTCGCGCTCGGCCTGACGTCGGTCATCGCGGGACCAATCGCGTCGGAAGCAGTGCCCGCATCGATGATAGCGTCGTCGGTCGGCGTGATTGCCGGAGCCGGAGAAATTTTCGGCGGCGGCGTCGCACCCGTCATCGCCGGGTTCGTTGCACAGCATTACGGCATCGAGCAGATATTCATCATCCCACTTGTTGGCTTGGCGATCGGGCTGCTCTTGTCGGCTGCCTTGCGAGAAACGGCTCCTCGGTTTGTATCAAAGCGGGTGCGCGAAATCGTTAATAGCTAACATTGCACCACCTTCGTATCACGAAGACAGAAACGACTTCGGCCTCGAACGAAACGCCATCAACTCCTTTCGCAAAGCCTACACCGCCGGCGCAACCTCTTCAAATATCCTCGCTGAATGAACGGCAGCTAACAGAGGTCATCTCTGCCACATCGAACGGCAGCTATGTTGGCGAAAGCGGCTGATCATCAATGCGCAGCAGCTCGGCCAAGACCGAGGTGAACTTCCACGCTCGCATTTTAGCCCTGTGCACGCTCGTCTTCCTAAGCCCTGATTGAGTTGCTTGTGATCGCAGCCGATGCGGACCGGTTTTTTGCGAGCGGGCCGGACTGGCCTATAAATCGTCGCAGCCATGGGATGTGGCGCCCGACGATGTAAAACAATACGCAGCCCCCGGTCGTCGCCGCAATCAATATGCTAAATTCGGTCCAGCCCGACAACGCGTAGGGTCGGAGCCAATACTCGACCACGATGATGACCGTCTGGTGTGCGACATATTGCTCGCGTGGCGCAAGCTCTCGGCATTCAGGGGCGCGGCGCGCTCGGGCCAGA
Organism: Sphingomonadaceae bacterium; assembly: GCA_041740105.1. Lineage (GTDB taxonomy): Bacteria > Pseudomonadota > Alphaproteobacteria > Sphingomonadales > Sphingomonadaceae > Sphingomonas_O. Next base: position 3,213 of record JBGSMP010000284.1, read on the forward strand.
AGAAAAGATCGCCTGGGTCGAGGAGATGCAACGCGCGGGCCAGGATGTGCTGATGGTGGGTGACGGGCTCAACGATGGGCCAGCTCTAAAGGCAGCACACGCCTCGATGGCCCCGGCTTCCGCCAGCAACGTCGGGCAGGCAGCCGCGGATCTGGTTTTCATGGGCGATCAACTTGCGCCTGTGCCGATCGCAATAGCGGCAGCACGGCGGACAATGCGTATTGTTTGCCAAAACTTTGTGATGGCGGTCGGCTATAACGTGATCGCGGTGCCGCTTGCCATTATGGGTTATGCGACACCGCTTGTTGCGGCGCTCGCCATGTCGGGGTCATCGATCCTCGTCATCGCCAATGCGCTGCGGCTCCGCGCGGCGGCACGATGACGGGCCTGTTGATTCTTATCCCGGTGGCACTCAGCCTCGGCCTGGCCGACCTTGCCGCATTTTTCTGGTCGGTCCGCAACGGGCAATATGACGACATGGACGGGGCGGCGCTGCGCATCCTAATTGACGACAGCGAAGGACCCCCATTACCCGTTGCGAGCGACCTCTCCGGAACCGGGGAGAGCGGGTGACCGCCTCCGTCGCGAATAAATTGTTGGCTGGAGCGATCTAGCCCGAGTACCGCGTCGGAGCGGATAAGTTGCTAGCATCTCCACCTCGGATATGTGTAGCAGAATGCGCGAGGCCCTCGCTCCGGCTTAGTCGCTTCCGACCACAAGCAACGAACGCAGGCGAGCGGCTACGACATCCGGCCGATCGTCCGCCGATAAGGACCTCCAAGAGCCTAAGTCGCCGATATGGAGGTGCGATTGCGCGAGCGCGACATCGGTATCCGCATCGGATGCATCAGCTTTGCGGCGCGACACTCGCTCAAGCCGTATTTGATCCGACGCCGTCAGCCAGACGCCATCGAAGCGGCAGGACGCTGCGTCGGCAACGGCTTCGATCTTCTGACGCTCTGCGCCAGGCGCAAACACCGCATCCGCAATGACAGCCTGCCCGTTCGCCAGCGTGGCTGAAGCGGCGGTGTCAAGCGCCTCATACACCCGATCAGCGGCAGCGGCGGTGTAGCACGTGGCAGCAAGGCGCGTCTCCGGCGTTACGCTGGCCAGCCGTTTGCGTAAAACGTCGTTCCGCAAAATCCGCGCGCCGGGTATCCGGCCGATATCGCGAGCCACCATCTGCGCGAGCGACGACTTGCCAGTTCCCGAAAGGCCGCCGATCGCCACCAGGCGTGGCGGTCGCGGTTCCATCGCCGCAACTGCAAGCGCGAGATATGCTTGCGCTTTCGCAACAAGCCCGGGATCATCGGGGGAACGCATGGCTTGGGCTGCCATAACGTGCGCGCGAACCGTGGCGCGCACCGATATGAAAAGCGTTATCAAGCCAATGCCGGCTTCATCGGCCGGCGACATGTCGAGATAGCGGTTGAGCACGATATTGGCCTCGGTCCGCATCCCGCGCTGCAACAAGTCCATGACCAGAAACGCAACATCATAAAGCACGTCGATCGTGGCCAGTTCGGCGCTGAACTCGAGGCAGTCGAACAAGGTCGGCGCGCCATCGATCATTGCGATATTGGCCAGATGAAGATCGCCATGCGCGTGCCGAACGCAGCCTGCCCGGCCACGCTCGTCAAGTAGTACGGCCAGCGCGCTGACAGCCTCGCAATGGGTCGCGCAAAGGGTGACCACAGCGTCGGGAGCAAGAATTTCGGGGAAGCTGGCCAAGCTGGCGGCATTGCCGTCGATCACGGCTCTGAAACGCGCGCCTGCATTGTCGCATTGCGTGATTTCGGCATCGGCGTGGAAAGCAACGACGCGATCGGTTAACCGTGTCAAAACGTCGAAGCCCAGCTTGCCTTGATCTGCGAGGTGAGCGAGCAGCGCATCGTCGGGAAAGCGATACATTTCGAGCAGCCAGTCAATCGGATCTTCGGTTCCGCCGATTAGAAACCGCCCAGCACCGTCAAGGGTGATCGGCACGACTCCAATGTAAAGATTAGGCGCAGTTCGGCGATTAAGGATCAGCTCGGCATCTAGCGCAGCGCGGCGCTTATCGACCGTTGAAAAGTCGAGATAGCCGAAGCGCACCTCGCGTTTCAGCTTCCAGGCTCGGTCACCCGCCAGAAATATGCTCGCCGCATGTGTGTCGATTTCTCGCGCTGTAACGCCGCCAACGATCGCACCTTCACGGCGCAGAAACTTCAGGACAGCAGCTTGCCCATCCTCATTGTTAAGGTTGGAATGAGCCGAAGAGGTTGCCATTTATTTCACTTCTACTCTGCGAGACGGCCTCGGGCGCGATGCCGCTCGCGACCTCGACGCTCGAGATTTGGCTACGCCCGGCTGCCGGTTCTGTCCTTTCGGTCGGCAGCCGCGCGTAATCAGTTAAGCAACGACGAGGTCGTTTTCGACCGATGTTGCCCCGCGCGCGGCCCACGCGGTCAATCCGGCAGTGCGCCGTTCCTGCCACGAGCTAACGTTGCCGGTCAGCTTGATGTGCCCGCCCTCGGCTGTGACATGAACATTCTCCGGCTGAAAAAAAAGCGAGCGGTGGAGCGCATGCTGAATGTCGTCCTGCAAATGCGCAGTGTCGACGTGTGCCTTGATCGAAATCTGATTCGAAACGCCGAGCACGCCCATCAGATTGCGGACTTCACTTTCGGCTGCTTCTTTCTGGAAATGCCAATTGACTTGGCCGGTAAGTGTGAGCCAGCCTTTCTCGACCTTGACCTTGACGGCATCGCGCGGCGTTCCGGTGTCCCACGCGAGCCGGTCGACAGCCGCAGTCGCGATGTCGGCGTCGTCGCGCTTGATCTCGAACGGCAGCCTGACTTCGATTTCCTCGGCAATCGCCTTGACGCCCTTAACGCGCCCGGTCGCCATTTCGGCGGCGTGCTTCTGGCCGTAGCTCTCGACATGCCCGGTCAGCGTGACCGTGCCATGGTCCGCTGTAACACCGATATGCGCGGCGGTAATGCTGGGTTCCCAATTGAGTTCAGCCAGCACTGCTTTTTGTAGCTTGTCGTCATGTGACATTATGGGTCTCCAGGTTGAGGGGCGTTTGGAGGCAATGCGCTCATCGGCGGCCACAAACAGCGCGGGAAACTACTTAGCTAAGGCGTCGCCGCCTAGCGGACGCGCCGAAAGGTTAGGCAACTGCGACGGGTGTCGGCTGCGAAAAGGCGGCCGCGAGAGGCTACGCTTAGGAACACTACTTATCGTCAGCAGATAAGCCACAGTGCCATTTATGGATCAGCCATTTTCTGGAGCTGACCATGTCCGACTCATCAACACCAACCGTCGAATCAAGAGCAACCGTTCGCGTTTGGGATTTGCCCGTTCGGCTCTTCCACTGGGTGCTGGTCGCAACGATCCTGTTCGCATTTGTCTCGGCCGAGGAAGAAAGCCCGCTGTTCGGCTGGCATATTCCCGCTGGTTGGGTTGCGGCCGTATTGATCGCCTTTCGCTTGCTGTGGGGCTTCATCGGTGGCGAGCATGCGCGCTTTGTTGATTTTCTAAAGCCCGGGGAGATTGCCCATCACCTGCGGAGTCTTTTCTCGGCCAAGCCCGAGCGGTCGATCGGCCACAACGCGCTGGGTGGCGTTGCCATCGTTGCGCTTCTCGGCAGCGTGATCGGCATTGTCTGGACGGGTGCTTTACTGATTGGCGGCGGCGGCGAAGAGCTGCACGAGACGCTGGCGAACATTTTGCTCGGCCTGATTGCGCTCCATGTCGTCGCCGTCATCATCACTTCGCTTCGAACAAAAGACAATCTGATCGGTGCGTTCGTCACTGGCAACAAGCGCGCCGATCAACACCCAGGCGTGCTCGACGCGCGGTCGCCCGCTTCGCTTGCAATCCCGATCGCCACGATCGCAATAGGTGCTGCGGCCTATGGTGCCACGGTTATCGATCCCGTTGCTTTCACGCCCGGCGCGCATGTCGAGGCGGGTGAGAGCGATGAAGAGATGGGAACGGGTCAACCCCACATTGACTAGGCTGCACCTCCATTCAGAGCGACATCTCGTGTCGAGGATCGGCTGGCTGCGCGCCGCCGTGCTCGGAGCGAACGACGGAATCGTCTCGACTGCAAGCCTGATCATCGGGGTCTCGGCGGCGGCGTCGAAACCAGCCGACATACTGCTCGCGGGCGCGGCCGGGCTCGTTGCAGGTGCGATGTCAATGGCGGCCGGCGAATATGTGTCGGTCAGCTCGCAGTCCGACACCGAGCAAGCCGATCTTGCCCGCGAGCGCGACGAGCTGGCCAATGATGTCGATGCTGAGATTGACGAGCTAGCCCAGATCTACGTTAAGCGCGGCGTCGGCCGGGCGACCGCCGAGGTCGTCGCGCGCCAATTGATGACAAAAAACGCGCTCGGGGCGCATGCCCGCGACGAACTCGGCATTTCGGAAATGATGACCGCGCGGCCGATCCAGGCGGCGCTCACGTCTGCGGCGACGTTCACCGCAGGTGCCGCGCTGCCGTTGGCAATCGTAATCGTCGTGCCCGGTGAATGGCTAATCACGATCGTAGCGGTTGCCTCGCTGCTGTTTCTAGCACTGCTTGGCGCGATCGGTGCGCGTGCGGGCGGTGCACCGACCTTAGCGGCAACGCTGCGCGTCACGTTCTGGGGCGCTCTCGCGATGGCGCTGACGGCCGGGATCGGACTGATGGTCGGAACCTCTGTATGAAGCGATTGGTCTGCCGAACGCGTGTTGCGACAGGACCAATCGTATGACCGCCCCCTTCACGATTGCCGAGTTCCTCAGTGTCTTTGCTGCTTACAATGCGGCGATATGGCCTGCTCAGATCGCGGCCTATGTCCTCGGGGTGGTCGCTGTCGCCGCGCTTTGGCTGAAGAAACCTAGGCCGATCCTGCTCGTCCTCGCGCTCATGTGGCTGTGGAATGCCATCGGCTATCATTACCTGTTCTTCGAGACCATCAACCCAGCCGCGCCGCTTTTTGCCGGGCTGTTCGCGCTGGAGGCCGCGCTGGTCGCGGCCTGCGTCTTTGCAACCGACACCGTGTCGTTCCGCATCGGGCGCGACTTCCGGACAGCCGCCGGACTCGGTTTTATCGCCTATGCCATGCTTATCTATTTGGCGTTGGGACTGTGGGCGGGACGCGGCTTCATGGCGGGGCCGATGTTCGGCGTCGCGCCTTGCCCCACCACCATTTTCACGATCGGCATGCTGCTGGTGGCGCGCGGGCGCTGGGTGGCGTGGCTTTCGGTCGTTCCCATCCTGTGGTCGGGGGTCGGCCTCGCGGCGGCATTGCAGCTCCGCATGTTCGAGGATTTCGCCCTGCCAGTGGCGGGCCTCGTCATGTTGCTCGTTCTGGCGCGCGCACGCCCTTTTCAGAAGGACCAACGATCGTGAAGCCAATCGTCACGACCCGGCAAGGTAAAGTGCAAGGCAGCGTTTCCGAAGGCATCCAAGTCTTCAAGGGCATCGCCTATGCAGCGCCACCGTTCGGCACCCATCGCTTTCTGCCGCCACAACCCGTCAAGCCGTGGGAAGGCGTTCGCGAGGCGCTCGACCAAGGCCACCAACCACCGCAGGTGCCGTATCTCCCACCCTATGACGCGATGCTGCCCCAGCTTGTTGCCTCCGGCGAGGATTGCCTGAACCTGACGATCTGGTCGCCGGGGAAGGGAACGACAGGGCGTCCAGTCATGGTGTGGATACCCGGTGGCGCGTTCGAGCACGGATCGAATGCGGCCTATGACGGCAGTCGGTTCGCGCGCGACGCAATCGTCTGCGTCGCGATCAACTACCGCGTCGGTGCCGACGGGTTTCTCTATTTGGGCGATGGACACGCTAACTGCGGCCTGCTCGACCAGATCGCTGCGCTCGAATGGGTGCGCGACAACATCGCGGTTTTCGGTGGAGACCCCGGCAACGTCACCGTGTTCGGCGAATCGGCCGGCGCGATGGTTCCGCCACGGTC
>JBGSMP010000291.1:0-6814 GCA_041740105.1 Sphingomonadaceae bacterium
GCTGTATGCGTCGGCGCTGCCGATTGCGCTGAGCTGGCTGCTGCTGTGGCATCCGCCCGAGGGCACCGGGCCGATGGTCATGGGCTGGCTGCTCGTGACCGCAATTCTCGCCCGCGCCGCGATCGCGACTAACGAAGTGCCGTCGCTCGCAATGGCACCGGAAATGACACTCGATTATCATGAGCGGACGGCGGTGCTGCGCTACCGCTTTCTGTTCGGATGGCTGGGCGGGCTGGCGATGCTGATGCTGGCTTATGGGGTATTCCTGACCGAGATGTCAGGGCCGGGCGCAGCGGCGGGATTTCAAGCTTATGGCCTGTTTGGGGCAGTCGTCATGGCGCTGACGGTTCTCGTTTCCGCGCTCGGCACGCACCGCCGACTGGCAAAACCGCCGTTGAAACGGATCGCACCGCAACCGGTTGGCGTCATTGTCAGCGAAATGCGGACAACGCTGTCGAATCGCGCGTTTATCATCCTGATGATCGCGGGCGTATTCGGCTACACCAACCAGGGCGTCGGCTTTGCCATCTCGCAGTATAATCTGAATTATGTCTGGCAATTCTCTTCGGGCGAGCTGCTGATTTATGCGGCAACGCTGTTTGGCGGGATGGTCGCGATTTTCTTTATCGTGACGCCCTTGGCGCGGGCGCTCGGCAAAGTCCGCGCCGCCGCCGTGCTGACCATCGTTTCGGCATGCTTCGTCGTGTCGAGCTACACGTTGCGATTGCTCGGCCTGTTCCCCGAACCCGGATCGCCCTTGCTGTTGCCGGTTTTCCTGCTGCTCAATACCACCGGCACGGCAGCGGGGATCGGGGCGCTGATCATCAGCGGATCGATGATGTCCGATGTCGTCGAAGCTTCCGAAGAACAGACCGGTCGCCGTGAAGAAGGCCTGTTCTTTGCCGGCACATTGTTCATGCAGAAAACGGCGACGGGCATCGGTATCCTCGTCACAGGGATGTTATTGTCGCTGGCGGCGTTTCCCGAAAAAGCCACTGTCGGGCAGGTTCCAGAGACGGTCATCGATGCCATGAGTCTGTACTTCATTCTGACCACACTAGTACTTTCGACCATTGCCACAGCGGTCTTCCTGCGGTTTCCCTTCGGCAAGCGCGAGCACGACGCCCGCGTCGCCAAGCTTGCCGTAGCGTCGGCACAAAAGGGCTAGGCAAAGCCGGATTCGCAGGGGCATAGGCTTTACGTCTACGTAAAGAATTGGCGTAAAGGAGAGCGACGATGGATTTCGATCTTACAGAGCGTCAGCGCTATTGGCGCGACCGGGTGCGCGATCACATGGCGAGCCACGTTTTCCCCCGCGCGCAGGATTATTATGACCAGCAGGCGCAAGGCGAACGCTGGAAAATCCTGCCTGTCGTGGAAGAGGAAAAAGCGCGCGCAAAAGCCGCCGGCATCTGGAACCTGTTCATGCCGCCGAGCGCGGGCCGGGTGCCTGTCGACGATTCGTTTGAGTTCGAAGGTCCGGGCCTCAGCAATCTCGAATATGCGCTATGTGCCGAGGAAATGGGGCGGATCGGCTGGGGCAGTGAAGTGTTCAACTGCTCGGCGCCCGACACCGGCAACATGGAAGTGTTCCACCGTTACGGCACGCGCGAGCAGAAAGACCGATGGCTGAAGCCGCTGATGGAAGGCGAAATCCGGTCGGCATTCCTGATGACCGAGCCCGCCGTGGCCTCGTCCGATGCGACCAATATCGAGACCAGCATTCGGCGTGAAGGCGACGAGTATGTCCTGAACGGCGTCAAATGGTGGTCATCAGGTGCGGGCGATCCGCGTTGCAAGATCGCCATCGTCATGGGCAAGACCGATTTCGAAGCCTCGCGCCACACGCAGCAATCGATGGTCCTCATGGAACTCGATGCACCGGGTGTGAAAATCCTGCGCCATCTGCCCGTATTCGGCTATGACGATGCGCCGCACGGCCACATGGAAATCGAACTGAAGGATGTCCGCATTCCGGCGTCGAACATGCTCTTGGGCGAAGGGCGCGGATTCGAGATTGCGCAGGGTCGGCTGGGGCCGGGGCGCATTCACCACTGCATGCGAACGATTGGCGTCGCCGAAGTCGCGCTTGAAAAAATGGTCAAGCGGCTGACCTCGCGCGTTGCCTTCGGCAAGCGGATTTCGGAGCATAGCGTCTGGGAGCAGCGTGTCGCGACGGCGCGGATCGACATCGAAATGTGCCGCCTGCTGTGCCTGAAGGCCGCCGACATGATGGACAAAGTCGGCAACAAAGGCGCGCAGGCCGAAATCGCGATGATCAAGGTGGCGGGGCCGAACATGGCGCTACGCATCATCGATGACGCGATTCAGGCTTATGGCGGGGCGGGCGTGTCGGAAGATCCGGGGCTTGCCTACGCCTATGCCGGGCAGCGGACCTTGCGATTGGCGGATGGTCCCGACGAAGTGCACAACCGCAGCATCGCACGGATCGAATTCGGGAAGTATGCAGTGAAATGAGTATGTCCGTCATCCCAGCGAACGCTGGGATCCCCGCCCGAAGGAATGCAATCCGCCGTCATGGGATCCCAGCTTTCGCTGGGATGATGTTAGGGGTGTGAGGGCCGCCGTCCTGACTGCGGCCAAGACGCCTTTGACGATCGAAGACGTCGCTGTGGCCAAACCGCTGGCGCATGAGGTCCTGATCCGGACGGCGGCATGTGGCGTGTGCCGGTCGGATCTGCATTTCGTCGACGGGGCCTATCCGCATGCGATGCCGTGCATTCCGGGGCATGAAGCGGCAGGCATTGTCGAAGCCGTCGGTAGCGAAGTGCGCACGGTGAAAGTCGGTGATGCCGTCGTCACTTGCCTGTCTGCCTATTGCGGACAGTGCGAATTTTGCGTGACGGGGCGGATGTCGCTTTGCCTCGGCGGCGATACGCGGCGGGGGAAGGACGATGCCCCGCGTCTGACCCTGGCGTCCGACGGGTCGCCGGTGAACCAGATGCTGAACCTGTCGGCTTATGCCGAAATGATGCTGGTGCACGAACATGCGTGCGTGCGGATCGATCCTGACATGCCGCTCGATCGGGCGGCGATTTTGGGTTGCGCCGTCGTGACAGGGGCAGGCGCGGTGTTTCACGCGGCGGACATCACGCCGGGCGACAGTGTGTGCATTGTCGGGTGTGGCGGCGTCGGGCTGGCGGCAGTCAATGCGGCAAAAATCGCGGGCGCGGGGCGGATCATTGCTTGCGATCCGGTGCCCGAAAAACGGGCGCTGGCGAAGAAGCTCGGGGCGACCGATTGTATCGATGCCAGTGCCGACGATGCGGGCCAACAGGTTGTCGAAATGACCAGGGGCGGTGTCGATCATGCCATCGAAGCAGTCGGGAGGCCCGCCTCGGGCGATCTCGCGGTCGGGACATTGCGGCGTGGCGGTACGGCCACGATTCTGGGCATGATGCCGCTGGGGCACAAGGTCGGGCTGGGCGCGATGGACTTGCTTGGCGGCAAGAAGCTGCAGGGCGCGCTGATGGGGGGTAACCGCTTTCCGGTCGATATTCCGCGGCTGGTCGATTTCTACCTGCGCGGGCTGCTCGATCTCGATACGATCATCGCCAAGCGCGTGCCGCTGAGCGCGATCAATGAAGCGTTCGACGATCTGCGTGCCGGTGACAGTGTTCGCACCGTGGTCGTGTTCGAATGAATGCGGAGCAGGATTTTGTCGGGACGATCGAACCGACCGGGCAGGACGTTCTCGATGCCGATCGCCTCGGCGCGTGGATGGCCGATAACGTCGCGGGGTTCACCGGTCCGCTGACGATCCGCAAATTTGCAGGGGGACAGTCGAATCCGACGTATCGGCTCGACAGCCCGTCGGGCGCTTATGTCCTTCGGCGCAAACCGTTCGGTGCGCTGCTGCCCAGTGCGCATGCCGTGGACCGCGAGTTTGCCGTCATTGCCGGGCTGTATCCCGCGGACTTTCCCGTCGCGAAACCATATGGACTTTGCACCGATGATGCCGTGGTCGGATCATGGTTCTATATCATGGGCATGGTCGAGGGGCGGACGATCTGGGACGGGAGCCTGCCCGGCATGACGCCGCCCGAACGGACCGCGATCTATCATGCGATGGTCGATACACTCGCCGCGCTGCATAATATCGATCACGTGGCGGCAGGTCTCGGCGAATACGGCAAGGCGGGCAATTTCTTCGAGCGGCAGGTCGGGCGGTGGACCAAGCAATATCGTGCTGCCGAGACAGAGCGGCTCGAAGATATGGAACAGCTGATCGACTATCTGGCGCGGACGATCCCCGAACAGGCGCGCACGAGCATCGTTCACGGCGATTACCGCATCGACAACATGATCTTCGATGCGACCGAGGCGAAAGTCTTGGCCGTCCTCGACTGGGAGTTGTCGACGACGGGCGATCCACTCGCCGATTTCAGCTACATGATGATGAACTGGGTAACCGAACCCGAAGGACGCTCGGGCGTGAAGGGGCTGACCGGGGCCGAAACGGGCATACCGACCATCGAGGCAATGACCGAACGCTATTGCGCGGCGACGGGTCGCGACGGCGTACCCGATCTCAACTGGTATTTCGCGTTCGGGCTGTTCCGACTGGCATCGATTGTCCAGGGCATCAAGAAACGCGTGCTCGACGGGACTGCATCGTCGGCGCATGCAGCGGAAATGGCGCAGCGGGTGCCGCATCTGGCCGCTGCGGCATGGGATTTTGCACGGAAGGCAGGCGCATGAGCCAGTTCGACTTGACCGGCAAGGTCGCGATCATCACCGGTTCGTCGCGTGGCATCGGCGAGGCGATTGCGCACGAAATGGCCGATCACGGCGCGAAAGTCGTTATCACCAGCCGCAATCTGGAGCCATGTCAGGCGGTCGCCGATGCGATCAATGCCAAGCATCCGGGTGCGGCGATTGCGGTATCGTCGAGCCTGTCATCCAAAGAGTCATTGCAGGCGATGGTCGACGCGGGACGGGCGGCCTTCGGTAAGGTCGATGTTCTCGTCTGCAATGCTGCGTCGAACCCGCATTATGGCCCGATGGCGACGATTACCGACGAGCAGTTCAGGAAGACGCTCGATCATAACATCGTGTCGCAGCACTGGTTGATCACGATGGTCGCGCCCGAGATGCTTGCGCGCAAATCGGGCTCGATCATCATCGTGTCGTCGATTGGCGGTCTGCGCGGGACGTCCATGTTGGGGGCCTATGCGATCACCAAGGCCGCCGACATCCAAATGGTGAAAAATCTCGCACGCGAATTCGGACCGGACAATGTGCGCATCAACGCGATTGCGCCGGGGCTGGTGAAGACCGATTTTGCCAAGGCACTCTGGGAAAATCCCGAAAACCTAAAGGCGTCGACATCGAACGCCTGCCTCGGCCGGATCGGCGAACCGCACGAGATTGCCGGGGCTGCCGTGTTCCTTGCCAGCGAAGCTTCGAGTTTCATGACTGGGCAGACGATCGTGATCGATGGAGGGGTCGTCGTATGAGACTAGCGGGCAAAGTTGCGGTGATAACGGGGGCGGGTTCAGGGATCGGTCGCGCAACGTCGATCCTGTTTGCCAGCGAAGGCGCGAAAGTCGTTATCGGTGACAAGTCCGACGGCGTTCACGCAACGGCCCGTGCGATCGAAGCAGCAGGCGGAACCGTAACAGCGATGCAGATAGACGCTGGCAGTGAAGGCGATGTTACCAAACTCGTGAATACCGCAATGTCGTCTTACGGCGGCATCAATATTGCTTATGCAAACGCCGGGATTTCCGGCGGTCTTACGGGCATTTTCGATCATACGCCCGAAGAATGGACCGAGATCCTGCGCGTCAACCTGATCGGGCCGTTCCTGATGATCAAGCATGCCGGCAAAGCAATGATGGACGCAGGCGCTGGCGGATCGATCATCTGCACGGCAAGTGTTGCCGGCATCCGGTCGGGCGCGGGGTGCCCCGCCTACTCGGCTTCGAAAGCAGGCGTGATCAATCTTGTCATGACAAGTGCACAGCAATTGTCGGCCACCGGCATCCGCGTTAACGCGATCTGCCCCGGCCTCATTGAAACCGGGATGACCGAGCGGGCCTTCGACTATGCGCGCGAAAAGGGCGTGATGGAAAAGGTGGGCCGCCTGAATCCGTTGCGTCGCGCCGGACAGCCGATCGAAATCGCACAGACCGCGCTGTTCCTTGCGAGCGACGCGTCGAGCTACGTCAACGGGCAGGCGATCGCCGTCGATGGCGGGCTTTCCACATCACACCCTGTCACGCGGCAGGAAACCGGCAAGACTGCTGCCTAATCCGAACTAGGAGACCGAAAAATGACTGACAGCCCCATCACCACCGAAAATCACGACGGCATTCTCGTGATCGTCAGCAACAATCCGCCGGTCAATGCGCTGGGCGCGGCCGTTCGCATCGGCCTTGATGCCGGGATCAAGCAGGCCATGGCCGATGACAACGTGAAAGCGGTCATCATCCGTTGCGACGGGCGGACGTTTTTTGCGGGCGCGGATATCACCGAATTTACCAAGCCACCGGTGATGCCGCAGCTTCCCGAAGTCGTCGATACGATCGAGGCCTGCACCAAGCCCGTTATCGCCGCGATCCACGGCACGGCACTCGGCGGTGGCTGCGAAGTGACACTCGGCTGCCATTACCGGATTGCCGTGCCTTCGGCGAAAATCGGGACACCCGAAGTCAAATTGGGCCTGCTGCCGGGTGCGGGCGGCACGCAGCGGCTACCGCGCGTTGCGGGCGTTGCGACAGCGGTCGAACTTTGTGCGGGTGGATCGCCGATCAGCGCTGCCAAAGCGCTCGACGTCGGCCTGATCGAC
>JBGSMP010000323.1:0-4494 GCA_041740105.1 Sphingomonadaceae bacterium
GCTCTTCCGATCTCCAGCCCCGGCACCGGCGGCAGCGTCGCTGCCGCCTCGACGCGCATCAGCCGGTCGACGACGGCGGCAATCGCGGGATCGGCAATCGCCTGATCGACGGTGACATAGCCCGCTGCCAGCCCCAGATACGCGATGGTCGAGTGCGCGCCATTGAGCATGCGCAGCTTGGCAAGTTCGAACGGGCGAACATCGGCGACCATTTGCGCACCGGCCTGTTCAAACGGCGGGCGCGGGCCGGCGAAATCATCCTCGATCACCCACTGGGTAAAGGGTTCGGCCTTGACCATCGCCCGGTCCTCGACCCCCAACCGCGCCTGCAACCGTTCGCGATCGGCTGGCGTGGTCGCAGGCACAATCCGGTCGACCATCGTCGCCGGAAAGCGCACTTGCGCATCGATCCACTGCGCCAGCGCCGGATCGCGCAACCGTGCAAATTCTCCGAGCACCACTTTCAGCACCGCGCCATTGTGTGGCAAATTGTCGCAGCTGACGATCGTGACTGGCCCGCCGCCGTTGCTCCGGCGCTGGTCAAGCCCGGCGGCCAGATAGCCTATCGCCGAACGCGGAGCAGCTCGATTCGCAAGGTCGTGGACAATGTCGGGATGATTGGTCAGCAAATTGCCGCTAGCCGGATCGTGGCAATACCCTTTTTCGGTGACCGTCAGCGAGACAATATGCGTGAATGGAGACGCGATGGCGTCAATCACCACTGCCGGATTTTCGGGCGCAACCATCACCGACTCTACCGAGCCAATAATGCGCAGCCGCTCTTGCGCGCCTTCGCGTTCGACCAAGGTAAACAGTCCATCCTGCGGCTCAAGCTGGTCGCGAACATCCGCCGAGCGCAGCGATACGCCGATGATGCGCCAGTTGCCGGCTCCGCCAGCGATAAGATCGTCGATATAGACCGCCTGATGCGCGCGGTGAAAGGCACCGATGCCCAGATGGACGATGCCGCAGCCGACAGCATCGGGTGCATAGGCGGGGCGCCGCACCTCGGCGGGCAGGCCCTCCAATGCGGCAAGCGACAGGCGCTGGGTCACAATTTATAAGCTCGTTTCGCCAGATTATAGGCGAGGTCCTTCGCCAGCTCGACCGCCTCATCCTCTTCGATGCGGTGATCTGCGACCATTTCGGCCAGAAAACCGCAATCCATCCGCCGCGACACATCGTGCCGGGCCGGGATCGATAGAAACGCCCGCGTGTCGTCGTTGAAGCCGACCGTGTTGTAAAATCCTGCGGTTTCGGTGGTCATCTGGCGGAAACGGCGCATCCCTTCGGGGCTATCGTGAAACCACCAGCTTGGGCCGAGCTTCAGGCAAGGATAATGCCCGGCAAGCGGCGCCAGTTCGCGTGCGTAAACGCTCTCATCGAGCGTAAACAGGATGATCGAGAGCCCCGCTTCATTGCCGAACCGGTCGAGCAGCGGCTTTAATGCCCGCACATAATCGGTCCGGGTTGGAATGTCCGCGCCCTTGTCGCGGCCATAGCGCGCGAAAATGCCCGCATTATGATTGCGGAACGATCCGGGGTGGATTTGCATCACCAGCCCGTCCTCCAAACTCATCTTCGCCATTTCGGTGAGCATTTGCGCGCGGAACAGTTCGGCATCAGCGGCGCTGACGGCACCGCTCGTTACACGAGCGAACAGGGCTTCGGCTTCAGCCTCATTCAAATCGGCGGTCGCAGCCGTCGGGTGGCCATGGTCGGTCGAGGTCGCGCCCATGCTGGCAAAAAAAGCGCGGCGATTGCGGTGCGCGGCGAGATAGCCCTGCCAGCTCGATATGTCCTCGCCCGACAACCGGGCAAACTCGCGCAAATTGTCGGCAAAGCCTTCAAACTCGGGGTCGACCACGGGGTCGGGGCGATAGGCGGTAATCACCCGCCCCTGCCAGCCCGACGCGCGGATTACGGCATGATGTTCAAGCGTATCGATGGGCGATTCGGTGGTGGCAATGACTTCGATATTGTACCGCTCGAACAATGCGCGGGGACGGAACGCGTCGGTCGCTAGCGCAGCGTCGATGGTATCATAGTAAAGATCGGCTGTGTCATTCGACAGCCGAGCATCAAGCCCGAAGACGCTGGAAAATACCCAGTCGAGCCACATTCGCGACGGAGTGCCGCGAAACAGATGATAGTTGGCGGCAAACAAGCCCCAGGCGTCGCGCGGATCGACATCGGGACGATTGCCCTCAATATCGGCGATGCCCAGACGTTCGAGCGAAATGCCCTGCGAATAGAGCATGCGGTAAACATAATGGTCAGGCTCAATGAACAGCGCCGCGGGATTGGCAAAATTCTCATTACCGGCAAACCACGATGGATCGGTATGGCCGTGCGGCGACAGGATCGGAACTCCCGCAATAGTTTCATACAAGCGCCGGGCAGTCGCGCGAACATCGGGGTTGGCGGGAAACAGACGATCAGGATTAAGTCGCAACGGCGATGGCACTTTTGTAGTTTCCTCTAATTTCGGGATTTATGGCCGAATCGCGATCGCTGCGCCGCCATCTTGGCTTTCGCGGCTTCGATCGCCTCAACCTCTGTGGCGTCGAGCAGATAGTCGAGCACGCGGCTGAGATGATCGCGCATCGCCGCCCGCGCTGCATTCGCGTCGCGACTTTTTAGCGCGTCTACAATCGCCTTATGCTCGTTGACGACAGGCACATACCCCTTGGCGCGGGTTTTTTCGAGGAGCAGCAATACTTGCGGGGATCGGTTGCGGATGGTCCAGAGTTGCTCGACCGCAGACACCAATGCGCTGTTCCGCGTGGCAGCAGCGATGGCTTCATGGAACTGACGATCAACCATTTCGCCCGCTCCGGCGCTTTTTTTGTTGGCATTATCCATTTCGACGAGCAGCCGTTCGAGTTCTGCGATTTCTTCGTCCGAAATCTGGGTTGCGGCCAACGCCGCCACTTCGCCCTCAATCAGCAGTCTTGCTTCGGTCAGTTCGAACGCGCCGATATCCATGACGACGGCAGCGGTTCTCGCCATCCGCTCGATGACATAGACACCCGAGCCGATCCGGACCTCGACCAGCCCGTCAAGTTCAAGAGCTATAATCGCTTCTCTGATTGTCGGGCGGCTCACTTCGAAGTTTGCCGCCAGTTCGCGTTCGGCTGGCAGCCGATCTCCGACTGCATAGGTTCCGGCAGCGATCGCCCGGGTCAAACGCTCGGCGACGCTCTGATACAGCCTCGCAGGTTTCTGAATGTTGCGGCTCACGTTGGAATATCCTTTGTCTATGGTTTGACCCACAGCGACCTAGCAAATTTCACGTTTATTTCCCACGGCTGAATTCGATAATTGGTTAGGACAGTTTTGAATACTTGACAGACCAATTCGTCGGCGTCAAGTCGGTGTAGTCACAGCGCCACGGGCTAAAGGCATAAATGGAAAGGGAGAGATATGCGGATTACCGCAGCACGTGTCATTACCACTTGTCCCGGACGCAATTTCGTGACGCTGAAGATCGAAGTGGAGGGCAGCCTGACCGGCATTGGCGACGCGACGCTGAACGGGCGCGAGCTTTCAGTCGTGTCCTATCTTGAGGATCATGTGATCCCGGCGCTCATCGGCAAGGACGCCCGGCGAATCGAGGATATCTGGCAATTTCTCTATCGCGGGGCTTATTGGCGGCGCGGCCCGGTAACGATGCGCGCGATTGCGGCGGTCGACGTGGCCCTGTGGGACATTAAGGCAAAGGCGGCGAATATGCCGCTGTACGATCTGCTCGGCGGCAAGAGCCGCGACGGCGTGATGGTGTACGGCCATGCCAATGGCGACGATATCGACGCCACTGTTGCGGCGGTCGGCGATTATATCAAACTCGGCTACAAGGCGATCCGCGCGCAATCGGGGGTGCCGGGGGTGAAGCTCGCTTACGGCGTCGGTCGAGGTACGCTGCATTACGAGCCAGCCGATGCTGCCCTGCCGACCGAAACGCAGTGGAACACATCAAAATATCTCAATTTCGCGCCTAAATTGTTCGAGACACTGCGCGATACTTATGGCGAAGATCCCCATCTGCTGCACGATGTCCATCACCGCTTGACCCCGATCGAGGCGGCGCGGCTGGGCAAATCGCTTGAGCCTTACCATCTCTTCTGGATCGAGGATGCAACGCCTGCCGAAAACCAGGAGGCCTTCAAGCTTATCCGCCAGCACACGACTACACCGCTGGCCGTCGGCGAGATTTTCAATACTATCTGGGACTGCAAAGACCTGATCCAGAACCAGTTGATCGATTATATCCGGATGACCGTTGTCGGCTCGGGCGGGATTACGCATTTGCGCCGCGTCGCGGACTTTGCGGCGCTGTATCAGGTGCGGACCGGCTGCCACGGCGCAACCGATCTGTCGCCAGTCACGATGGGCGCGGCGTTGCATTTCGATAGCTGGGTGCCGAATTTCGGCATCCAGGAGTATATGCGGCATACCGAGGAAACCGACGCGGTGTTTCCGCACAGCTACAGT